>DAIMIK010000034.1:0-23803 GCA_036722795.1 Acidimicrobiales bacterium | reverse complement strand
GGGAGTTCAACCCGGTGCACCACCCGAGCTACATCGACTTCTTCGAACAGGTGCTGAGCGAGACGACCGACCCGATCGAGGTGGCAGACCGCTTCGAGGAGGGGTTCGCCACCGACCCGTGGTACATCCATCTCTACCGCACCGGGCACGCCTACCACGGCGTCCACCCCTTCTACATGTGGTACTGGTGCGCCCATGCGCTCCAACACCTGGGGTCGGTGATCATCGTCGGTGGCGACCAGGCCGCGGTCCACCGCCTCGGGTTCCGGGCCGCATCCACCCTGGCCGACGCCCTCGAGATGGCGAGGGACGTGGTCGGCACCTCGCCGTCGCTGACCCATCTCCACGCCCCCCCGATCCTCATGGCCGACGTGCGATGAGCGCCGGGGCCGGTTCCTCCAACTCCTTGCGACCTCGCCGAGCGGTGCGGACCGATGCCACCCTGGGCACGAGCGAGACCGAGGGGGGATCCGGCGGACTGCGCGGCACCCTGCGCAGGCTGGCCCCTCCCGCGTTGGCTGCCCGTGCGGGCAGGAGCGGGTTCCCCCTGGCCGCCCCGAGTTGGCCCGAGTCGATCCCCCGGCCGGCCCCGACCCCCGACCTCGGCGTGCACTACGACACGGCCTGGGCCCGCAAGTACCCGGTGCGCCTGGCCCGCGCCATGGTGTTGGACAACGTGACCCGGCCGGTGGCCCGGATGCTCGCCTCGCCCCTGGTCCGGGGCGAGGAGGTCCTCACCGGGCTCGAGGCACCGGTCATCTTCGCCGCCAACCATGCCAGCCACGTCGACACCCCCCTCCTCCTCAGCTGCCTGCCCCTTCGCTTCCGGCATCGCACCGTGGTGGCCGCCGCCGCCGACTACTTCTTCGACCGGCGGTGGAAGGCCGATGCCTGGTCGTTCCTGCTGGGTGCCATTCCCATCGAGCGAACCAAGGTCAACCGGCGCTCGGCCGATCTGGCCGCCGAGCTGCTGGGCGACGAGTGGAGCCTGATGATCTTCCCCGAGGGAGGCCGCTCCCCGGACGGGTGGGCGCAGACCTTTCGGGGCGGTGCGGCCTATCTGGCCTCACGCACCGGTCGTCCGGTGGTCCCGGTGCACCTCGACGGCACCCGTCACATCCTGCCCAAGGGCCGGAACACCGTGCGCCGGACACGGACCACGGTCACCTTCGGCACCCCGCTCCGGCCCGAGGAGAGCGAGGACGCACGCCGCTTCGCAACACGCATCGAGGCCGCGATCGCCACCTTGGCCGACGAGTCCTCCTCCGACTGGTGGACTGCCCGCATGAGGGCCGCCTCAGGAGCCACCCCCTCGCTGCGGGGCCCTGATGCGGCGGCCTGGCGCCGTTCGTGGATGCTGTCGACCGCCCCCGGCCACCGTGACACCGATGAGGGCGTCGAGTGGCCGAGGCGGTCTCGCTGACGACGACACAGAGGAAAGGGCCCCGACAGTGATCGGCTTCATCTGCGGCAAGCGGACCAAGTGGGTGGTCCTCGTCGTGTGGGTGGTGATCCTGGGCCTGGCCGGCGGAGTGGCCAACAAGCTCATGTCGGTGGAGAAGAACGACGCCATCTCGTTCCTCCCCCCGAATGCCCAGTCAACCCAGGTCCAGAACCTGGCCGGGAGGTTCACCGGCGGCAAGACCCAGCTGGCCACCGTCGTCTACCACCGGCCCGGCGGGCTCACCCCCGAAGACCTGGCCACCATCGCGTCGGACCGCAGCAGGATCGACGCCACTCCCGACCGCGCCGCCGGCCAGGAGCCGGCCCAGGCCACGGTGATCTCCACGGATCGTGCCACTGCGTACTTCTCCGTCCCGCTCTCTTCGGCGGCCGACATCAATCAGACCACCGACGCCGTCAACCACGTCCGCGCCGTCGTGGGAGAGGGATCCGGCGGTCTGGACGTCAAGGTGACCGGCCAGGCCGCCTCGCTGGTCGATGCGGTCGGGGCGTTCAAGGGCCTCGACACCACACTGCTACTGGCCGCCGGGGTGTTGGTCGCCGTACTGCTCCTGATCATCTACCGCAGCCCGTTCCTGTGGCTTCTCCCCCTGCTGGCGGTGGGGTTCGCCTACCAGGCGGCCGAAGCGCTGATCTATGAGCTGGCCCGGCACGGCCTGACCGTCAACGGCCAGAGCGCAGGCATCCTCACCATCCTGATCTTCGGGGTGGGGACCGACTATGCCCTGCTGATCGTGGCCCGCTATCGCGAAGAGCTCGTCCGGCACGAGGACCGCCACGAGGCGATGGCTGCCGCCCTCCGCCGAGCGGGCCCCACCATCCTGGCCTCCGGCGGGACGGTGACCCTCAGCTTGCTCTGCCTGCTCACCGCGTCGCTCAACTCCGACAGGGGCCTCGGCCCGGTGTGCGCCATCGGCGTGGTGGTAGTGGTCATCGCCATGCTGACCGCGCTGCCCATGCTGCTGCTCATCCTCGGCCGCGGTGTGTTCTGGCCGTTCGTGCCCCACTTCGACCCCTCGGTCGAGGCCGGCCACGAGGTCGTCCAGAAGCGTCTGTGGGTATGGCTGGGGCGCCTGATCACCGCCCGGGCCCGGACCATCTGGATCCTCAGCGCCCTCCTGCTCGGGGTCATGGCCCTCGGGCTGTTCCACCTCGACACCAACCTGACCAACGCCGAGGGGTTCACCGGCACGGTCGACTCGGTGGCCGGCCAGACCCTCATCGAACAGGGCTTCCCCTCGGGGACCACCGCGCCGCTGCTGATCATCGTGCCCGCCGACCGGGCGGCCGAGGCGGCCCGGATCGCCGCCAGCGTCAAGGGCATCGCCACGGTCACGCCACCCCAGATCTCCGGTGGCCTGGCCCAGGTGGTGGCCATCGGCACCGCGGCGGACTCCACTCCGGCGGCCGACGCCACCGTCAACGACCTGCGCGCCCAACTGGCGGCCACGATCGGGCCCGACGCACTGGTCGGCGGACCGAGTGCCGTCGACCTTGACGTGCGCAAGGCCACGGTGCACGACGAGAAGGTGGTGATCCCCCTGGTGCTGGCGGTGGTCCTGCTCGTCCTCATGATCCTGCTCCGGGCGGTCCTCGGCCCGATCCTGCTGGTGCTGACCGTGCTGGCCTCCTACCTGGCCTCACTCGGGGTGGCCGCAGTGGCCAACACCACGGTGTTCGGATTCGCCGCCACCAGCCCCGCCCTGCCCCTGTTCGGGTTCATCTTCCTGGTGGCCCTCGGGTGCGACTACAACATCTTCCTCATGGCCCGGGTGAGGGAGGAGGCCATCGAGTACGGGACGCGGGAGGGTACCCGACGCGGCCTGTCCGCCACCGGAGGGGTGATCACCTCGGCCGGGCTCATCCTGGCCGGCACCTTCGCCGTCCTCGGGATCCTGCCCCTGGTCGCCCTGGCCGAGATCGGGTTCATCGTGGCCTTCGGGGTCCTCCTCGACACGTTCGTGGTGCGGTCGGTGCTCGTGCCGGCCCTGGTGATGGACGTGGGCCCAGCGTGGTGGTGGCCCAGTGCGCTGTGGGAGCAGGGGCGCTCAGCCCCGGCGGTGGAGGAACCGACGCACGAGGTGACCCCGGCCTGATCCGTCGACCGCGGACAGGCGCTCGGCGCGCAGGGCCATCTCCTCGGCGTCGTCGAGCGGCTCGAGCGGCTCGAGCGGTGCCGGCCCTCCCGGGTCCGACAGTGCCCACCCCAGCAGGAGGTCCGCCAGCGCGGTGTTGCGGGCCAGCACCGGGCCGTGCAGGTAGGTCCCGAGCACCCGACCCGACCAGGCGCCCTCCGACCCATCACCGCTTCCGTTGCCCACCCCGCTGACCACGTGGGCCAGGGGGCGCGCCCCGGTACCCACCGAGGTGACTCCCCCGTGGTTCTCGAAGCCGGTCAGCCGGGGCAGCGATCCACCACCGCCCGGACGCGGCCCGTCGGGGGCCACCGTCGCCACCAGCTCGCCCACGGACCGTGGGCCGGTGCCCTTGCGGGTGGTGATGTCGAGAAGGCCGAGACCCTCCTGAGGCCGGTCCGAGCTGTCGGGAAAGGACCGTCCGAGCAGTTGGAAGCCGGCGCAGACACCGAAGACCACGGCGCCATGATCCGCGGCCCGGAGCAGGGTGCCGTCCTCGCGGAGCGCGGTGGCGGCACGAACCTGCGGGCCGTCCTCACCGCCCCCGATGCAGTAGAGATCGGCGGTGGGGAGGGGACGCCCCGAGTCTGCCTGGACGAGTCGGGTGTCGATGCCGCGCCACGATGCCCGGCGGGCCAGGACCAGGCCGTTCCCGCCGTCCCCATAGGTGCCCAGCAGGTCGGGGTAGACCACCGCGACGGTCAGCGCCGTACCGCGGGCGGACCCACTCACAACTGCCTCCTCAGGTCGGCGAACGCGGTGTAGTTCCCGAGGAACTCGATGGTGCCCGGGCCCCGGTCCGGGCCGGCGGTCCCCAGATCGGAAAGGCCCACCGCCCGGTCGAGCGCGGCCAGGGGGCCGTCGACCACGGCATGGGAGACCTCGGCATACCGCAGCCGCACCGCCAGGTCGATGCGCCGGTCGCCGGTGGCCACCACCGATCGTCCGGCCAGGCGCTCGAAGGGGACGTCCCACAGCCAACTGGTGTCGAGGCCATCGGCGACCCGGGCATTCACCGACAGCACCACCGGGGCGTCACCGGGTCCGGCCTCGTCCAACAGGTCGAAGATGGCGGTCCACCCGGCCGGGTTCTTGGCCAGCAGCAACCGGACCGGTCGGCCCCTCCGGACGGTGGAGGAGAAGCGGCCGGCCACCTGGTCGACGGAGGCGAGGCGGGCCAGTACACCGGGGAGCGGCAGTGCCGTCCGCAGTGCCGCACCCGGTGTCCTGCTCGCCAGCATCTCGGTGGCAGCCAGGGCGGCCATGGCCGCGTTGGCCCGATTGAACTGTCCGGGGAGCCCCAGGGTGAGCACCTGGCGAGCACCGTCGGCTATCACCAGGTCGGCACCCTCGAGCCAGGCGTCCCGCGCGGGCCGGGCGAAGTCGCACCGATCGCAGGCCCATGCCCCCTCGGCCCCGAACTCGATCCGGCCACTGCAGGCCGGGCAGCCGACGGCGTCGTCGTGCCACACCTGGCCGGCGCCGACCCAGCGGACGTCCGGCGCCGCCAGCGCCGCCCACACCACCATGGGGTCGTCGGCGTTTGCCACCACGACCGTGCCCCGTGCCCCAGAGTCGGAGGATCCGGACAGGCCGGCCAGTGCCGACCGCCACCGGTCGACCAGCATCCTCACCTCGGCGATGCGATCGAGCTGGTCCCGCGACAGGTTGAGCAGGACCACCACACGCGGGTGGGTCTCCTCGATCAGCTGGCCTAGATAGCTCTCGTCCACCTCAAGCACCGCAGCAGTCGCCCGGGGGGAATCGACCATGGCGGCCACGTGGCCGGCGGGCATGTTGGCCCCGGTGTCGTTGGTGGCGATCGCGGGCCCCGACGCACCGGAGAGGGCTGCCACCAGCATGCTGGTGGTGGTGGTCTTCCCGTTGGTGCCGGTGACCAGGGCCACGTCCCTGTCCCGGGCCAGTGTTGCCAGCAGGGCGGGGTCGACGACCAGCCCGGCACGACCGCCGACCACCGTCCCGCTCCCGCGTCCGAGCACCCTCGACAGCCGGTTGGCGACCTTGACCACCCCGACGGCAGCCGAGGCGCGGGCCGGCAGCGTGCCGGTCGACGCGACGGCGTCGACGGTCACGCCGAAGGTCGGGTGCGGGAGAGTTCCTCTTTCGTCGCGACGTGCTCGATGCGGGACTCCGCCGGCAGCAGATCGGCGATCGCCGACATCAGAACGGTGGTGTCCGCCACTGCGTCCTCGAGTCCGAGCTCGACGGCCCTCCCCACTCTGACGGTCACCCTGGGCGGGTGCTGCAGGTTCGCCATGTTGGGCACCTTGGACGACCGCGGCCAGACCTTCTCCGTCCCCCAGACCCCGATGGGGATGACCGGGACCCCGGTCTCGGCGGCCAGGCGGGCTGCGCCGGTGTGGCCCTTCAGGACCGGGTCGAAGAACGCCTCACCCCGCGGGATGGTCCCCTGGGGCAGGACGATGACCACCTCGCCCGCCCGCAGTGCGGCTGCGGCCCGATGCATCGGTGCCGACGACCTGCTCCCCCGGTCCACCGGGATTCCCCCGAGGGCGCGGGCCAACTGCCCGACCACGGGTGCGTCGAACACCTCCTGCTTGCCCATGAAGCGCACCGGCCGGCGCAGTTCGGATGCGACCAGCCCGATTGCCGCCACGTCGAAGTAGCTCCGGTGGTTCGACACCAGCAGCACCGGGCCGGTCTTCGGGATGTTCCCGACGCCGGTCACCTTGAATCGCGCGTAGGGGAACGCCTCGGGCCGGAAGAACAGACGCAACAGGTGGTAGGGCTCCAGGCCCCCCACCGTCGGCACGCCCGGGGAGCGGTCCCAGTACTCGAGGGGCCACCGCCGGGCCAGGGACACCGCCGCCAGCCGCGGGTCGGCGTTCAACGGGTGGGGATGGCCGACCTCGTGCAGCAGCGGGAGATCGAAGAAGCTGTCCGTGTAGAGGTGGGAGGCGCCGAGGTCGATGCCGTGGTCGGCCGCCCACTGCCTGGCCGCGGTCCGCTTGCCCACGCCCCAGACGAACCCACCCTCGAGTTTGCCCGTGTAGTGACCGTCGACCTCGGCATAGCGGGTGGCGATCACCCCGTCGAAGCCGAGTGCATCGGCCAGGGGCGACACCAGGTCCACCGGGGACGTGGTGGCCAGCACCAGGGGCAGCCCCTCGGCCCGGTGGGCGGCCAGGGTCTCGAGGGCCAACGGTTGGACCAGCTCGACCAGGGGCTCGACCGAGCGCTTCCCCGCCCGGCGCACGGCCTCGGCCGAGCGGTTGTGCATCAGGGGGGCAGCGGCCCGGGCCAACCCCATGAACGGCACCGACTCGCCGAACAGATCGTAGAACCGGTACATGTACCGGTCACCGGGAAGATGGCGCCCGGCGGGCAGGACACCCTCGGCCACCATCGCCTCGTGGAACACGGGCCCACTGGCCGACCGGATCAGGGTCCGGTCCAGATCGACGAAGACGGCGCCGTGCGATTCGGACATGGGTTCACGCTACCGCCCACCCGCACGGAGCGGGAGGCGGAACGGGGCCGAACCCGGAAGTCCGCCGCCGCGACCCACGCCAAGCATCTGCCCCCGGACGCGGCGAAGGGACCACCAGGGGGGGTCGGCGGTCCCTTCGCACTGACACAAACAGGAAAGGAGGGGGATTCCTTGTGCTCCTGCGGTCGTATATGAAGCGTATAACACTCGCGAGCAATCAGTCAAGCAGCTGATATTGATAGCTGCTATCTTCTTTTGTGATGGAACTTCGGCACCTGCAGGCACTGACCGCCATCAGCGACCACCGCACCTTCTCTGCCGCGGCCGAGCACCTGGGCACCGTGCAGTCCAATGTCTCCGCCCATATCGCCCGCCTCGAGCGGGAGCTGGGCGCCCCGATGGTCGACCGGTCCGACGGCCACCTCACCGAGGAGGGCCTGGTGGTGGTGGCCCGGGCCCGCCGGATCCTCTCCGAGCTCGACGCGCTCGTCTCCGATGTGGCCGCCTGCCGGGACGAGGTGACCGGCACCGTCCGGGTGGGGATGATCGGGACCACCGCCCGGTGGCTGGTCCCCCGGTTGATGGACGCCGCCCACCAGCGCCACCCCAGGCTGCGACTGGTCATCGTGGAGGGCACCACCACCGGCATGGAGCCCCAACTGGCCTCGGGCCAGCTCGATCTGGCCGTGCTCCACCTGCCGGTCGGCGGCCGCGACCTGGTGGCCAGGCTGCTCTTCGAAGAGGACCTGATGCTGGTGGTGCCCGAGGGCCATGCCATGGCCACTCCCGACCGCCCCCTCACTCTAGAGGACCTGGCCGACCTGGAGCTCCTGCTGCCCGTGCCGGGCACCGCCTTCCGTGACGAACTCGATGCCGTCACCCGTCCCCTGGGGATCAACCTGATCCCCGCCGCCGAGATCGACGGCCTCCGCCTCATCGCCTCACTGACCTTCGATGGGTACGGACCGGCCATCCTGCCGGCAACCGCCATTCCCACCGTCCTGCGCTCACGGTTCCACCCGGTGTCGGTCGAGGGGCTCCCCCGCAGACGGGTCGGTGTGGCCCAGCGCAGCAGGGGGCTCCCCTCGGCGCCCACCCGGGCCCTGATCGAACTGATGCAGGCCGTGGTGGCCACACCCGAGGGCCTGCCCCACGGCGTCCACGTCAGGGCCTGAGCCCGGGGCCGCACACCAGCACCCGCGGGAGTCACCCACCGCCCGCGGGTCAGGGAAGGTCGGGGACCCGCGGCTCGCGCCACATGCGCCAGATGGGCGGGATGGCGACCTTGGAGCGGAGCTCGTCGATGACCTCGAACCCGAAGCGCGCATACAGCGGCAGGTTCCGCTCCTTGGAGGACTCCAGGTAGGCCGGGACCCCCTCCTCGTCGACGGTGGCGAGCATGGAGGCCAGCAGTGCGGAGCCGATGCCCTTCCCCTGCTGCGCCGGCTCGGTGCCCAGCGTGGCCAGGTACCAGTGCGGCTCCTTGGGGTGGAGCCCGTCCACCTCGAAGAGCAGTTGCAGTGCACGGTGGACCCGCGAGCTCACCACGAACGGCGCCGCCGGCAACAGGTACGCCAGCTCCATCAGGGGGTGCCGGACCCGATCGGGCGGGCCCCACAGCGCCACCCCGCCCAAGCCCTCGGTCGTGTACACGTGGCCGGCGGGCACGTACTGCCGCCGGAGCTGTGCGGTGAAGAAGGAGCGCAGGCCCAAGCGGCGGCGGCGGTCGCCGGCGAACATGAAGTTGGCCACCGGGTCGTCGGCGAACGAGCGGACCAGCATGGCGGCGAGCGCCGGGACGTCACCGGCGCCGACCGGGCGCACCACGGGCACCACGGGGCGACCGGCTCGGTTCTCCACGAGGCGATGGTAGCGCCGGCCGGGTCAGTTGACGGCGGGATCGGGGGGGAATCCGGACACCAGGGCCAGGGCACCCCCTTGGCGGCGGAGCACCCGTCGCCACAGCCCCTCGGGATCGGCCGAGATCGGGTCGCGCGCCTCGGCGGGCACTACGTACCACGACCCCTCGTCGATCTCCTCCTCGAGCTGGCCCGAGCCCCACCCTGCGTAGCCCGAGAACAGGCGGGCCCCCAGGATCGAGTCGGTCATATCCGAGGGATCGGCGGAGAGGTCCACCGTGCCCACCGGTCGCTCGGCATCGACCAGCAGCCTCCAGCCGGCGGGACGGTTCTCCGATGCCTCGGCGGCATCGTCCCTCGAGCCGAGGCGCACCAGGCCGATCAGGGCGTTGCGGGCGACCGGGCCACCGGTGAACAGCTCGGAGGGAGGAGTGGCCAGGGACTGCCACTGGGGAAGCAGTTGGTCCACGGCCACGCCGCCGGGCCGGTCGAGGACCACCCCGAGTGCACCGTGGTCACCGTGGTCGAGCACCAGGACCACCCGGCGCGAGAAGTTGGGGTCGGACAGGAGCGGGGTGGCCACCAGCAGGCACCCGGTCAGTGACTCGGGAGGGGCGGCGCCGCCGTAGGGGTCAAATGCGCGGAACGGTTCGATCGGCACCTGACGATAATGACCCATCCGGAGGGTTGAGTGGCGCCGGGCGCCTTGGTCGGTGAGGCTGGGGCCATGTCACTCGTCTCCGTCGATCCGGTCCATCCCCACGTGCGGGTGGTGACCCTTGACAACCCCTCCCGCCTCAACTCGATGTCCTTCGCCCTGGTGGGCGACCTCTACGCCGCCCTCGCGGCCGTGGCCGGTGACAACGAGTGCCGGGCGGTCGTCATGACCGGGGCAGGCCGCGCCTTCTGCTCGGGCCTCGAACTCGAGCACGCCGGCCTGCCCCCGGGTACGGAAGACCTGGGACGCCACCGGATGGGTATGCGGGCCATGGAGTATATGGGTGGGATCGTCCCGGCCATGCGGTCCATCCCCCAGCCGATCATCGCCGCCATCAAGGGACCGGCCTACGGCGGCGGTATGTGCCTCTCCCTGGGCGCCGACATCCGCCTGGCCGGACGGACCGCCGTGTTCTGCGGGGCCGGGATCAACAACGGCCTGTCGGGCACCGAGCTCGGGGTGAGCTGGCTGCTCCCGCGCGCCGTGGGCACCTCCAACTCGGCCGAGATCCTCCTCACCGGCAAGTCGGTCGACGCCGACGAAGCACTCCGGATCGGGCTGGTCTCCCGGGTGGTGGCCGACGACCAGGTCCTCGACCTGGCCATCGACATGGCGGTGGGGATGTGTGCGTTCAGCCCCTTCGGCCTGGCCCTGACCAAGGACACCATCTGGTCGTCCTTGGAAGTGGGCAGCCTCCGGGCCGCGGTCGACCTCGAGAACCGCACCCAGCTGCTGGCCGGGCACACCGGCAACCTCACCGAGGCAACGGCCGCCTTCAAGGAGCAGCGGCCGCCCGTCTACACCGAGTAGCCGGGGCCCGTGGCCAAGGCCCGCCGGGGGAGGAAGCGCCCCCGCCCGTCGTCGACCCCGGTTCCGGGAGGGACGCCACGCGAGCACTGGCGGTCCGATGGAACGCCCAAGACGCGGTTCGCCACCCAGGACGGGGCCAACCGCTCGGCACTGCGGTTGCGGCTCGAGGAAGGGGCCGACCTCGATCCCTATCCGTGCCGGTTCTGTGGCGGGTGGCACCTCGGGAACCGCCCGGAGTGAGCCGGTCCGGCCTGCGGTCGAACTGTACCGTCCAGACGGTACAGTGAGAGCATGGAGGTGGGCACCACGACCAAGGGCCGCGCCCGCCGCTCCGCTCCCGCCACCGCCGCGTCCGGCGGCGACACCAGGGCCGGCGGCGACACCAAATGCCGCATCCTCGACGCCGCCGAAGAAGTCGTCCTGCGGGACGGGGTGGCCCACCTCACCCTGGATGCCGCCGCCACCGAGGCCGGCCTCAGCAAGGGCGGGGTCCTCTACCACTTCCCCACCCGTGGTGCGCTGGTGGCCGGCATGGTCGCCAAGATCATCAAGGAGTTCGAGGAGGATATCGAGCGAGAGCTGCGCTCCTCCGACGGGCCCGGTGCCTTCACCCGGGCCTACATCCGGTCCACCATGGCCCCGGGCACGGCCACGCCCGACCGGCAGGACCGGTTGGGTGCGGCCCTGATCGCCGCGGCCGCCGCGGAGCCGGCCCTGCTCCTCCCCCTGCAGGAGGCCGCTGACCGGTGGCAGGCCCGCCTCGAGGGCGACGGGCTCGACCCGACGGTAGCTACCGTGCTGCGCCTGGCCTGCGACGGCCTGTGGCTGTGCGACCTGTTCGGCCTGGCGCCGCCCTCGGCTGCCCTGCGCTCCCGGGTGGGCGCCGAGCTCGAGGCAATGACCAAGAGGCCGTCATGATCCGCACCGACCGGGTCCCGGTGCCTGCGGACGCCAACGGGTCCGCCCGGCTCATCCGCACCCTCACCCTCACCGTCTTCCTGCAGTGGATGGGCGCCACTGCCATCGTTCCCATGCTCCCGGTCTACATCCGGCGGCTCGGCGGCACGGACGCCCTCGCCGGCGTGGTCATGGCCTCGTTCTTCGCCGCCGGGGTCCTCTTCCAGTATCCGATCGGGCGGATCACCGACCGGGTGGGGCGGCGACCCGTGCTCGTCGCCGGCCTGGCCATCTACGGGACGGCCAGCCTGTTGTTCCTCGCCCCGATCGTGCCGTCGGCAGCCATCGCCCTGCGCGCCCTGCAGGGCGTCGGCGCGGGCGCCGCTGCCGTGGCCTCGCTGGCCATGATCTCCGGCTCGGTGGCCGAGGAGCGCCGGGGGCGGGCGTTCGCCTCGATCTTCGGCGGCGAGATCGCCGGCATGGCCGTCGGCCCCCTGGTGGGAAGCCTCCTCGGCGTCCACTACATGTGGGCGATCTTCCTCGGCTCGGGGATGATCTCCTTTGCCGCCTGCGTCCCTGCCCTGCGGATCGCCGAGTCCGGCAGCATCGCCGAGGAGCGGGCCGAGGCCGCCACCCGGAGGGCTGACGGGACGGCGGCACCGCTCGCCCGGATCACCTTCAACCGGTCGATGGTTGGTGCACTGGTGACGGGGTCCGCCCTGGGGCTGGCCAACGGCGTCTACGACATCTGCTGGACACTCCTGCTGGTGTCCCGCGGGGCGTCGGGCTGGGAGATCGGCCTGTCGTGGACGCTCTTCGCCGTGCCGTTCGTGATCGCCGCCAAACCGAGCGGATGGCTTGCCGACCACATGGACCGACGGTGGCTGGTCCTGGCCGGAATCGGCCTGGCGGCCACCCTGTGCGCCTCGTACCCCTTCGTCCACAGCGTGCCGGCACTGATCGTGATGGCCGGGTTCGAGGCACTCGGATTCGCAGCCGCGCTACCGGCCGGCCAGTCGATGCTGACCCAGGGGTCGGAACCGGCACAGGTCGGCAGGGTGCAGGGACTGTTCGCCACGTGCCAGACCGCCTCCACCGCCGTTGCCGCCGCCGCCGCCGGCGCCGCCTTCGCCCTGGCCACCTGGCTGCCGTTCGTGACGGCCGCATCGACCGTCGTGCTCAGCCTGGCCGTGGCCGGCGTCATCTGGCGGTCGGTGCCCGGGAAGGTGCAGCCGGCCGAGCAGGCGGGCGCCGCCGCGCACGCGGCCACCAACAGGCCGTCGCTGGTTCAGTCGCCCATACCCGAGCCGGTCGGCGTCAGCTGGGACGTGCAGTAGGCACAGCGGGTGGCCGCGTCGGGCACCTTGGACAGGCACTCGGGGCACTCGCGGACCGGCTCCTCCCCGGGCGTACGGCCCAGGCCCTTCATCAGGTGGTTGACCGGCTTGATCACCAGGAAAAAGATCACCGCGGCAATGATGACGAAGCTGAGCAGCGCGTCGAGGAAGGTGCCGTAGAGCAACTTCGAGCCGTTGATCGCGATGTGCAGGCTGTTGAACTGGGTCTGCCCGCCGAAGATGGCCTTGATCAGCGGCGTGACCAGGCTGCTCACGAAGGAGTTGACCACTCCGGTGAACGCAGCGCCGATGACCACCGCCACGGCCAGGTCGAGCAGGTTTCCCCGCAACAGGAACTCCTTGAACTCCTTGATCACAGTGCCAACGTTTCGTCGATGGTTCCCAGTGAGAGGGATGCTCCGCCGCTCGCGACCCTAGGCGAGCCCGGCGTAGACCGAGGCAATCCACCGGCCGGTGGCAGGCACCGTGCACACCGCCTGGGCGGCGCGGAGCAGCCAGTCGATGACCGCGTCGTCGTCGGCGTCGGCCGGGACCTGGGCCACCAGGCCCCGCCTCGGGTGGTCCTGGGTGATCCGCCAGCCATCGGGGAGGGGGAGGCCGAGATCACGCAGCTTCCAGGCAACCCGGGGGCCGGCGGCATGCTGGAGTCCGACGGTCGTCGGTTTCACCGTCCCGTCGGCCACCCGCTTCCCGGGCATCCAGGTGACGGTCGGGACCTTGTGGGTCGATCCACCCAGGAAGGCGAAAGGCCCCGGTGGCGGCGGTTCGTGGTCCTCCTCGATCACCGGCTCCACGTTGATCCACCCGCTCCCGGCGGTCTTGATCGACTCCATACGGCCGAGCAGCTCGGGGTCGTCGTGGGCCACGAACTCCAGCTCGACCGGCCTCGCTCGTGTCATGTCTGGAGGTCGAGGACGGCGGAGGCCAGTGCCTCGAGCTCGGTCCGCCACGACCCGGGTGGCTCGAGCGGACGCACCACGAACTTGGAGAACCCCACCTCGAGGAACCGCTCGATCAGGGAACGCAGCCCGTCCAGGCCCACCGGCACCACCTGTTTCGGATCGACACCCTTGCGGGCTGCGGCCAGGGCCCGGACCATCTTCGGCTCGAGGGGGCGCCGGGCATAGGCCATGGAGACCCCGAAGTGCTCGGGGCTGATCACGCGTCCGGCCTGCTCGGCGACCTCGTCGATCACCCGCCGGGCCGCGGCGACCTCCTCGGGGGTGCACGACGACGGGAGCCAGCCGTCGGCGAAGCGACCACACCTCCGGAGCGCCGCCGGCACCATGCCCCCCGTCCAGAACTCGAGGGGGCGCTGCACCGGCAGCGGCGACAACGCCACGTCCTCGAAGTCGGCGGACGCACCGTGGTGGGTGACGGGCTCCCCCGCCCAGAGCTTGCGCATCACCGGGAGCATCTCGTCCATCACGCGCCCCCTGATCGGCCCGGCAACCCCCACCGCTCCCGACTCGGGTTGCCGGGGGATGCCGGGCACGAAGGTGATCAGCAGGCGACCGCCGGACAAGAGATCCAGCGTGGACAGCTGCTTGGCCACTCGGACCAGGTTCCGGCCGGGAAGGAGCAGGGTGGTGCCCAGCTTCAGGTGGGAGTTGTGGGCGGCTGCGAACGCCAGGGCGGCCAGGGGGTCGAGCGTGGGTGCGGTCAACACCTCGGGCAGCCAGATCGAGTCGAACCCCAGCCCGTCGATGTCGTCGACCAGGCGCGAGAAGCCCGCCCCGTCGACCAGTGCCGTGGCCCCCATGCCCACACCGAAGCGTACCTTCACCGGGAATTCCCCCGCCGGGGACGACCGCGCCGTCCGGCACACTCGACCGTCACGGCATCGACAGCGGCGTTCCGTCGAACCGGTCGATGGTGGTGAAGGCTTCGACCGGCTCCCTGCGCAGTCTGGTCGGTTGGCGCACCGGTTGGCCCAGGGCCAGCACCCCGGCCACCGTCACGGTGTCGGGCACGCCGAGCAGCTCCTTGACCGCCGTCTCGTCCCTCACCACCATCGTGGTCATCACCCCGGCCAGGCCCTCGGCCCGGGCGGCCAACAGGATGCCCCACGCGAACGGGTAGACCGAGGCCCCGCCGACCAGGGTGTAGTGCTCCGCATCGCGGTCGACGGTGGCCAGCTTGGCGAAGTCGGCCAAGAGGACGAGCATGACCGGGACCTCGTCGAAGTGCTCGGCGAACCCACCCGGGCCTTCGCTGGCCGCCTGGGCGATGGCCGGGGCACCTGCGATCGACCGGCGCTCCAGCTCGCGATCGGTGACCACCGCCCACGGGGTGAGACCGGCCTTCACCTGGGCCAGGTACTCGTACCAGCCGGGAAGGTAGATGTCCCGCATGGCCTGCCGCAGCGAGGGATCCTTCACCAGAATGACCCGCCAGGCCTGGCGATTGCCCCCGTTTGGTGCGAAACGGGCGTTGTCCAGCACCCGGTAGACGGTCTCGTCGGAGACGGCGGCGTCCTGGTACTCGCGCACCGCACCGGTCGTGCGAAGCGTGTCGATCAGTTCCATCCCCTCGACGGTAGTGGCGGAACCACCTGCATGCGCAACCGGGCGTGCCGGCCCGCTCCCTGCGGGCACCCGACAATCGTTTCCGGCGAGGCAGTGCGGTCGACGCCCGACGCCCGACCTGGTCGACTGGGCGCTCGCGCCGCCGCGCCCCACTCCTGCACCGGGCCGTCCGTCCCCTCCGGCCCGGTCGGCACCACCCATCCCGAGGTGCACCGTCATGGCACGCTCCCCAACACACGACCAGCATCGCGACGGTGGTCGAGGTGCCCGGTGCCGGATCCGTGGTCGTGGTGTGATGCTCCTCGCCACTCTGGCCCTGGCCGGATGCAGCGCGTCGACACCGACCGTGGGTCACTCCGCCCAGACGACATGCCGACGCTCCCGGGGGCGACGACCACCGGTCCCTCGACGCCAACGCCGCCGGGGCCCACCTCGACGGACAGCACGTCGACAGCCGCCGTCGGTACCGGCATGCTCACCCTGACCGTCGAACCCGACGACGGCTACCGGTCCGTCGACCAGCTGATCGCCTCGGCTCGCCACACCATCGACATGACCATGTACGAGCTCGCCGACACGCAGGCCCAGGGCCTGTTGATCGCCGCCCGTCAATGAGGGGTGGCCATCCGGGTGCTGCTCGACCACGCCTACAGCGGGGCATCGGTCAACCGGGCCGCCCACGCACAGCTGGAGGCAGCGGGGGTGCCGGTGCGCTGGGTGCCCGACGCCGTCATCTTCCACCAGAAGACCGTCACCGTGGACGGAGCGGTCTCCGCCGTGATGACCGGGAACCTCACGGCGCAGCACTACGGCACCACCCGCGACTTTCCTCGTGACGGACCGCGATCCCACCGCTGTGGCCGCCGTCGAAGCGGGTTTCGACCGTGACTGGAACGGCCAACCGGTGACCGCCGAGGGCGGCGCCGGGGTCCGTGTGGCGACCTACCCCGATTCGTCGAGCGCCCTGTACATCCACGCCAAGGCCATAGCGGTTGACGGGTCGACCGCCTTCGTCGGCTCGCAGAACTTCTCGACATCGAGCCTCGACGACAATCGCGAGTTCGGCCTGGTCACCGGCGACCCCGCCGTGGTCGGCCCCGTCTCCCAGACCCTGGCCGGGGACTTCGCCGGGGCCACCCCGTTCGCCAACGGCACCCCCTCACCGGCCGCGCCGGCCGCGCCGGCCACGGCGCCTCCGCCCTCGGCCCTCGGCCCTCGGCCCAGGATGCTGTTCCGCCGGCCGGAACGCCCTGCCTCGTCGACCCGGAGGGGAAGTGCTACAAGGCGGACGAGTACTGCCCTGCCGCACGTCGCGGCCAGACCATCGCGGGCGCCGACGGCCCGATCACCTGTGTCGACGTCGACGGGTGGCGTTGGGAGCCGGCAGGCTGACCGGCTCGGCGGACGACCGGCACCGGGCCGGGCGTGCCGACTACAGCACCTGGAGGATGGCGTCGGCCGCACTGACCGACAGGCCCGCGCCCGGCTCCACGTTGAGCGTGGTCACCACGCCGTCCTCGATGACCATGGCGTAGCGCTGCGACCGGGTCCCCAGGCCGAACCCGCTCCCGTCGAGCTCGAGCCCGATCGCCCCGGTGAAGTCGCCGTTCCCGTCGGCCAGCAGCTCTACCAGAGCACCGACGTGCTGGGCCTCTCCCCAGGCCTCCATCACGAACGGGTCGTTGACCGAGATGCACACCACCTTGTCGACACCCTTGGCCTTCAACTCGTCATGGCGGATTACGTAGCTGGGCAGGTGGTAGTCCGAGCACGTCGGGGTGAAGGCGCCGGGGACGGCGAACAGCACCACCTTGCCGGAGCCGAGCACGTCGCCGGTCTGCACATGGGTCGGCCCGTCGGGGCCGAAGGTCATCACCCGGATGTCCGGAATCCTGTCACCGACGGCAATCGTCATGGGTGTCCTCCTTGCCGCGCCGTTGCGATCCCTCTTCGGGAGCGCCAGGCTGGGGCGGTCTGGTCGGCATCATATGGGACACTCGTCCGCAGCCGTCGCGTCAATCGACACCGCGCCGGCCTGCCAGGAGCCTGTCATCCAGTGCCGTCGACGCCTGCACGAGCCGATCGTACCGTAGGCGGATGTCAGCCAGGTCGTTTGGTTCGGGTACTTCCTCTTCGGCGCCACGCAGGATCATCTCGGCCTGACGGAGGAGAACGGCGCGTTGTCGGTCGCTGGTCGTGTTCTCCGTGATGTGGGCGAGTGCGTCGATCATCCGGATGATCACGGCGGGCATGGCGCGGGCCGCCTGACGGACCTTGTCGAAGGCCCGATCCACGATCCGGCTGTAGCTCGGATCGAATTCGATGAGTCGAACATGTCCGCCCCGATCGCGATAGACCCCTTCTTCGAGCACTCTGGCCGAGATCTCCGACAATCCGGCAGACAGCCAGTCGATGCACGTCAACGCGGTGAACGTGTCGTTGACGGCTGGGGAGAGGGCCCGAATGGCGATCTCGACGAGTTGGTCGATGGCAAACACCGGATCCTGGGTGAGGGTTCGATGCGGACCGGTCACGTGGGCCTCGTCCAGGGCGGCAGCCACTCGCCTGGCCGCCCCGGCCGGCCACACCGTGGCCAGCGTGCGATGGGCCACCACGAAGTGCCCGGGCCGATGGGCCAGGCGGATCACTGCATCAGAGGCCTCGGCGATCTCGACGAGCTGCCCGTAGCCGACGAACTGGAGGTAGCCACTCTGCTTGGCGGTGACTTCCGCCCCCGGCTTCTCGAGCACGTCCACCAACTCCGCGGTGTACCCGGAAGGTGAATGCCGGCCTTCGCCCAGAGCGGAGTGGTGCTCGGGGAACTCGGCGTCGATCGCCCTGTCGAGGTCACGGGCGATCCCGGCGATGACCTCCGGCAGCTGGATGGACTTGGCGATGTGGTGAATGAAGTAGATGAGCACGACCAGGTCCACCAGCAACATGGCTTCGGCCACGGTGATCGACAGGTGAGGGACGAAGTCCCCTGCCGGGAGGCCGGTGATCGAGCCGAGGGCCAGCACCGAGTAGACGAAGGTGCCCACGAAGATACCGAGCGTCATCTGGTTGCCCAGGTCCCGGATGAAGTTGCGCATCATCCGAGGCCCGAACTGCTGGGACGCCAGCGTCAGGGCCAGGATGGTGATGGAGAACACCACGCCAATGGTGGTGATGATGGCCGCGGCGATGGCGATCAGAACCTGCCGGCCGGCGTCGGCACTTCCGGTCCTCACCCACCAGGGCAGCGTCACGTGGTGGTGGTACGCCGCCAGGTCCACTTCATAGGTGATGGCGAACAGCACGCAGGCGACCACGATGGCCAGGGTCGGCACCACCCAGAACGTCGTTCGAAGCGACTCGCGCCGCCAACTGGGAAGGCGTAGCCTGCTCTGCCTGGCATGGTCCGGCAGCCGTTGCCCCACGCCCGCCTGCTCTGGTTCGGTCACCGCGCTCCTCTGCGAGGGCGACCACCGAGGCCTACCCAATGCCGACCAGACTTCCCGGCGCTCCACACCCAGGCTACCTCTACGGCAGACGGGTCATCACCAAGGTGATGTGGGTGGCCGATCAGCCGAAGGCCATCCCCACGATCGGCTTGTTGAGCGGGGTGCCGCCCATCGAGCCCTGGAACGGAGCACCGAAGGAGAAGATGCCGCCGTCGGAGGCCACCTCGTAGTAGCCGCCGGTGGCGAAGTCGTAGGCCATGCCCACGATCGGCTTGTTGAGCGGGGCGCCGCCCATCGAGCCCTGGAAGGGTGCCCCGAAGGAGAAGAGGCCGCCGTCGGAGGCCACCTCGTAGTAGCCGCCGGTGGTGGAGTCGTAGGTCATGCCGACGATCGGCTTGTTGAGCGGGGGGCCGCCCATCGAGCCCTGGAAGGGTGCCCCGAAGGCGAAGAGGCCGCCGTCGGAGGCCACCTCGTAGTAGCCACCGGTGGCCCCGTCGAAGGCGATGCCGACGATCGGCTTGTTGAGGTGCTGGCCGCCCATCGAGCCCAGGAACGGAGCGTTGAAGGCGAAGATGCCGCCGTCGGAGGCCACCTCGTAGTAGCCGCCGGTCCGGCTGTCGAAGGCGATGCCCACGATGGGCTGGTTGAGGTGCTGGCCGCCCATCGAGCCGAAGAACGGTGCCCCGAAGGAGAAGAGGCCGCCGTCACTGGCCACTTCGTAGTAGCCACCGGAGTCGGGCACCGCGGCCATGCCCACGACGGGTTGGTTGAGGTGGGTGCCTCCCATCGATCCCAGGAACGGGGCGTTGAAGGCGAAGAGGCCGCCGTCGGAGGCGACCAGTTGGTAGCCGGTCAGGTTGGGGAAGGTGTCGACGAAGCCGCTAAAGGCGGCAACACCTCGATAGGTGCCCGATGCCGTGCATGTCCCGGCCACGCAGGAGACGGCATTGCCGGCCAGCTCACCCAGGCCGAACTCCGACTGGTTGGGGACGACGGCATCGGAGGGCAGGATCGCGGAACTCTCGACCCAGGTGCCCCCGGTGAGGGCCTCGATGAACCCGGTCGGGCCGCCGGTGCTGATCCCGACCGCAGCACAGGACCCGGGCCATGAGCAGGAGACGCCCACGAGGAGGTGCCCGACGGCAGGGTCGAACGACCCCGGAGCGGCGGTCGACGTCCAGGCACCTCCCGAGAGCGTGTCGATGAGGGGTGCCGTCCCGGTTGCGGTCGAGGACTGGGCCACGTACTGGCCGACGGCGACGCAGTACTGCACCGACGGGCAGGAGACGGCGAGCAGGATGGAAGAAGGTGCGGGGCTGGCTCCGCTCGTCTTGGCATCACCCGGGACCGGAGCCCGGGTGACCGTGAGCACCCCGCCGGCCACCGACTCGGCCATGGCGTGCGATTGGCTCGAGGCGTCCGCGTACCGGCCGACCAGGATGCAGCTGCCCACTCCGGCACACGACGCACCGATCAGGACCGCGTTGGGCGACGATCCGGCATCGGACGGCAGGGGGGCCTCGGTCGGCGTCCAGGTGCCTCCGGAAAGGAAGAGGGCCAGTGCCTGGGTGTTGGCGCCGGCATCGACATAGGAGCCGACCGCCACGCACGAGCCGACGCCGCCGCACGACACGGTGTACAGAGTGACGCCGGGATTGGCATTCGCTCCGGCGGGCAGCGGCGCCTCGGTGGCGCTCCAGGCGCCGGAGGTCTCGGTGAGGAGCAGACCCTGGACATGGCTGCCGGCATCCCTATAGGTGCCGACCGCAGCGCACGAGCCCGGGGCAGGACACGCCAGGGCGGTGATGGTGACTCCTGGGTTGGCGTTGGCCCCGGAGGGAACCGGTGCCTCGGTGACGGTCCACGCGCCGCCGGCCAGTGTCAGGACGTACCCCTGGGTGGCCCCGCCCGTATCCTGGTACGTACCGACCGCGATGCAAGAGCCGACCGCGGTGCACCGCAATCCCGTTGGCGGAGCATCAACGGTCGGATTGGCATTGCCGGGAAGCGGTGTCCGGGTGGCGGTCCAGGACCCCCCGGACTGGGTGTCGGCGAACCCGGCAGGGTTCCCCCCAGTGGTGTATTCGCCTGCGGCCACGCAGTTCCCCGGCGCCGGGCAGGACGTGACGACGAGGTCCGACGTCCCCCCCGGGTCGGCGTTGGCGGGCAGAACAGCTGCAGTCGCGGACCACGTGCCTGTGGCGGCCGCGGCGGGCACAGCCGATGCGACGAGCATTCCTGTTGTCAGTGCGCAAGCGAGCGTCAGCACGCCTCCGAGCCAACGGAGGGACGCCCGCCGTGGGCTCCGAGTGAGGTGGGGTCCAGGTGTCTCGGTGCTCATCGTGCTCCCTTTCGCCCGGGTTGAAGTGTGGCATGGCAACTGTTGCACACTTCGGTGTGGCCGACGGGGACAGTTCGGGCACGGCGCTAGGTCGGCGCCACCTCGCGCAGCACCACCCGCCCGAACCGTTCGATGGCGGCCAGCTGGGCATCCCTCGTCTCACCGGGGAGGGCCACGCTGGCCCAGTCGACCCCGATCGACTCGAGCCCCCGCAGCGATGCTGTCACCCGCTCCTCGTCGACCACGGATCCGCCGCCCATCGACAGCCCCTCGGGGATGAAGCAGACGGTCAGGGGTGCGCTGCGCCCGATCGATGCTGCGTGCTCGCGTGCGTAGGCCAGCGAGTGGGCCAGATCCTCTCCGCTCTCCAGCGGCGCCGTTCGGGTGCGTGCCGCCAGGCGGGCCGGGTTGGGGAAGGGGCACCAGCCGTCGGCCAGCTCCACCGCCCGGCGGATGGCCCGACGGCTGTTGCCGCCGATCCACAACGGGGGGTGGGGACGTTGGGCGGGCCTCGGGAGCATGGTGTTCCCCGTCGCCCGGTAGCCCGACCCCTCGAAGGTGGTGCTCGAGCCCGTCCACGCGGCGCGCATGGCGGCGATGGCCTCGTCCAGCCGTTGGTTCCGCTCGGCGAACGACGCGCCGAGCGCCTCGAACTCGGGCTCGAGGTATCCCGCACCCAGACCCACGATCATCCGTCCGCCGCTCAGCACGTCGAGGGAGGCGATGCCCTTGGCGGCCACGAACGGGTTGCGATAGGCGGCGATGAAGAGATTGGTGTGGAGCCGAATGGTGGTCGTGGCCGCCGCGGCGAAGGACAGTGCCACCAGCGGGTCGAGGGAGTGGTGGCCACCGTGGGCCAGCCAGGCGTCACCCGGGAACGGATGGTCGGTGGTGTGGACAGCCCCGAACCCGGCCGCCTCGGCGCCGGCGGCCAACTCGCCGACGGCGCCGGGGGCGAGGAACTCCTCTTCGCGGTCGACCCGGTGGGTCGGCAGCCCGTAGGACACGTGCACCAGGATGGCCTCTCGGTCAGGCCGCGGGCTCAGGGTTGGCCAGGTCGGCCAGCCACGGGGGCATGCGGGCCGCCCTGCCGTCACCGTCCACCGCGCCGTGGACGGTGACCGCGGTGGACCGAGCCTCCCCCGCCACCTGCAACAGGTACCCGATCTGGAAGGTGGTCCGGGTCGGCTTGCCCACCGCCAGGTGAATGTCCACCTCGTCGTCGAAGCGGAGTGGCAGGCGGTAGCGCACGTACAGCTCGAGCACTGCGAAGTCGATGCCGTGTCGCCGGACTTCGTCGTAGGGGTGGCCGGCTGCCCGCAGGAGCTCGACGCGGGCCTCCTCGAGGTAAGGGAGGTAGGCGCTGTGGTGGATGATCCCCATGGCGTCCGTCTCCGCGAAGCGGGGCCGGATCCGGTGCACGAACCGGTAGCCCGACGGGTCGAGCATCGGGTCGAGCGAGAGGCGCACCGACCCGACGCTACCGTGCGGTCACCGGAAGGTCGGGCTGGTTCCATTCGATCCACCCGGTGCCCGCCCGGCCGTCACGGCAAGTGAACCGGGCGACCGCACGCGCGAACCGGGTGGACCGGCCGTCCGGAGCCACCAGCAGCAGCGGCCCGAAGGCCAACGGGTGGATCCCGAGCTCGAGGCTGCCCGGACCGATGCGGATCAGGCCGGTGCTCGGCAGTCCCTCATCGCCCAGGACCTCGGTCATCTCCAACACCTCCACCGGGTGCGCCTCCCCGTCGGGGCGCTGTACGTACCCGAAGACCACCGGGTGCCCGGGGATCCGGATGTCGGCGGCGTGCACCCTGGTCCCGTCGTCGAGCCGGGCTGCCATCCAGCACCAGCCGAAGTCCCACCAGTCACGGACGCCCCACGAATGGTCACGCTGGCCGTGCCCTTCGACGGCGAGCACCTCGCCGCCCACGGTGACCGTGCCCCTGACCAGACAGGGCACCTCGTATCGCGTGGTGATCTCGTAGTGGTACGGCACGCCGTCGGTGGTCCAGCTGAGGTCGAACCCGACACTGGTGGGGTCACCCACCTCACCCCGGTAGACCGCCGTCGGTTCGGCGTACCCGACGGCCGGCGCCGTCCCCCGCAACGTCATCACGTCGAGGGGTTCCTCGACGGAGCAGGTGATGTCGTAGCCCTGCGCCTCGAGCACCAACCCGGTGCCCTCCCCGACGGGAAGATCGTAGGCCACCGAAGCAATCACCGGACGCCCAGGGCCGACGATCATGGTCGTCCACCAGGTCACTCCCAGGTTGGGATAGATGCCGATCCGGGCGTACCCGGCCACCGCGCCGTCCTCGGCCACGAAGTCGAGGTAGTACGACTCGTTCCAGAGTGTCTCGGTCCCGGGGAGGTGCCGTTGCTCATCGTCCGGGTCCACCGGATGGCTGCTCAGATCGGGCACGGATCCTCCTGTTGTCCGGTCATCCACGGGCCGGCCCGGGAAGGACCGCCTCGGCGTCGAGGTCGAGAGCCTGTTGGGCGTAACGATCCAGGTTGGTGACGAACATGTCGTCGCCCCGTTCCGTCCGTTTCACCAGCATCGACGCCCCGATCGTCATGAGCAGCCCACCGAAGCACATGAGGCGGCAGTCCTGCTCGAGTTGGCCCGGGCCGTAGTCGGCCACCCCCTGGGCCACCAGGGCGTCATGGTAGGCACGCAGCAGGTCGTCGCCGTGGCGCCGGCGGTTCTCGACGGTGAGGCTCGTGCCCATGAAGGAGGACACGTCCGAGGCGGCGGAGCCCCACGCCGCCGTC
>DAIMIK010000033.1:0-24053 GCA_036722795.1 Acidimicrobiales bacterium | reverse complement strand
CGTGGGCCGGGGGCGGCCCGTTGCGCTACGGTCTGGCTGATGCGCCGGGGGGTCGCCGTGCTGGTCACACTGTGCTGTACGCCCGTCATGGCCGCCTGCGGGCTGACCACACGCGAAAACGCCCGTCCCACGAACTAACGGGGATCGGGCGCTTTACCCAACTTGTACTCCGAGAACGGATCACTCTGGGGAAATGGCATCCAGACGAGCCACCTGGCTCCTCAGCCGTTGCAACGCTCCCACTTCGAGCTGCTTGCCTTTGCCTTACCTGGGCCTACCGGAATCTCTCCCGTACAATCCTCTGCCACCCATTCTCAGGATGAGCCACCTTGCCTTCGTCGCATAAGCGCCTCCTTCCGGATCCTCCCGGATCCTTCACTATCATTGTAAACCCGTGGCATGGAATTGGTAAGGGACGAAAGTCCCAATCCATCCGCAAGCTCGTCGGTTGCGGATGGCACACCGGACACCGATCGCGGGCCACCGGATCAGAGTGTCACCGCTGGGGAACGCCGCGACGCGCCATTTCCTCCACGACCTCGAACGGGATCGGTCGGCATCCGCAGACCTCGGCATGTTCGACGTGCCAAGTCAGGCGATCGTCGAGAGGGGCATCACGTTCCAGGCGATGCTGCTCGTGCCACTCCCGGTTCACTTCAGCTGCTGCTCCCTGGCACGGTCGATGCTCCTCAAGAGCGACTGCGCGATCAGCCACTCATGGGAGCGGGCCAGTTGACGCTCGACCGGGATGTGGTGCAGGCCGCCCGGACCGTCGGTCAGTGCTCCACAACGCCGGCAGACCGACATCCGCCCGTTTGTCTCTGGAGCGTGGTGCTCATCGAGCTGGGTGCCTACTTGGGATACTTCGGCCGTGACCATGATCCTCCGATCGCCCGGCGTCCCGATCGAGGCTCACGCCGAGCCGGAAGGACTTCAACGGGCCCGAGATGAGCGAGATCGTCCTTCACTCCAGCTTACGCCTCCGCGGACCGCCGGCCGCATGAAGGCCCCGGGGTATTCCCCTGCCGACGGCTCGGGGACCCGAATCACCCTCGGTCGAATGCGGGTGTCGCATGGCAGAAGGCCGGTGATTTCGAGGACGACTGCGTCCCGAGCCGTTCGGGCGGGCGCCCCGGTCCGTGTCGGCACCCGTCGAACCGGCGGCCTCCGGCCGGCGCGGGCGGCGGGGCCCAGGATCGCCGGGTCCGCCGGCCGAGCTCCCCGGGAGCCGCCCCCCGGTTCGACCCCGGTACGCTGGGCACGCCGCAGCACCGCTGATCGGCTGACCGAGTCGCAGCCGAGTGGACGCGAAATCTATGGGAGAGTGACCGTGGCGTTCGACCTTGCCGCCCTTGTGGCAGACCACCAGGGTGAGAGCTTCGAACTGCACACCCGTTTCATGAACCCACAGATGGTGAGGGTGTTGACGACGCTCGGATTCGACCGGCACTACGTGCGCGCCGAGGGCTCCTACCTGATCGATGACCACGGTGACCGGTACCTCGACTTCCTGTCCGGCTTCGGCGTCTTCGCCCTCGGCCGGAGCCACCCGGTGGTCAAGGATGCGCTGCACCAGGCGCTGGATGCGGATCTGCCCAATCTCGCCCAGTTGGACTGTGCGCTGCTTCCCGGCCTGCTGGCCCAGGCACTGGTGGAGCGGGCCCAGGCCGGCATCGAGCGGGTCTTCTTCGCCAACTCGGGGGCCGAGACGGTGGAGACGGCCATCAAGTTCGCACGGTGCGCCACCAAGCGCGATCGGATCCTCTACTGCGACCACGCCTTCCACGGCCTGACCAACGGAGCGCTGTCCCTCAACGGGGGCAAGGAGTTCCGGAAAGGGTTCGGCCCGCTGCTCCCCGACTGCCACCAGGTGCCCTTCGGGGACATCGAGGCCCTTGAGCGGGAGCTGAAACGGGGCGACGTGGCCGCCTTCGTGGTGGAGCCGATCCAGGGCAAGGGGGTCTACATGGCCTCCGAGTCGTACTGGCGGGCAGCGCAGGCCGCATGCCGGCGCAACGGCACCCTCCTGGTCATCGACGAGGTGCAGACTGGCATGGGGCGGACCGGGCGCTTCTTCTGCCACCAGCACTGGGGCCTCGAGCCCGACATCATCACCCTGTCCAAGGCCCTGTCCGGCGGGTACGTGCCGGTGGGCGCCGTGCTCACCACCCCCACCGTCTTCGACGCGGTCTACAGCTCGATGGACCGGGCGGTGGTCCACTCCTCCACCTTCTCCAAGAACCAGCTGGCCATGGTGGCCGGCCTGGCCACGCTCCAGGTCATCGACGACGAGGACATCGTGGCTCGGGCCGCACGCAACGGGGCCAGGCTCATGGAGGCACTCCAGCAGTTGGTCGACAGGTACGAGCTCCTCCACGAGGTGAGGGGAATGGGCCTCATGATCGGGCTGGTCTTCGGCGCGCCGGAGGCGCGTGGCTCTCGTGCGCGATTCAAGATGATGGAACTGGCCCGCAAGGGGCTCTTCTCGCAACTCATCGTGGTCCCCCTGTTCCACCGCCACAGGATCCTGACCCAGGTTGCCGCCGACAACGTAAACATCATCAAGCTTCTGCCCCCATTGATCATCGGCGACGAGGAGATCGACCGCTTCGTCGGTGCCCTCGATGACGTCCTCAGCGATGCCCATCGCAGCTCCGGGCTGTTGGTCGAGGTCGGGGCGACGATGGCGCGCAACTCGTTGCGCCGCGGTCGCCGACGCCCGGCAGCCGTCCAGCCCGGCCCGGTCGGCTCGTGACCGGGCGGCGGGAGCAGTTCGCCTGGGCCGCGGACGACAGGGTGCTGGTGACCGGTGCTGCCGGGTTCATCGGGTCAGCGGTGGCCCGTGAGCTGTGCGCACGGGGCGTCCGTGTGGTGGCCATGGTCGAACCGGGGGGCGACACCGCCAACCTCGACGGTGTGGACGTCGAGGTGGTGGTGGCCGACCTCCGCGATGCCGCTGCGGTGGCCAAGGCGATCGACGGGAGCAGGTCGGTCTTCCACATCGCCGCGCTGTATCGATTCTGGGCGCCCGATCCGGCCGTCTTCTATGCCGTCAACGTGACAGGGACCAAGCACGTCCTCGATGCGGCCCGCAGGGCAGGGTGCGAGCGGGTGGTGTACACCTCGACCGTTGGGACCCTCGGACTCCACGGTGCCTCAATCGGCGCACCGGTCGACGAGACCTCCCATGCGCACGTCGACCACCTCTTCGGGTCGTACAAGCAGTCCAAGTACGTCGCCGAGCACGAGGTGCTGCGAGCCGCCGCCGAAGGGATGCCGGTGGTGCTGGTGCAACCGACCACGCCGGTGGGGCCACGCGACCGCGCTCCGACCCCCACCGGAAAGACGGTCCTCGAATTCCTCAACGGCCGGTTCCCCGGGTATGTGGACACCACGCTCAACATCGTCGACGTCGAGGACGTCGCCCGCGGGCATCTCCTGGCCGCCGAGTGGGGGCAGGTCGGGCGCAGCTACATCCTGGGCGGCGAGAACCTTCTGCTGCGTGACGTGTTGGCGATGCTGGCCCAGGTGACGAGCCTGCCGGCCCCCACCCGACAATTCCCCAGCAGTCTGGCCCTGGCCGCCGCCCACGTGTCCGATCTGGTCGAGGGCCGGATCCTCCGGCGGGAGCCGTCGGTGCCGTTGGAGGCGGCAAGGATGTCGACGACCCACATGTCCTTCGACGACCGGAGGGCCCGGTCCGAGCTGGGGTACACCTCGCGTCCCGCCGGGGAGGCGCTCGAACGGGCGGCCCGGTGGTTCGTCGACGCCGACCGGGTGCGACCCGATCGCGTCGACCGGATCCGGTGGGGGTCATGAGGGAGCCCGGGGCCGGCCGATGCGCGTCGTGATCGGGTCGGACCATGCCGGCTTCGTGTTGAAGGGTGCGGTGGCCGGCCATCTCCGCGCCGCCGGCCACCAGATCGAGGACGTCGGGACCTTCTCGAAGATAGCGGTCGACTACCCGCCGATCTGCGCAGATGTGGCCCGTCGGGTGGTGCGGGGCCATGGAGACCTGGGGATCGTCGTCGGCGGAAGCGGACAGGGGGAGGCGATCGCCGCCAACAAGGTCCGTGGGGTCAGGGCCGCCCTCTGCCATGACGAGTACACGTCGCGCATGGCCCGGCGGCACAACGA
The DNA here is from genome assembly GCA_036722795.1 of Acidimicrobiales bacterium. GTDB lineage: Bacteria > Actinomycetota > Acidimicrobiia > Acidimicrobiales > RAAP-2 > Bog-756. The sequence continues at coordinate 19,916 of DAIMIK010000033.1, read as the reverse complement.
CGCCAACGTGCTGTCGCTGGGTGCGCGGGTGGTGGCCACCGAGCTGGCACTGGAGATCGTCGACGTGTTCCTCGCCACTCCCTTCGACGGTGGGCGGCACGTGGCCCGCATCGAGGAGTTGTCACTCATCGAAGAAGAGGAGTCGGCCAACCGCTCCGGCCCGTCGGCGACGCCGGAGTGACGATGGCGCCCGGGGCGGGAGGAGGCGGGCACGACGGCGTGGTGCGCTATGTGGCCGATGCGGTGGTTCCCTGCGACGAGGGCGGACGGGTCCTCCGGCCGGGCACCGTTGAGGTGTCCGGTGGCACCATCTCCGCCGTTGGCCCGGTGGACGTCGCACCGGATGCCGGGCGCGACGTGCGGGAGATCCGCGTGCACGGGGCACTGCTGCCGGGCCTGGTCAACGTGCACTGCCATTCGCCGATGACCCTCTTCCGCGGATCCGGTGAGAACTTGTCGTTGCACCGGTGGTTGAACGACGTGCTGTGGCCGCGTGAGGCCCACCTCACCGAGGAGGACGTGTACTGGGGGATGACCCTGGCGGCCGCCGAGCTGCTGTGCTTCGGGGTCACCACCACCTGCGAGGCCTACTTCTTCGAGGATGCATTGGCCGATGCCGTGCTCGCCGCCGGCTCGCGTGCCGTGATCACCCCGGGGGTGCTGCAACTACCCGGCACGGGCTCCCCGGCGGGCACGGGCTCCGGCGGGGACTGGTGGGACGCCCGCACCGCGGAGATCGTCGACTTCCACGCCCGGCGCCACGGGGAGGACGGTCGCATCGAGGTCGGATTCGCCCCGCACGCCGCCTACACCGTGCCGGTGCCGGTGCTGGCCGATGTCGCCGAGGAGGCCCGCCGGCTCGGTGCCCTGTTCCACATCCACCTGGCCGAGACCGAGGAGGAGGGTATCCGATTCGCCGCCGAGCACGGGGACTCCGTGCCCGTCGTCCTGGCGGAGGCGGGTGTGTTCGGCGGCCGGGTGCTGGCCGCCCACAGCATCTGGCTGTCCGCCGAGGACCTGGCCGTCTACCGCTCCCACGACCTGGCCGTCGCCCACTGCCCCCAGAGCAACGCCAAGCTGGCATCGGGAGTGGCGCCCCTGGTCGAGTTCCTGGCCCAGGGCACCCGGGTGGGGTTGGGGACCGACGGACCGGCCTCCAACAACGATCTCGACATGTGGGAGGAGATGCGGCTGGCGGCCATGCTGGCCCGGATCAGGGAGAGGGACGCCGCCGTCCTCCCTGCGGCGACCGCCCTCGATCTCGCCACCAGGGGAGCGGGCCTCGCCCTCGGCCGGCCTGACCTCGGCGTGCTGGCGGTGGGGGCCAGGGCCGACATGCTGGCGGTGACCCTCGACGACCCGGCATTCGTTCCCCTGCTCGAGGATGCCCAGTTGATCGAGCACCTGGTCTGGTCGGCCTCGAGCCGCCTGGTCACCGACGTCTGGGTGGGGGGGCGTCAGGTGGTGGAGGCCGGGCGGTGCCTCACCGTCGATGTCGACGAGGCCCGCCATCAGGTGGAGGCCCGTGCCCACCGGCTCGAGCGGGCGGGTGGCTGAAGGCTCTCAGCAGGACGCGGTGCGGGCGTGGGTGGACGCGCCCGCCACGGCCCCCCGACGGGGCTCACAGCGTGGCCAGGTAGGCGGCCATGCAGTCGAAGCTGTTCTCCGTCCCGGCCTGCGCCTCGGGTGTCCGGGACATCTCGGGGACGTTGGTCTGGTGGGCGACCGCCTCGGTCCGGCCGTCGCCCCGGTCGGTGAAGGTGATGGAGGTGGTCATCCCCCCTCGACACCGGCCTCGGTCCAGGCGAGCCGGTCCGGACTGACCACCTCGACGTAGACGCCGCGCATCGGGTACTCGGCGCCGTCGGCGTCGTTGACCACGATGGTCTCGAAGGCGCCGTCCGTCCGCAGTTCGATGGTGATGGGCCCCAACGGGGTGCTGACACCTGCAGGGCCCCAGAAGTGGGAGAGATGCTCCGGTGTGGTCATGCAATCGAACACGAGCTCGCGTGGAGCGTCCCAGATGCGGAAGTAGGTGAGCTCTCCGAGGTCCGGGTCCGAGTCGGTCATGACGGAGGCTCCTTTGGTCGCTGCCGGGCGTCTCGCAGATGTTGCACGGCGAGCCGGCGGAGGAGCCCGCCGCCCCCCTTCGCGGGCGCATGGTAGGAATCCCCCTGTGGCCAGTGAGCGACCGTCGGACGAGTCCCTTCACACACGCATGACCCGGGACACCTACGACCGGCTCGCCCCGCTCTGGTCGTCGACCACTGACCTCGGCCCGTTCAACGGGTTCCTCGAGCGCCCGGCGCTGCGCGCCCTGGTGCCCCATCCCCTTGCCGGTTCGGCGGTCCTCGATGCCGGGTGCGGGTCCGGTGCGCAGTGCGAGTGGCTGCTGGACGAAGGGGCCGAGGTGGTCGGCATCGATCTCAGCCCCGCCATGGTGGAGGAGGCCGAGAGCCGCTGCGACGGCCGAGGGCGGTTCTTCGTGGCGGACCTCGCCGAGCCGTTGACCCTGGAGCCGGCCTCCTTCGACGGCATCACCTGCTCGCTGGCATTGCACTACCTGCGGGAGTGGCAGGTGCCGCTCGGGTCCTTCGCCAGGCTGCTGCGCCCCGCCGGCTGGGTGGTCCTCTCGTTGGAGCATCCCTTCGGGCCACCACTGCCCGGGCAGACGGCCGGCTACTTCGACACCGAGCTGGTCGGCGACACCTGGACCAAGGGAGAGGTCGAGGTGACCCAGCACTTTTGGAGGCGCCCGCTGTCGGCGGCGGCGGATGCCTTCGCCGAGGCCGGGTTCCGCATCGAGCGCATCGCCGAGCCCCAGCCGTCGACAGAGGCACTCCGGCGCTTTCCCACCGAGCTCACGCCGCTCGTCGGGGTGCCGTGGTTCATCGTGTACCGGCTCCGAGCGGCGTGATCGGCGCCGCTCCCGACTTCACCGTGCGCCGACGACTGTGCGCCGACGACTGTGCGCTGACGACTGTGCGCCGACCCAATCAGGACGTCGGGCGGCGCACCTGCTCGGCGTAGCGGGCCACGCCGTTGGCGAACCGGCCGATCAATGCATGCATCACCGCCACCATCAGCGGACCTGTGCCGGGGATCTTTTCGTCGAAGGTGCCCTCCCAGGTGATCAGCGTGCCGGAGCCCTCGGGCACCAGGGTGACGTCGGCCCGGTAGTGGCGAACCGGGAACCCTTTGAGAATGGAGTAGGCGAAGTGGTGGGGCGGGTCCCAGGCCACCACCTCTTCCCGCGAGCCGACGCCGAACCGGGTGAACCGCCGCACCGCGCCCACGCCATCGGGCTCCGGGCTTCCCCGGCGCACGAGGTCGGTGCGGGTCAGGAACGACCACTCCTTCCACCGCCTGGCCTCACCGAGCAGCGGCCACACCCGGTCGACCGGAGCCGAGGACCGAGCCTCGACCCGGTAGGACCGCCGTCCGGTCGGGCCACCGACCGGGGCGGCAGTCGGACCGGTCATCCTTCGACGTGGGCCTTCAGCGCCTCGAGGGACTGCTGGTAGATGGAGGCCATCAGATCGGCCATCTCGTCGGGGGCGGTGTCGACCAGCCAGGTCACGTGGCTGGTCTCCCCGGTCGGCGTCACGGTGATCTCCGCCTCGTGGCGCTCGACCGGTGCGCCGTCGGCGATCGAGTAGGTCAGCACCCGACCTTCGTCGTCCTTGGACACCAGGCGCTCGGTGATGGTCATCCCCATGGTCTCGAGGATCCGGTTCTCACCCTCCACCCGGCAGGTCTCGATGCCGGTCATCCATCCGGCGATGCCGCCGAAGTCGCCGATGACCGCCCACACGTCGTCCGCCGATCGGTCGATGTCGATCTCTGCCGTGCCTTTTCCCATGGTGCTCCCTGTGTTCGCCGGGCTCTGAGGGCCACCGGTGCCTGTCTGGAGCTCCCGGTGACGACCAGATGGTAGGCGGAAGGTGTCCTGCTCCACCACTAGCGTCGCGGGGCATGATCGACCCGTCGAACAGCACCGACGAGGCGCCGGCCCTGTTCGTTGCCGACGGCGACCGCTTCGTGCCGACCCACCGCTCACGGGGGCCGTGGTCACCGGCCTCGCTGCACGGGGGTGCCGTGGCTGCCCTCGTCACCCGCGGCATCGAGCAGCACGCCGGTGCGGACGGGCTCCAGCTCGCCCGGGTCACGGTGGAGCTTGTCCGCCCGGTGCCGTTGGCGCCGCTCTCGGTGCGGTGTTCACTGTCGCGGCCGGGCCGGAAGGTCCAGCTGATCGATGCCGCGGTCGAGGCCGGCGGTGTCGAGGTCGCCCGGGCCCGGGCCCTGCGGATCCGGACGTCCCCCGACGACCAGCTGGCGGTGCCCTCGGTCCCCGAGGACGACGCACCGGCACCCCCCGCCCACGGCGTCCTTCTCGCGTCGAGCTCCGGTGAGTACCGTGCCCTTCACAACGACGGCATGGAGCTGCGGTTCGTGGAGGGCCGCTTCGGTGAGCCGGGGCCGGCCACGGCCTGGTTCCGCCTGCGGTGCCCGGTCGTCCTGGGCGAGGAGCCGTCCCCGTGGCAGCGGGCGGTGGCGGCGGCCGATTTCGGCAACGGGGTCGGAGCCGAGCTCGACTTCGGCTCGAGCCTCTTCATCAACCCCGATCTCACCGTCTCGATCCACCGCCCACCGGTGGGGGAGTGGGTGTGCCTCGCAGCGCGGACCCGCTTCGGCACTCCGGGCATCGGCGCCGCCGAGTCCGAGCTGTGGGACGAGTACGGGCGCATCGGCCGGGCCGTACAGAGCCTGCTGGTGGAGTTGACGACGTGACGCAACCACCGGGGGATGCCGACGGCGACTCGACCGTTGCCGGGCTCCTGCTGGCCCGGGCAGTGGACCCCCACCCGGGACTCCGCTTCGAGGACGACGTGTGGAGCTGGCGTGAGGTCGTGTCGGCCGGCGCCGTACGGGCCTCGCTGCTCCGATCGATGGGCGACACCGGGCCACCCCACCTGGGTGTCCTGCTCGGCAACGTGCCCGAGTACCTCTTCTGGCTGGGAGCGGCGGCCCTGGGCGGTGCCGTGGTGGTCGGCATCAATCCGACCCGGAGGGGCGACGCGCTGGCCGGTGACATCCTCCGCACCGACTGCCGGCTGATTGTCACCGATGCGCAGGGCGCGCAGTTGCTCGAAGGGCTCTCCGTCGGGGTGGCGGCCGACCGGGTCCTCCGGATCGACAGTGCGGAGTACACACACCTGTTGGCACGGCACGAGGGCGCCGACCCACACGCCGTCGCGTCCGACGCCGAACCGGTCCCCGAGGACCTCTTCTTGTTGCTGTTCACCTCGGGGACCACCGGGGCACCCAAGGCGGTCCGCTGCACCCAGGGGCGTCTGGCCTCCATCGCGGTGCGCTCCGCGGAGGCGTACGGATTCGAGCGGGACGACGTTGCCTACTGCACCATGCCGTTGTTCCACGGGAATGCGCTGATGGCGCTGTGGGGACCCACCCTGGTGGTGGGGGCCACCGTGGCGTTGGCCCGGCGGTTCAGCGCTTCGGGCTTCCTCGGCGACGTCCGGCGGCACCGGGCCACCACGTTCACCTACGTGGGCAAGGCGCTGGCCTACATCCTGGACACGCCGCCTGCGCCCGACGATGCCGGCACCACCCTGCGGCGTGGCTTCGGGACCGAGGCGTCGGTGGCGGATCACGCGGCATTCGAGCGACGGTTCGGCTGCGTGCTCACCGAGGGGTACGGTTCCAGCGAGGGAGGTGTGGCCATCACCCGGAGCCCCGACACCCCCGTCGGCTCGCTGGGCCGGCCGGTCGGCGACGTGGCCATCGTCGATCCCGAGACGCTGGACGAGTGCCCGCCCGCCCGGTTCGACGATGCCGGGCGCCTGGTCGACGGGGACGCCGCCGTCGGGGAGATCGTGAACCGCGCCGGCATCGGCCGGTTCGAGGGGTACTACGGCGACGACGGGGCCACCGCCGAGCGAACCCGGCACGGGTGGTACTGGACCGGGGACCTCGCCTACCGCGACGAGGCCGGCTTCTTCTACTTCGCCGGCCGTGGTGGTGACTGGATGCGGGTGGATTCGGAGAACCTGGCCGCCGGTCCCATCGAGCGGGTCCTGGTCCGCCTCGAGGGCGCGGCAGCCGTGGCCGTGTACCCGGTCCCCGACCCCCGTTCGGGGGACCAGGTGATGGCCGCCATCGAGCTGTTGCCGGGCCGCCGGTTCGATGCCCACGCCTTCGCCGCGTTCCTGGCCTCACAACCCGACCTCGGCACCAAGTGGTCCCCGGCGTTCGTCCGGGTCACCGACGCCCTTCCGCAGACGGCGAGCGGCAAGGTGACCAAGGGGATGCTTCGCCGGGAGGGGTGGTGGCGCGGGAGGGAGCCGGTCTTCCGGCGGGCCGGTCCGACTCTCGGCTACGCCGTCCTGGACGAGGATGCCCGCAACGAGCTCCGGGCCGAGTTCGGTCGCTACGGCCGCGGGGACCTGATCGGTGGGTGACCCGGTCGATGGGTGAGCGGTGGAGCCGACCGGGGGCGTTCCTCGCCCGCCTGTGGGGGAGCACCTGGGCACGGATCGAAGCGGCGGTCGACCGCATCGATGCACTCCAGCAGCGGCACTGGGCCGGCGCGGTCCCGAGTGCGGTGGTGCGCAAGTACTCCGAAGACCAGGCCGGTCGGCTGGCAGCCCAGATCTCCCACTCCGCCTTCCTCGCCGTGTTCCCGATGCTGCTGGTGCTGCTGACCCTGGTGGGGATCTTCCTGCACGGACACCAATCGGTGCAGAACCAGATCATCGACTCGGCGCTGCGGCAGTTTCCCGTGCTCGGTCCCGACCTCCGCGACAACGTGCACCAGCTGTCCACGGGAAACGTCGTGGCCCTCGTGGTGGGACTGGTGTGGCTGCTGTACGGGAGCATGCGCCTCAGCCGGAGCTCGCAGGTGATGATGGCCGTGGTGTGGGGGGTCGACCGCGACGAGCTCCCTGACTTCTGGCACTGGATCCCCCGTGCCGCCGGGTTCCTGGTCGTCCTGGGGGTGGGGTTCCTCGGCGGCGGGGCCCTGGCCGGCCTCGGGGCCTTCGGCCAACTGGGCAGCTTCTCGGCCTGGATCGGCCTGGCCCTCTCGCTGGTCGTCAACATCGTCATGTACTGGTGCGCCTTCGCCATCCTGGTGCGGTTGCCCGAGGACGCAGGCAGACTGTGGCCCGGTGCCGTCTTCGGGGGTGTGGGCTGGACACTGCTGCAGTTCGCCGGTGCCCAGCTGGTGAGCCATCAGCTCCGGCACCTGTCCAACCTATACGGGACGTTCGCCACGGTGCTCGGGCTGATCTGGTGGATCGCCCTCGGCGCCATGGTGACGGTCTATGCGGCTGAGTTCGATGTGGTGCTGGCCCGGCACCTGTGGCCCCGGTCGTTCCGTCGTGTCCGCGACCGGTCGGGCGCCGTCGGTGGGGGTGGCCGGGGAGATGGGACGACCGGTGATGGCGGCGGGCGCACGGTGGACGTGGTCGGCCCGGACGCTGCCGCCCGGGGAGGCACGCGGTAGCGGCCGGGCCCGCTCAGGTCTCGGCGGCGGTGGGCACGCCGGCAGGGGCCCTCCCGTCGCCGGAGGCCGCGACCGCATCCGGCACCGAGGGGACGGGCGACGGGTGGCCCGGGATGATCAGGGCCAGGAACCCGCCGGCCAGGGCGATGACCGAGGCGATGAGGAAGCCGCGGGCGTACCCGGCGGTCATGGCGGCCCGCTGGAGCTCAGGCGTCACCACCGTCCCGTCCAGCAGCGAGGTGATGCGGGAGGCGGCCACTGTGGACAGGACGGCCAATCCGACCGACGCCCCGATCTGCCTGCTGCTGTTGACCAGACCCGACGCCAGGCCGGCCTCCTCCCGGCGGACGCCGCCGGTGGCGGACAGGGCGATCGGGGTGAAGGCCAGCCCCATGCCGAGGGTGCAGAGGATCCCCCCTGTGCAGACGCCGGGCCAGTAGCCGCTCCCGACCCGGATGAACGACAACCAGTAGAGGCCGCCTGCCGCGAGGAAGGCGCCGACCATGAGGACGTTGCGTGGGCCGAGCCTCGGGGCGAGGCGGCCGCTGATGGTGGCCCCGATGGCGATGGCCGCGGTCTGCGGCAGGAAGCTGAGGCCGGTGACCACCGGGTCGAAGCCGAGCACCTGTTGTAGGTAGAGCGAGAGGAAGAACCACATGGCGAACATGGAGGCCCCGAAGCAGAACATGACCGCGTCGGCCCCGGTCACGGCGCGGGATCGGAACAGGCGGAGGGGAACCAGGGGATGGTCGGCCAGCTTTGCCTCGATGAGCACGAACGCGCCCAGCAGGAGGGCGGCGACGGAGAGGGCCAGGAAGGTCGACCGCGACCGCCACGCCACCTCGTCGGTGTGGACGATGGCGTACACCAGGGCCATGAGGCCCGCGGTCACCGTGACGGAGCCGGCCACGTCGAGGCGCCGGCGCGGGCCTCCGGCCCGCGACTCGACGAGGTAGAGGCGGGCGAAGAGGAACAACGCCACGCCGATGGGCACGTTGACGAAGAGGATCCAGCGCCACGACAGGTACTGGGTCAGGATCCCCCCGAAGAGCGCCCCGGCGGCACCGCCTCCGGCGGCCACCGCGCTCCACACCCCGAGGGCCCTGGCCCGGGCGCGGTGCTCGGTGAAGGTGACCGTGAGGATGGTGAGGGTGGCCGGCGACAGGACGGCGGCACCCACGCCCTGCAGCGACCGGGCGGCGATCAGAGTCGCCTGGTTGCCGGCGAAGCCGCCGAGCAGGCTGGCCCCGGTGAACAGGGCCAGTCCCAGCAGGTAGATGCGGCGGCGCCCGAACAGGTCGGCCAGGCGGCCGCCCAGCAGCAGCAGGCCGCCGAAGGTGAGCGCGTAGGCGGTCACCACCCATTGGAGGCTGGCGGCGCTGAACCCGAGGTCCTCCTGGATGGAGGGGAGGGCCACGTTGACGATGGAGACGTCCAGCACCACCATGAACTGGGCCAGGCAGACGATGACCAGGATGATCGTGTCGGCCCTCTTGATGTGGAGCGTCTCCGCCGCGGACCGGACGATGGCCGCCGGCTCCTCACCGTCCCGGGACGGCGACCCGCCGCCAGCCGGTGCCGGGGCGCGCCGGTCGTCGGAGTGCGAATCCATGGTGGGCAGCGTAGGGGCCGGCGGGCCCGGCCGAATCGGGCGGCTGCACACGACGCCGGAGGTCAGCGCGACAGCCAGGCGTCCGGATCGGTGGTGAGCTTCTGTACCGACTTGGGGAGTTGCCCGGAGACGATGTCGGCGATGGTCACCTGCTCGAGTACCGAGCGGAGGCTGGCCCGCACCGCCACCCAGACGTCCTGGAGGTGCTCGGCCGCCCCCTCGTAGCTGGTCGCCTCCGGACGCAGCCCGCGCACCTCGGCCAGAGGGCCGTCGAGGGGCCGGATCACATCGGCAACCGAGATGTCGGAGGCGGCCCGCGACAGGCGGTAGCCACCGTCGGCCCCACGCTGGCTCAGCAACAGGCCGGCACGCCGCATGTCGTTGAGGATGCTCTCGAGGAACTTGGCCGGGAGCGACTGCGACAGTGCCAACGCCTCGGCGGTCACCGGGCTGCCGTCGGCGTCGGCCAGGGTGCACAGGGCCCGCACGGCGTAGTCGACCTTGGCGGAGATGTACACAGAGGGATTCTGCCAGAGGATGCGACCCCTTGCGGTCCCGACGGGGGCACGGGGGGACGGGGCGCCACCGGAGCCCGTTGCCCCGTTACTCGGCGGCGATGGCCGCGAGCACGTCGAGCCTGGCCGCCCTGCGGGCCGGCCAGGACGCGGCACCCAGCCCGAGCAGGGCGGCCAGGACGACGAAGACGACCAGGCTGGTGAAGGGGACGACGATGTCGGTGATGCCCTGTTGCTTCAGTGACGCGGCAAAGGCGACGCCGAGCCCGGTTCCGATGGCGACGCCGATGAGGGCGCCGAACACCGACAGGATGACGGCCTCGGACCGGATCATCGATCGCACCTGGCGCCGCCTCATGCCGACAGACCGCAGCAGGCCAATCTCGTGGGTGCGCTCGAAGACCGACAGCATGAGGGTGTTGACGATCCCGATGAGCGCCACGAGGACGGCGAGGGCGAGGAGGACGTAGACGAGGCCGAGCAACTGATTGACCTGGGCCTGCTGTGTCTTCTTGAACTCGGCCTGGGTCTGGACCTTCACGCTCGGATAGCTGCTCAGCCCTGCTTTGACCGCGGCCTCACCCGACGGGCTCGCTCCCTGCGACGACCGGATGAGGACGGCGACCGGGAGGGGCGTGTCGAAGTGCGACTGGAAGACCTGGTCGCTGACCAGGTAGCTGCCGAGCAGGGCGTTGGGCTTGAAGATCCCCCCGATGCGGAGGGACCCCTCCCCGGTGCGTGCGAACTTCACCGGCACGACCGTTCCCACCGTCAGGTGCTTGGAGGTGGCGGTGGTGGTGTCGACCAGCAGGTTCCCCGCAGCCAGTGCGGGCGCGCCCGTGCCCGAGTCCATCCGCAGGATGACCGTCTCCGACAACCGGTCGGGAGAGACGCCGGTCAGGTTGGAGACCGACCCTCGGAACTCGAACTGGCCGTCGTAGACGCTCGAGACCGCGGTCACCCCCGGGATGCGCCCGGCGGCGGCGGCCACCGAGTCGCTGAACCCGGCTACTCCGTTGGCGCCGTTGGTCACGATGTAGTCCGCGCTCACCGCGTCGTCCACGCTGGCCGTCGCCGACTTGGAGAGCGAGGCACCGAACACGGCGATGGTCGACACCAGCGCGAGGCCGACCATGAGCGCGGCGGAGGTCTGGGCGGTCCGACGGGGGCTGCGCATCGAGTTCTCCCGTCCGAGCCTCCCCGAGATGCCGAGGACACGTGCGAGAGGCCGGCCGATGGCACTTGCCATCGGCCGTGCCACCAGGGGGGCCAGCATGCCGGCACCGAGGAAGACGCTGACCGCACCGATGCCCACGAGCTGGATGGCCGGTCTCGTCAGTCCGAGGGCGAGGAGCACGATGCCCAGCACGGCGAGCGCGCTGCCGATGACGACCCGCCGGTGCGACGACCGATCCTCGACACCCTGGGTCTCGGCGATGGCGGCGATCGGTGGGATGCGCACGGCCCGCCGCGCCGGGCTGATGGCGGACACCACCGTGACCCCGATCCCGACGACGAGGGCGGCGACCACGGTGTGGGCCTGGAAGACGAGTGGGCCGTAGGGGATCGTGAGCCCGAAGGCATTCAGGAGTGCCTTGAGCCCGACGGCGGCGAGCACACCGAGCCCGAGGCCCACGAGCGAAGCCACCAGCCCGACGATTGCCGCCTCGCCCACCACGGAGCGGAACACCTGGCGCCGGCTGGCCCCCAGGATCCGCAACAGGGCGAGCTCGCGGGTCCGTTGGCCGACGATGATCGAGAAAGTGTTGAAGATGGTGAATCCACCGACGAAGAGGGCGATGAAGGCGAAGACCAGCAGTGCGGTCGAGAAGAACGACAGGGCCTGGTTGATCGAGCCTGACTGCTCGTTGGCGACCGTCTGGCCGGAGACCACCTCGACCCTGGGCGGGAGGACCCGGGCGATGGCGCGCTGGAGCTGGTTCTGGTCCACCCCCGGTGCGGCCAGGACATCGATGGCGTCGTAGAGGCCGACGCGGTCGAACAGCTGTTGAGCAGTGGGGAGTTCGAATGCCGCGATCGTCGCCCCGGCGAGGTTGTTGGCGGTGCCGAACTGAGCGATGCCCGAGACGGTGAAGGTCTGCGGCGGGCCCGCCAGCAGGATGCGGACCCGGTCCCCCACTGCGAAGTGGTACTTGTCGGCCGTCCCGGCGTCGACGACGACCTGGTGGGGGGTGGTGGGCGCCGTCCCTTGGCGCACGTGGAGCGACGACAGTTGCGGATTCGGCTCGAAGGAAAGCCCGATGGTCGGCGCGCCCCCGGTGGTGACGGCCTTGCCGTCCGGGGCGACGAACTGCGCGTAGCCCGAGACTCCGCCGTCGGCGTACCGGACCCCCGGCACCGAGCGGACCTGGGCGGCGATCGACTCGGGAATCGGGTTCCGGACGGCGGTGCCGGCGGAGCCGGTGAAGGCCGCCTTGGCGCGCACCTCGAAGTTCACGTTCTGGTAGACGTTGTCGAACAGCGAGGTGAACGTGCTGTGCAGGGTGTCGGTGAGCACCAGCGTGCCCGACACGAACATCACGCCGAGCACGATGGCCAGGGCCGTCAGTGCCAGCCGGAGCTTGTGGGCCAGCAGACCTTTGACGGTCGCCTTCCACATCTCAGTTTCCCAGCTGCTTCATCTGCTCGAGGACCGCGTCCGCGGTAGGTGCAGCCAGGTCGCCGACGACGTTGCCGTCGGCCAGGAAGATCACCCGATCGGCCTGGGCCGCCCCGCGCGGGTCGTGGGTCACCATGGCGATGGTCTGGCCGAACTCGGTCACCGAGCGGCGCAGGAAGGCGAGTAGTTCGGCCGAGGAATTGGAGTCGAGGTTGCCGGTGGGTTCGTCGGCGAAGATGAGGTCGGGCCGTCCGATCAGCGCCCGAGCGCAGGCCACGCGTTGCTGCTGGCCCCCGGACAGCTCGTTCGGACGATGCGCCAACCGGTCGCCGATGGCCAGCTGCTCGACGAGGTAGTCGAACCAGCCGGGGTCCACCTGACGGCCGGCCAGGTCGGCCGGGAGGAGGATGTTCTCCCGGGCGGTCAAGGTCGGTACCAGATTGAACGACTGGAACACGAAGCCGATCCGGTCCCGCCGGAGCCTGGTCAGTCCGGCGTCGTCGAGGGTGCTGATCTCTTCGTCCCCGACGAAGACCTGACCGGAGGTGGGGGTGTCGAGGCCTGCCATGCAGTGCATGAGGGTCGACTTGCCCGAGCCCGATGGCCCCATCACGGCCGTGAAGTGACCCCGCCCGAAGGCGATGTCGATGCCGTCCAGGGCGCGGACGACGGTGTCGCTGGTGCCGTAGGTCTTGACGAGTCCGACGGCACGGGCCGCCGGCCCGGAGGGTGAAGCTGTAGCGTTCGGTGGTGCCCCGTCGGTGAGCGTCATCCCTCGCAGCCTCCCGTTACCGGGCACGGCCTGGATGCCGCACCGTGTCGACCTCGCGTCCGGCCCTCGAACATGCCGGCTGCCCGCTGGCACGGCTCGGACCGAACTCTACTGTAGGCACCGCCGGGCGGGGCCGCGACCGACGCCGGGGGCACTGGGGTCAGCGCGTCGAGGCGTCGAGGAGGCCGTAGCGGCGACGTACCGAGGTGTCCACCCGGGTGAAGGCCACGTCCACCATGATGCCGATGAACACGATGACGATCATCATCGCCACCACAACGGGGAAGTCGTTCTGGGTCAGGGCGTTGACCGTGCGGCCACCGAGGCTGAGCGGGTTCACCAGGATGAGGAACTCACCGGCCATCAGCGCGTGCCAGGCGAAGGCCCATCCCTGCTTCAGGCCTCCGAGCACGCTGGGAAAGGCCGCCGGCAGCACCACGTGGCGTTCGAGGGAGAGCCCCCCGGCCCCGAGGATCCGGCCGGCCCGGAGCAGCACCGGGGGGACCTGGTCGATGCCGCTGATGAAGCCGTTGGCCACCGCAGGTGCGGCGCCCAGCACCATCATCAGGACGATCGCCTTGGCGTTCTGGCCGAAGACCATGAAGGCGAGCGGGTACCAGAGCACCGACGGCATGGTCTGCATGCCGGTGATCAGCGAGCCGATGCCGGCGCGCAGGACGGGAGCCCGGGCCACCGCCGTCCCGACGATGCCCCCGATGAGGATCACCAGGGCATAGCCGACGACGGCCTGCTGAGTGGTGGCCCAGCAGGCCTGCCAGAAGAGGGACGTCCCCAGCAGCTCCCACAGTTGGCGGGCCACGGCAGACGGTGTCTGCAGGATGTAGGGCCTCCAGTGGGCCCACACGGCGATCTGCCAGACCAGCAGGATGATCCCGAAGGCGATGAGCTTGGGCCAGGTGGCCCGCCACAGGCGCCGCGAGAGTCGATCCCTGGCCGGATGACCGGCCTCGTCGAGGGCGTCGAGACCGGCCAGCGCCTGGTCCAGCGACGGCGCGGCCGGACCGGCCGAAACCCCTCCCTGCACCGAGCCGGCGTGCGACCGGCCAACGGGCCGTGGCCCGGCCACGGATGCGGGCCCGCCGTGCCCGTCTGCCGTCCGCAGCGGTTCAACGGCCATGGCGGCCCACCTCCGATCGCAGCTGGTCGGTGACCGTTGCCGCCAGACCGGCGATCTCGGCGGAGTCGATCCGTCGGGGGCGGTCCAGCCCGACGGGGAAGGTGGCGGCCACCCGGCCCGGCCGGCTGGTGAGAAGGACGATCCGGTCGCCGAGCCGCGCCGCCTCGCGCACGTTGTGGGTGACGAAGAGCACGGTGAACCCCCGGTCGATCCACAGTGACTCGAGCTCGTCGTGGAGCAGGTCACGGGTGATGGCGTCGAGCGCTCCGAAGGGCTCGTCCATCAGCAGCAGCCCTGCGTCCTGGGCCAGAGCACGGGCCAGGGCGGCCCGTTGGCGCATGCCCCCGGACAGCTCATGGGGACGCTTCGACCCGAAGCCACCGAGGTGGACCCGTTCGAGCAGGTCGTCGGCGACCGCCCGGCGTTCGGCCGTCCCGACGCCGCGCAACCGGAGCGGAAGCTCCACGTTGGCTGCCACCGTCAGCCAGGGGAAGAGGGCCGAGTCCTGGAACAGCATGGCGGAGGCCGTGCCGCCGGTCCGGCGGACCGGGGCCTTGCCCGTGGGCGTCCCGTTGCCGTCGGACGCGGCGGTGGCGACCTCAACGGTCCCCACGCTCGGTCGGTCGAGGCCGGCGATCAGGTTGAGCAGGGTGGTCTTCCCGCATCCCGAGGCGCCGACCAGGCAGATGAACTCACCGGGGGCCACGTTCAGGGAGATGTCCTGGAGGGCCACCACCCCGGAGGCCGCGTCCCCGTGCCGCTTCGACACGCCGGACAGCCGGACCGAAGGCGCCGGCCCCGCCGGCCACCTGGTGGGAGCCGGGGTGACCGCGGTCATGCGCCGTTCAGCTTGGCCCGGCCGTCGCCGATCAACACCTGGTTGATCGGTCCCAGGTCGAAGATCCCGGCGATGTCGGAAGTCGGGAACCCGGCCGCCTTGGCGTGGACCAGGTCGGTGAGGATGGACGAAGCGATGGGATCGTTGGTGAAGGTCATGTTCGACCACGCCGCGGCCACCTCGCCGGCCTTCAGCGGCTTGCCGGTCAGCGCGGCCAACTCGGTGTTGGCGTCGGCCTGGGCCTGGGTGGGCGAGGCGTTGAGGAAGGCGGTGGCGGCGAGCTGGCCCTTGAGGAGGTCGGTGACCACCCCGGGATGGGCGGCCAGGAAGTTGGTGCTGACCACTAGGAGGGTGGTGGAGAACAGACCGTTGGGCCACTGGGTCCTCTCGTTCACCAGCACGTGGCCGCCGCCCTCGGCGACCATCCGCGTCGCCCACGGCTCGGGGACCCAGGCGCCGGCGATGGAGCCGGCTTCGAAGGAGGTCAGCGTGGTGGCATTGTCCTCGGGGAGGATGTTGACCTCACCGCTGCCCCCGTTCGGCCCGGGGAAGGTCAGCCCCTGCTTGGCGAGCCATGTGCGCAGCGCCACGTCCTGGGTGTTCCCGAGCTGCGGCGTGGCAATGGTCTTGCCCTTGAGCTGGGATGCGGTGGTGATCGACGGGGAGACCACCAGGGCGGCACCGCCGGACGTGGCCCCCGAGATGATCCTGATCGACTTCTGGCCCTGGGTGTAAGCGTTGATGGCCGAGTTCGGGCCCATGTAGGCGGCGTCCAGCGATCCGGCGAGGAGTGCCGTCACCTCCGCCGGACCGGCGTTGTAGGTGGAGGTCTGCAGCGTGACGTTGGCAGCGAGGTTCTTGGCGAAGATGCCCTGCTGCAGGCCGACCAGGGGCGCGGCATGGGTCAGGTTCGTCAGGTAGCCCAGACGCAGGGTCACCGGGGAGATGGACGTAGTCGACGTGCCGCCGCTGCCCGCGGTGGTGGCGGAGCTCCCCGAGCCCGAGCTGCAGGCGGTTGCGGTCAGGGCGACGCCGACCACGGCGGCGACCAGCGCCGATCGGCGCGCTCGACGTGGGCGTCGGGACAGGGCGTGCACGGGAGTCCTCCAGGATGGTGTCGGCGGATGTGGTCCAGGGTCGGTTCCGAACTGCCCACCCTGCCGTTGGCTCACAGGGATTCGCAGAGTCAGTGTCCAGAGTGCTCATCCGAACGAGCGTGCGTATGAGTCATCTGTCCCTATAAATCAACTGGGAAACATCCACAACCTAGCAGCACTGGAAGGAGGCTTCAGCAGGACCATCGGAAACCAGCCCGACCGGGAGCCGACGGGACTACTTCCCGAGGTGTTCGAAAAGGCGCCGCCGGTGCACCGGCCATTCGCCGGGCAGCATGGAGAAGACGGCGGTGTCCCGGACTGTCCCGTCCGATGCGGGCCGCTCGGCTCGGATCACACCGTCCAGCGAGCAGCCCAGGCGCTCGATCGCCGCCCGCGAGCGCGCGTTGCGCGCGTCGGTCTGGAGCCGGACGGCGCGCACCTCCCACCGCTCGAAGGCGTGGGCCATCATCAACAGCTTGGCCTCGGTGTTGACCGGTGTCCGCTGGGCGGACGGTTCCAGCCAGGTGTACCCGATGTTGGCGGTGTCGGGCCGACGGTGCCGCTGCCGGGCGTCCGACCCCGGGTAGAGCGACGACCAGTCCCAGGGGGTCAAATCGTAGAAGCGGGTGGAGCCCACGACCCGTCCGGCGTCGACCGACCAGGTGACGAAGGGGAACTGGTCACCGGACTCCCGCCTGGCCAGGGCCGCCTCCACGTAGCCGTTCATGCTCGGCCGGTCCCACGGGACCGGGGTGAACTCGAACGTCGAGCGGTCCGCGGTGGCTGCCGCCAGCAGCCCGTCGACGTGGCCAAGGTCCATGGGCAGCAGACGGACGTGGCGCCCCTCGAGGGAGAAGTGTTCGGGCATGCCCCCATTGTCCTCGATCGCGCCCGGGGCCGCATGGTGGTGGCCCGTTCCGGACGGTCCGTGCCCGACGGCCCGTTCCGGACGGCCGATGGTGGGCGTCGGACGTTCGACCACGGTCGCCCGGCTACTTGAGGAGGCGGGACAACCGGCGGTCGGCAAGGGGCCTGCCCCCGGTCTGGCAGGTGGGGCAGTACTGCAGCGACTTGGTGGCGAACGACACCTGCCGGATGGTGTCGCCGCACACCGGGCAGGGTTGGCCGGTTCGCCCGTGGACCTGCAGGCCCTGCTTCTTGTCGCCCTTCAGCTCTGAGGGTTCGAGGCCTACCGACCGCTGCACGGCCTCGCCGAGCACCGCCCGCAGTGCGCCGTGCAGGCGGGCCGCCTCGGCCGGTTCGAGCTTGTCGGCCCGCTTGTAGGGCGAGAGCCCGGCTCGGTGCAGGGCCTCGTCCGAGTAGGCGTTTCCCACGCCGGCGATGAGCGACTGCGTGGTGAGGACGGTCTTGAGGGTCGCCGAGGTGTCGGCCAGCAGCGCGGACAGGCGGTCGGTGGTGAAGTCGGGTCCCAACGGATCGAAGCCCAGCGCGGCGAGGGGCCCCACCTCCTCCGGTGAGCCCACCACCCAGAGGGCCAGGCGCTTCTCGGTGCCCATCTCGGTGACATCGAATCCCGAGCCGTCGTCCAGCCCCACCCGCAGGGCCAGAGGGCTCCGGCTCGGCCGTGCGGTGCCGGCGGGCACCTCGTCGTACCACCGGACCCATCCGCCCCGGGCCAGGTGGAGGACCAGCCACAGGTGACCGCACCCGACGCAGACGAACTTTCCCCGGCGTCGGACCTCGACGACGGTGCGCCCGACTAGATCGCCGAGCGCCGGTGCCACTGTCCTCAGCGCCGCGAACGAGGCCAGCTCGCACCGGTCGATGCGCCGGCCGATCATGCGGCGCGACAGCACGGAGGTAAGGGCCTCCACCTCGGGTAGTTCGGGCACGGGTCAATTGTGGACCCTGGGCGCCCGTAGTATCTGGTCCGCACCTGTGCCGGGGTCGGAATGATCCGGTTGCGTCGGGTCCCCCCGTGCGGGATCGTCCCCACCGGGCCCGGCAACACCTCCGACCCGTCCCACCCGACTCGAGAGGAGGTACCCGTTGTTCCGCCCGGTTCCCGCCGACGCCGATTTCACCGCCCTCGAAGCCGAGGAGCTGGCTCGATGGAGCGAGCACCGCGTCTTCGAGCGCTCCGTCGAGCTCCGGGCCGGAGCGGAGCCCTGGGTCTTCTACGAGGGCCCCCCGACGGCCAATGGCAGGCCCGGGCTGCACCACGTGTGGGCCAGGGTCTACAAGGACCTGTTCTGCCGGTACCGGACGATGCGGGGATACGCAGTCCCGCGGAAGGCCGGATGGGACACCCACGGCCTTCCCGTGGAGGTCGAGGTCGAGAAGCAGCTGGGCATCACCGCCAAACGGCAGATCGAAGAGGAAGTGGGCATCGCCGAGTTCACCCGGCTCTGCCGCGCCTCGGTCCGCAACTACGTGGACGAGTGGAAGGGCCTGACCGAGCGCATCGGGTACTGGATCGACATCGATGCCGCCTACTGGACGTTCTCGCCGGAGTACGTCGAGTCGGTGTGGTGGAACCTGAAGAGCCTGTGGGACCAGGGCCTGCTCTACGAGGACATCAAGGTCGTTCCCTACTGCCCCCGCTGTGGCACCGCTCTGAGCAGCCACGAGCTGGGCCAGCCCGACGTCTACCGCGAGGTGGAGGACGAGTCTGCCTATGTGCTGTTCCCTCTGCGGGACGAGGGGGATGCCGCCGGGCGGCTGCGCGCCACCGTCGGGCGGAGCTCGCTCGACGGGTTGGCCCTGGTGGTGTGGACCACCACCCCGTGGACCCTGCTGTCCAACGCCGGTGCCGCGGTGGGTCCCGACCTCGAGTACGCCATCGTCGATGACGCCGTCGTGGCGGTCGACCTGGTGGCGCAGGTCTTCGGCGAGGGTGCGGTCGTCGAACGGACGGTGCCCGGGCGCGACCTGGTGGGCCTCCGCTACGAGCGGCCGTTCGACGACCTGACCCCGGCCCCGGGTTCGGCCGGCCGGGACGGCTGGCGGGTGGTCGGCGGAGCGTTCGTCGAGGCCGACGAGGGGACCGGCATCGTCCACCTCGCCCCCGCCTTCGGCGAGGTCGACCGGCAGGTCGGGCGCGAGGCCGGGCTCCCCACGCTGAACCCGGTGGGGCCCGACGGGCGGTTCACCGACGCGGTGGCGTGGCTGGCCGGACAGTCGGTGCGGGACACCAACAGCACCGTCAGCGATCGCCTCGAGGCGGCCGGGCGCCTGCTCCGCCGCCACCCCTACGTCCACCCGTACCCGCACTGCTGGAGGTGCGGCACGGCCCTGATCTACTGGGGCAAGCCCAGCTGGTACATCCGGACCTCCGAACGCAAGGCCGACCTGGTGGCCCAGAACCAGACCATCGGATGGCACCCCGAGCACATCCGTGACGGGCGAATGGGGGAGTGGCTGTCGAACAACGTCGACTGGGCGCTCTCGCGCGACCGGTTCTGGGGCACGCCTCTTCCCGTCTGGCGGTGCGAGGAGGGCCACACTCTTTGCGTGGGCTCACTGGCGGAGCTCTCCGAACTGGCCGGACGAGACGTCTCGGACGTGGACCCCCATCGGCCGGCCATCGACGAGGTGACGTTCCCGTGCCCGGAATGCTCAGCTGCCGGGGCGGACGGGGACGACCGTGCTGCCGGGGCGGCCGACGCTCCGCTCATGCGCAGGGTGGAGCCGGTCATCGACGCCTGGTTCGACTCGGGCTCGATGCCATCGGCCCAGTGGGGCTACCCGTTGGCCGAAGGCTCGGCGGAGCGGTTCGTCTATCCGGCCGACTTCATCTGCGAGGCCATCGACCAGACCCGCGGCTGGTTCTACTCGC
>DAIMIK010000032.1:0-24282 GCA_036722795.1 Acidimicrobiales bacterium | reverse complement strand
GAACGGTGTCGGGAAAGCCCTGTTCGCCGGCGACGGTGGAGAACCGAGCCAGCATCGGGGTGCGCGTGCCCTTCTTCAAGAAGTCCGCCTTGCACCACTGGCTTATGTCCTCGGTGGCCTCGAAGAATCCGAAGGCCCCGTGACCTTTGGCGTGGACCACGTGCTCGGGGACCCGCTCCCGGTTGAAGTGGGCCATCTTTTGGATCAGATAATTGTCCTGCAACATGATCGGTCCATCGGGACCCGCGGTGAGCGAGTGCTCGTCGCTGGCTACGGAAATCCCGGCGTCAGTGGTAGTCACGGGGGGCTTGGCAGTCATGAGATGTCTCCTCGTCATTTGTCGTGTGATGTGGTGCTCGGGTCCGCGGGTACGTCTCCTCGCGAGGCCACTTGGCAGGCGGGGCAGATGCCCCAGTAGGTGACCTCTGCCTCGTCGAGGAGGTACCCGTGGGTCTCGGATGGCGTCAGGCACGGGCGCTCTCCGACAGCGCAATCAACGTCCCCCACGGCCCCGCATTTGCGGCAGACGACGTGGTGATGGTTGTCATGCACCCGCAACTCGTAGAGGGCGACGCTCCCAGCCGGTTCGATTTGGCGCACGAGCCCGGCCTCGACAAAGGTCGTCAGCACGTTGTAGACCGCTTGGGGCGACACCGAGCCGAGCTCGGCGCGCACCTGACGGATGACCGTGTCGGTGTCCGAATGGGGATGGCGCCAGAGCACGAGCAGCACGGCGACACGCGATGCGGTGACCCGCAACCCAGCTGAGCGCACCAGCTTCACGCAGTCTTCACGGGACAGATCCACGCTTACGACCTCCTCTCGCAAGTCATACTAGATTATCTCTGTTATTAGAGTCAATCAAGATACTTGATTAGAGTCATTCCACTCACCATCAGGAGAGACAGGCATGACCACCATCGAGATCGGGATCGACGAGGAGCACCAAGGGCGAATCGCCGGGGATGTCAAAGCTCTTGGCGGACACCTACACGCTGTACCTCATGACCCACAACTACCACTGGAACGTCACCGGACCGATGTTCACGACGCTCCACCTGCTCTTTGAGCAGCAGTACAACGAGCTCGCACTCGCGGTGGACGAGATCGCCGAGGGAATCGCGCTCTCGGCGAGTCGGCACCGGGTACCTACCGTCAGTTCGTCGAGCTGTCGGTCATCGGAGAAACGCCGACCGGTCTGGCGGGACCGAGATGCTGAGCAGGCTCGTCACTGCCAACGAGACTGTGGTCAGAACTGCACGCACCGCGTTGCCCGTCGCTGACGAAGCGGGCGACCAGCCCACTGCTGATCTGCTCTCCGAGCGCTTGCGCGTGCATGAGAAGGATGCCTGGATGCTCCGCAGCCTTCTCGAGTAGACGAGGCGCGCAAGACCGCCGACCTCGTATCGGGGCGGGTGATTAGGGGCCCCGTTCCTTGTCTCCAGTTCGTGGAGGCGGTCGCCGCCTGCGACAGACTCGAGCAAGGTGATACCGACCCGAGGCCGTGGGTGCACGGCGGCCAGTCCGCACAGAAGGGTTCACCGATGGAGCCTCGATCCAGCCGAGGTCGTCTGGGGCGTGGTCATACTCGCAGGAGTGGCAAGAGGATGACGGCAACGCATATCGACGGTTATCGCGTCCCTGGGAGGTCGGCCGACGTAGGTCAGCCGGGCGTCCCATTGAGGGAACCCGCTGCGGGAACGGTGCAGTTCACGGCCCATGGCCTGGCATAGGGCGTCCGTATGGGCCGCCCGGTGCACTGACCGGTGAAGGGAGGCCGTGCGGGACGGGCTCCGGCCGGACAGTACGCCCCCGACGAGCGGCTACCCGCCGCACCGTCATGTTGCTACGGCTCGCTGGGTTCGAGGTCTCCCTCAGGCACTTCCGTCCGACCACGCCCACACAGATCACCCAGGTCCGGCGCGGCAGCCCGGACGACACCGAGGAAGCGCACGGCGAGTGCCGAACGACGGATGGGTCGCACGCCGCCAATCCGGTATGGGCAGGACAGCCGTGATCGATACCGGCGTCGGAGCGGTTGGATCTAACGCGTAAAATGCGCCCCGCCACGACGTAGCGACAACCGGCTCTGGGCCGTGAACTCTCAAGGCAAGCTCAGGAGACCACTCTCAAGGGTTGAGTGGGGGCAACTGCATAGGGCATGCATACGGCTGCCCTATGCATGCCCAGGCCGGTCCGAACCTTTGTCGCAAAGGGGCAGCGTGCGGGCCACTCGCGCCGCGCACGCGTGCATATGCTGCATACGCAAGGGTTGAGTAGGTCCCGAGAAAAAGCCCCAAGAAACCTGTGGATAACGCCGTGGGAGTACGCTGAAACAGCACGAAAGCCCACGAAATCGTGGGCTTTCGGCGGTACTTCATGTTTCCCTTAGTGGCGGGGGTGGGATTTGAACCCACGACCTTCGGGTTATGAGCCCGACGAGCTACCAGACTGCTCCACCCCGCGTCGCAGGAGGAGAATCTAGCAGGCCGCCGGCCCGGTCCGTCCGCGCCAGCCGCCAGGTCGGAGCGGGCCGCACGGGTGGGCCGGTGCCGGGTCAACCCGCCGTGGCCGTCGCGGTGCCCGTGCCCACCGTCGGTGAGGTGGTCGTGGTGGTCGTGGTGACGGTGCCCCCGGTCAGCTGCTGCACCTCTTGCAGGATGGACTCGAGGTTGTTGATGTCGGCCTGGTAGGCACCCAGGTTGCCCGCCTTCAGGTCGGTCTGGGATTGCTGGTAGGCGGCCTGGGCTTCGCCCAACAGGGCCCGCACCTGCGGCGAGAGGGTCCCGGTCCCACCCTCCGTTCCGGGCGTCGTCGACACGGGCGCCTGGAACACCTGGGTGAGGGCCGCGGCCAACGTCGGCTGGATGGAGGCCTGCTTCCCGTACACGGCGATGACCCGTTGCAGCTCGGGGAAGGCGTTCCGGGAGGACTCCACGTACAGGGGCTGGATATAGAGCAGCGAATTGGCCACCGGGATCATGAGCACGTTGCCCAGCAACGCGGAGGAGCCGTTCTGGTTCAGAAGCGAGACCTGCTGGGACACGGCTGGCGTCGCGTCGATCTGGGCGGCCACGATGGAGGGTCCGTTGACCGGGGTGTCGCGTGGCGTCACGAACATCTGCAGCTGCCCGTAGTGACCGGGGTCGGACTCCGCGATAATGAACCCGGACAGGGTCTGGATCTGGCTCTGCGACGACACCGGGACGAAGGCGTCGAGCAGAGTGAACGACTGGCCGGCCTGGCCCGGCACCCGCAGCTCCTGATAGATCGGTGCCATGCGGACCAGTTGGCCGGTGGAGACCTGTTGGCCCTGGGCGTTGGTGGTGAAGGTGGTGGCCAGGGCCTGGGAGGGGGATCCCGAGCCGGGCGACGGCGACAGCGTCCACGCGTCGGCGGCACTGTAGAAGCTCTGCGCCGTGGTGATGTGGTACTTGCCGTACATGGTGGCCTGCACCGTAAAGATGTCCTCGGGATACCGGATGTGCGCCTTCAGGTCGGCGCTCATCTTCGATGCCGGGGTGAACATCCCCGGGAAGGCCTTCTCGTAGGTGCGGATGATCGGGTCACCGGGATCCATGACGTAGAAGGTCATGCGGCCGGTGTAGGCGTCGATGACCACCTTCACCGAGTTGCGGACGTAGTTGAAGTTGCCACTGAGCCCGCTGCCCTGGGCAACGGCGCTGGTGTCCGCGTTCTGCGAGTACGGGTAGTTGCCGGTGGTGGTGTACGCGTCCTGGATCCAGTCGATGTGCCCCCCGATGAGCGCGGGGTAGGGGTCGGCGTCGAGATTGAGGAAGGGTGCGGCCTTGGACACCCGGGCCTGCACGCCGCGGTCGAACATCAGGCGCGACTTGTTGGTGATCTGGTTGGAGATGATCAGGTTGAGATCGCTGAAGCGGAGGGCGAACATCGCCTGGTCGAAGAAGGACGAGAGCTGCACGCCGCCGTTGCCCGAGTAGTGGGTCTCGACGTTGGTGCCGTTGGTCAGCTGGAAATCGATTTCCGGCTGCTTGGTGTCGGCCACCACGTACCCGGCGTTGTTGAGGCCGAAGTAGACCGAGGGCTGGGTGACCGTGGGCAGACCGCTGTTGGAGGCCGGCGGAACGTCCCCGACGGCGAACAAGGGATCACCGTTGCTGGTGGAGGTGTTGGCCGGCGACACCACCATCCCGTAGCCGTGGGTGTACTGCAGGGTGGTGTTCACCCACGACGAGGACGGGAGGTCCTGATCGTTGATCTCGCGCACCCCGACGATGGCGGGTGTCTCCGCCCCGTTGACCTTGTAGCGGTCCACGGCCAGGCTGTTGAATTGATAGTACGAGCGGATGTCCTGCAGCTTGTCGAAGGTGGGCTGGGTCTGCGTCGGATCCCAGAGCCGCACGTTGGCCAGGGTGTCGCTGTTGGCCGAGAGTTGCGATGCGGTCAGCGTCGACGATGCGGGGTAGGCGATGCTCTGGACTCCGGTGATCGCCATGGCCGTCCGGGTGGCCTCGATGTTGCGCTGGATGTACGGGCGCTCCAAGGTGTTCTGTGCCGGGTTCACCTTGAGGGCCTGGACGGCAGCGGGGTAGATGGTGCCTGCGCTGAGCGCCACCAGGAACCACAGGCCGACACCGAGGATGGGCAGTGCCCAGCCCTGGCGCCGGATGTTGTAGATGAGCAGGATGGCCGCGGCCAGCGACACCAGGATGAGGAGTTCGAGGGCGGGCAGGCGGGCATGGACATCGGTGTAGCCCGCACCTTGGACATACCCATTGCTGGAGAGGTCCAGATTGAATCGTGCCAGGTAGTAGCCGACGGCTTTGACCAGGGCAAGCAGGCCGAGGATGACCGAGATGTGGGCCTTCACCGCGGGGCGGACCCTCGGCCGCGAGCCCTGCATCCGGATGCCGCCGTTCAGGTAATGGCTCAGGACGGTGACCACCAGGACGACGAACAGGGCCACCAGGGTCCAGTGGACGAGGAACTGTTCGAAGGGCAGGGTGAAGACGAAGTATCCGATGTTCCGGTGGAACTGCGGATCGGAGTTGGGGAACGAAACGCCGTTGCGGAAGAGGATCCAGTTCTGCCACTGCCCGAGCGCCTGGGATCCGACGATGAGCGAGAGCACGACGACCACGCCGGCCCGGAGCCAGCGGGAGTAGGGCCCGATCACCTCCCGGTATCGCTTGACGAACTCGTCCTCCGCGTCGAGGGAGGGTCCCTTGGGGGCCAGCCGCTCGGCCACGACGAGGCTGGCCAGTAGCAGCACCGCGAAGATCACCGCGAAGACCACCATCAAGCCGGTCTTGATCTCGAAGAGCTTGAGCCACACCGAATGCAGCGACACCGAGGAGAACCACAGGGCGTCGGTGTAGAAGACGGCGAACGTCCGCAGCGAGGCGATGACCACCACCACGATGACCAGGGCCGCGATGATCCAACGGCGGCGGCGATGCTGGGCGGGGCGCGGGACCTGGGGCATGTCACTGGGGGGACGCACGGCTGCAGCCTAGAGGGCGGAACGCACGATGAGACATCGACACCCGGGGTGGGCGGGCGGGTACGCGTGCCCGGTCGGGAATGCCTCACCTGGCCGCTGTGACCCGTTGAGGCCGTTGTCCTCACAATCGGGGCAGGGCGCGTCACCGGTGCCGGAGACAGCCACCCACTCCAATTGGGCGGACTTCTCCCCTTCGATGACCGAGATCGTCCCCAGGGAGAATGCGGCCACCACGTGGTCGCCGGCCAAGCGCACGATGCGCTCGCCCTTCCATTCCCTGAATGCCGAACCCACGTACTCGGCCACCACCGACTCCTCCGCATCGTCCAGGCCGTCACCGTCGGCCAGGCGGCGGCGGAGCGGGCCGACCACCGACTCGGAGAGATCATGGGCCACTCCCAACAGGACATCTGCATGGGGGCCGTGGGACGGTCCGGTGCCGGCGAAGGAGGCCCCTGCCTCGGACGCCTGCTCCAACGCGGGCAGCGCGGCCGTGGCATAGGAATCGATGTGCTCGGTCTCCTCGGGGAGGAGATCGATCGACCAGTGGGATCCGTTGGACCGCAGTCGGTCGAGGAGATCGTTCTGATTGTCCTGCAGGGTCCGCTTCAGGCGTCGGGCCAGCGCGGTGATGATCGGGCTGACGAGCTCGTCGCGGCGAACCGCGAGGGGGTTCCGTTCCTCGGGCGGCTCGTCCCCGGGCCCTTCACCGGCCCCTTCCGGCCCGGCCCCTTCCGGCTCGGGCCCGGGCTCCACCGCACCGGCAGCCTCACCCCCCGGGGCGTGAGGCTGGTCGTCGTCCCCGGGCTCCTCTCGGGCGGCTCGGATCTTGGCGAACAGTGCGTCCACCGACTTCGCCGGCGGCACCTCGGCAAGCGGTGCCTCCGCCGGCAGCGCCTCCGTGGCCGCAGTGGCGCCGCCGTCCCCGGCCTCCACCAGGTCGCCGGCGGCCGAAGCCTCTTCCTCCCCGGACCTGGCATCGACTGCCGTGCCGTCAGACGGCGCCAGGTCGGCTGCCACCTCTGCCTCGTCGGCCAACAGGACGGCAGCCAGCTCCTCGGGCGTGCCCTCGTCGGGACGGCTGACGGCCTCACGCCCGGCGGCCTCGGCCGCCAGCCGTGCGTCGTCCTCTGCGGTGAACAGGTCGTCCGCGATCACATCGACCGAGCGCCGGACGTCGTTGATCGTCTCGGCCAGACGTTCGCGCCCGGCGCGCAGCTGCTCGATCTGGGCGTGGAGGATCTTCCGGCGCCGCGACAGGTCGGCCAGGACCCGAGCCCGCAGCTGCTGGGCCTCGTCGACCATGGCCCGGCACTCCTCCCGAGCCTGGGCCAGCACCTCTTCGGTCTCGTGACGCGCCGACTCGAGGGCCCCCGACACCTGCTGGTCGGTCCGCTGACGCAGGTCGTTGATCTCCGCTTCGGCCCGCGCGGTCTGCTCTGCCGTCCGGGCCTCCGCACGGGCCCGGTTCTGCTCGGTCTCCTCGTTGGCCTCCGTGAGGAGGCGGTTCGCCTCCGCCTCGGCCTTGGCGACCATCTCGGCGGCGACCTCATGGGCGCTGTGGAGCACCCGGGCGGTCTCCTGGCCCAGCGCCGACGTCAGTGTCGGCTCGTCGAGGACGGGGTTTGCCGCCCGGTGTTCGGCGTCGGCCAGCTCTTGGAGCAGCTGGCGTTCACGATCGGCGACCCCCCTGAGACCGAAGGCGATCGACTCGAGAAAGTCGCGGACCTCGTTGGGGTCGAAGCCCCGCCGCACCGAGGCAAACGTATGACGGGCCACATCATCGGGAGCCAGGTGTGGAGAGGAGGTGATGGTCATGCGGCGTTCCTCGGGCATGAGCGAGAGCCTACGACTGTCGGTCCTCGAATCCGGTCATCCCGCCAGCGCGACCTGCTGCCCGGGCGCAGGCGTCGACACGGTGCCTCCGTGCGCCGCCAGCACGGCCAGTGCCTGATCGAGCGTGGACACCGCGTAGATCCTCAGACCGGGCCGATCCTTGGACACCGCCGCCCGGTACTCCTGCGGTGGCACGAGGAAGATCGAGGCGCCGGCGTTCTCCACGGCGATGGTCTTCTGGGGGACGCCGCCCACGTCACCCACCTTGCCGGAGCTGTCGATGGTGCCGGTGGCCGCCACGGTGTGACCACCGGTGAGTGAGCCCGCGGTCAAGGCGTCGATCACACCGAGGGTCATGGCCAGCCCGGCAGACGGGCCTCCGATGTTGGTGACGTCGATGGTCACCGGAAAGGGATAGGCGTAGTCGACCTGGTCCTCCGGGAGGAGGCCCACGTCGAGCGCCGCCTTGTACCCTCCACCCAGATCCACCACGGTGCTCTTGAGCGTCAGCGGCACCGGTGTCGGACCCCCGGTACCCCCCTTGCGCACCGCGAGGGTGACCGTCTGACCGGAGTGGTACTGCCGCAGGGTAGACGTCAGATCCAGCGCAGTGGGGGTCGCCACCCCGTCGACCGCGGTGACGACGTCACCCACGGCGAGGGCGTGGTACGCCGGTGTGCCCGGGAAGGTCCCGTACACCACGGCTCCCGCCGCGGTGGCCGTCACCGTGTAGCCGAGCTGCCGCAGTGCCGCGGTCTTGGCGTAGGACTCGGCCTGGGACATCTCGAGCTGGCCCTGCGCGTCCAGTTGCGAGGGGGGCGTCCCTCCGGTGACCGCCTCGACCGGCTCGAGCGTGGTGTTCCCCTGCACCTTGTAGAACAGATAGGAGAGGGCGGAGACCCTGCCGATCTCGACGTCGGTCAACAGCACCGGGTGGCTGACCGGATGAGCCTTGCCGGGCGGGACGGTGATGAAGGGCTGCACGGACTGTGCCGTGCCCGGCTGGATGGCGTAGTAGTCGAGGTTGATCCGCGAGGCCACGAACAGGGCGACCACGACCACGATGACGAGCACCCACGGCCAGGTCCGCCTCTTCGGGGCCTTCGCACCGGGCACCTCCGGGCCGTTGACCTCGTCGTGGGCCTCCGCGATCGGGGCCGGGGCGCCCCACGGGGCGGGAGCCGTGGGCGCGCTGCCGCCGACGGATCGCCCCGGGGGTGGTGGGCCCGGATCGGCCGGCGGCGTATCGCTGTCGTCGTCGGTCATAGTGGTGAGGTGAAGCCTGCCACGGAACCTCCAGGTCCGAGCGCCACCGAGCGCCGGCGCATGGTGGCACTGGCCGGCCACGTGGGCGACCTGCCGACCGCACGGGCGGGGACGACCGACCCTTCTGCGTCGGTGCGGGCCACTGCCCTCGGTGCGTTGGATCGGCTCGGGGCCCTCGGCGACGGCGACCTCCGGCGTGGGCTCGAGGACGAGGCGCCCGAGGTGCGCCGCCGGGCGTGCGAGTTGGCAGCCGGTTTCCCGACCGTGGACATCGCGCCGGCGTTGGGCGACGCCGAACCCTCGGTGGTGGAGATGGCTGCGTGGGCCTCGGGCGAACGGGCGGACCGCTCGTCGGTTCCCCAGCTCTCGAAGATCGCCTCCACCCCGTCGGGGCACCCCGACCCCCTGTGCCGGGAGGCAGCGGTGGCCGCGCTCGGAGCCATCGGCGACCCCGCGGGGCTGACGGCCGTACTGGAGGCGCTCGAGGACAAGCCGGCCATCCGCAGACGGGCGGCGGTCGCCCTGGCGGCGTTCGACGGGCCCTCGGTCGAGGCGGCGCTCCGGCGCTGTCTCGACGACCGCGACTGGCAGGTCCGCCAGGTGGCCGAAGACCTCCTCGCCGTGGAGTGAGCGGATCCGCGACCTACCGCGCGGAGAACCGGGGCGCTCAGGACTCTGCAGCGGCGAAGATGGGCCGGAGGCTGTCGAACGAGTCGAGGCACATTCCGGCCCCCACCACCACGCACTCCAGCGGCGTGGCCACCAGGTGGACCGGCACTTCCGTCTCGTCGGCCAGCCGATTGGCAAGGCCCCGCAACATGGCTCCTCCGCCGACGAGGTGGATGCCCTCGTAGATTATGTCCTGGGCCAGTTCGGGTGGCGACTCGGAGAGGCAGCTGATGACCGTGTCCACGATCAGGTCGACCTGCTCCCGGAGGGCGTAGCGCACCTCCTCGGGCGAGAGGACCACCGTCTTGGGCTGGCCGGTGGTCACCTCCCTTCCCCGGACCTCCGCCTGCATCTCGTCGGCGTACGGGAGCGCAGAGCCGATGGCCAGCTTCAATTCCTCACCGGTGCGTTCGCCGATGGCGATCCCGTGCTGGTGGCGCACGTACTGTTGGATGGCCGCGTCCATGTCGAAGCCGCCACAGCGAATTGCCCTCGAGGCGACCACTCCGCCGAGCGAGATGACGGCGGTCTCCGTGGTGCCTCCACCGACATCGACCACCATGTTCCCCACCGGCTCGTGGATGTCGAGACCGGCTCCGATCGCTGCGGCCATGGGCTGCTCGATCAGGTGGGCCGCCGAGGCGCCCGCCCGGCGCGCCGCCTCCTTGACGGCACGGCGCTCCACCGAGGTGATGGCCGAAGGCACACAGATCAGCACGCGTGGTCGGGTGAACTTGGTCACGCCGGCCCGCCGGAGGAGGAGTCGGATCATCCTCTCGGTGATGTCGAAGTCGGTGATCGCACCCTCTCGGAGCGGTCTGACCGCCACGATGTAGCCCGGGGTCCGACCGATCATCTGCCACGCCTCGTTCCCCACCGCCAGGACCTCGTGGGTCCTGGTGTTGAGAGCGATGACGGTCGGCTGGTTCAGGATGATCCCCTTGCCCTTCGCATAGACGAGGGTGTTGGCCGTCCCGAGGTCGATCGCGAGGTCCCGAGCCACCCCGTCATCGTAGGGCCACGCTGTCCGGGGCCGCGAAGGAGGCCCTTTCGGCCGATCCACGGGCGGTCGCACAGCGCGGGGCGACCCCCGAACGTCCGCCGTCATCGGTAACCTCAGGCCCGTGGACGCGGAGGATCAGCGGGGACCGGGGGGTGATCCTGGCGACAATTGGTCCGAGGATGCCGACCGGTTGCGAGGATGGATCTCGCCCGATGACCGCCTGTGGCGGCACCCGTCGGAGTCCGCGTCGACCGGTCCCGGATCCCCGGCGCTGATCCCCCAGGAAGCACCGCCCGGCCATTCCCGCGCCGGGCCCTGGGCCATCGGTGGGGCCACCGCCTGCATCGCCCTGGTCCTGGTGGCGGCCGGGCTGGCCATGGCGACCGCGGGCAGCACCGGCCAGAGCGCTCCGGCGTCGACACCGGGGGAGGTGTCGCTGACCGGGGCACCGACCACCGAGCCGGGGATGAGCCAGCTGGCCAATTCCGCCGAGCGTGCCATGCTCACCACCATCGGCCCGTCGACCGTGGCCCTCAGCATCGTGAGGCTGACCGGAAGGTCCATCGCCACCGGGTTGGTGGCGGAGTCGGGGGGCATCATCGTCACCACTTCCCGGGCCCTCCTCGATGCCAGGTCGATCACCGTCATCGAGCCGAACGGGTCACGGCAGGCCGCCGAGGTGATCGGCGTCGACCAGACCTCCGGTCTCGCCGTCGTACGGATCGCCGACGACCTCCCGGCCGCCACCTTCGACGACGACGACCCCTCCGTCGGTGCCCCGGTCATGGCAGTGGCCATGGAACCGGGACCGCAGGCGAGCACACCGCTGCCCAGGGCGTACGCCGGCACCGTGCTCTCTTCGGGCCTTCCCCTCGGTGGCGGCGCCGTCACCTCCGGCTTTGCCGGAACGACGGTGGCCGCGCCCCTGGCCGCCGACGACATCGGGTGCCCGCTCCTCGACCACAGCGGCAACGTCTCGGGAATCCTCGAGCAGGTGACGCAGTCGGGGGCTTCGACACGGTCGGTCTTCCTGCCCGCGGAACTCGTCCTCGGCGTGGTCCGCCAGCTGGTCTCGTCGGGAGCGGTGGACCACGGGTGGCTGGGTGTCTCCGGCGGCAGGGGCGACGCAGCCACCTCGGCTCCCACCCTCACCGCCACCACCACCTCGTCACCCGCATCGCCGGTGGCACCGTCACCCACTCCGGACGGCGCACTCGTCAGCTCCGTCGACAGCAGCAGTCCGGCGGCAATCGGCGGGCTCCTGCCCGGCGACGTCATCGTCGGCATCGACGGCCACCAGGTCCACTCGACGGCCGAGCTCCGCACCAGGCTCTATCCTGACCCTCCGGGAACGGCGCTCGATGTCACCTACCAACGGACGGGAAGCACGCTCACCACCTCCATCGTGTTGGGCGACGTCCCAGCCGATGCACCGGGAGATGCCTCCTCGTCGTAGCATGAGGGTATGGCACCACCCGAACACGAGGACCCGGGAAATCCCTTCCAGTCCCTGCTCGGCGACCTGATGAACATGCTCGGGACCAATGCTCCCGACCAGTGGGAGTTGACACGGTCGTTCGCACTCAACGTGGCCACCGGCGGAACTGCCGAGCCCAATGTCGAGCCCATCCAGCGGATCCGGGTCGAGCAGCTCTCACGGGTGGCCGAGCTCAATGTGATCGAGACCACCGGCATGCCCGTCTCCCCGGATGGGCGCCGCCTCACCTGCGTGCCCGTGGGCAGAGGCGACTGGACGGCTCGTGCACTCGAGTCGTGGCGCCCGATACTCACTGCCATGGCCGCGCCCAACCCGACGCCGGCCGCCGCGCCCCCGACCGAACCGGCCCAGCCGCCGGATCTGTTCGGCGAGGACCCGACCGGTGGCCTGGCCGGCCTCATCGGCCAGTGGGCGACCGCCATCGGGCCGATGTTCTTCGGGCTGCAGGTCGGCTCGGTGGTCGGACACCTTGCGCAGCGGACTCTCGGCCAGTATCCGTTGGCACTTCCATGGGCACCGTCGGACGAGCTCCTCCTGGTGACGGCCAACATCACCTCCTTTGCCGAGGACTGGAGCCTGCCCGAGGAAGAGGCGCTCGTCTGGGTGTGCGCCCGTGAGCTCGCCTCCAACACGGTGCTGACCCGGCCGACGATCAGGGCCCGGATGGAAGAGCTGCTGATGGACCTGGCCAAGTCGTCGGCCGCCGCCCAACAGGACCTGGCAGCACGGCTTGGGGGGCTGGGGACCCCGGGCGCCATCGACGGTCCGGGGGGTATGGATCTCGAGTCGCTCCAGGGGATGTTCGGCGATCCCGAAGCACTGCTCGGTGAGCTGCTGACCCCCGAGTCGCGACGTTCGTCCGACCAGTTGACCGCGCTCGCGGTGGTCATCGACGCCTACGCCGACCATGTGGCCAACCGGGTCGGTCAGAAGCTGGTGGGCTCCCACAGCCAGCTGGCCGAGGCGTGGTACCGACGCCGCACCGAGCGGGGGAAGGGTGAAGAGGCCGCCGGGGCGCTGTTCGGCCTCGATCTCGATCAGACCCAGGTCGACCGGGGCCGGTCCTTCATCAACGGCGTCATCGAGCGGGCCGGCGACGAAGGCCTGCCGCAGCTGTGGACGTCGGCCAGGAACCTGCCGACGCCGTCGGAGGTGGATGCGCCCGGCCTGTGGTTGGAACGCATCAGCCTTCCCGAGCTCGACGAACCCGAGGGGGACTGACCGCGGGGCCCTCCGGCGCCCCCTCGAGCGTCAGGCCTCGGTGACCGGGCCCGCGACGCCAGCGTCCTCCGCCGGAGCCGCGACGACTTCCTCCTCCGGCAGGCCGAGGTCCCATTCGAGCAGGATGTTCTCGCGCTCGGCGTCGCGGATCACCCGCTCGCGATTGCGCCGGTACTGGGGATCGTGGGGCGGCAGCAGGACCAGACGGGCCATGGTGCGGCGACGGAACTCCTCGATCAGGGCAGGGTCTCCATAGTCGGAGCGGACCTCCCAGTGCGGGGCCACCGGCCCGAGGTAGACGACCCGGACGTGGCCGACCGGGGGCTGTGGCTCTTCGCTCTCCTCGGCGGGTGTCTGATCGTCGGTGACCGGGGTCATGGCAGTTGTTCCTCCTGGGATTGCGGCACCGGGGATCCTACCCGCCGGTCGGGCGGGCCCCGAGCGTGACGTCGACCGTCATCTTGGTACTGCCCCGGTAGACGCCGATGGCCACACGATCACCCGGCTTCAAGGGGTGGAGGGCGGTGGTCAGATCGCTCGGGCTCTGGATCGCCGTGGTGTTCAGCGACACGATCACATCGTTGACCTGCAACCCGGCCTTGTCCGCCGGGCTCCCCGACTGCACCGAGATGACCAGCGCTCCCGACGAGGGGGTCAGGTGGTCCTGCTTCTTGAGTGCAGGGGTGATCGGTCCCACGGTCACCCCCATGTAGGCGGCGTTCGCCACGGGGACCGGCTGTGGGGTCGGGCTGCCCGTGCCTCCCGGGCCACCCTGTCGCAGTTCGGCGAGGAGGGGCTTCACCGAATCGATGGCGATGGCGAACCCGATGTTCTGGGTCGGCGCATTGCCGGTACTGCTGGATGCCACAGCGGTGTTCATGCCGACCACCTGAGCCTGCGCATTGACCAGCGGACCACCGGAATTGCCCGGGTTGATGGCGGCATCCGTCTGCAGCAGTCCGGTCAGGTTCTCCGTCTGACCGCTGTCGTTCTGCGCAGTCAGCGAGCGGTCCACCGCCGAGACGATCCCTTCGGTAACCGACGGGCCGCCCGCCAGTGCCAGGGCGTTGCCGATGGCCAGTACGCTGTCGCCCACCCGGGTCTCCACCGAGTCGCCCATCGCGACCGTGGGCAGGTTTGACGCGTGGTCGATCTGCACCAGGGCGAGGTCGTGGCCCGGGTCGGTGCCCAGCACATGGGCGGTCCGCGCCGTGGTCTGACCGAACAGTGTGACGGTCATCGACGTGGCTCCAGTCACGACGTGGTTGTTGGTGAGCACCTCGCCGCCGGGCGTGAGGATCATCCCGCTCCCGGCAGCCTGGACGAAGTCGCCCCCAGACGAGCCGCCGGAGCCGGACTGGCTGTCGATGGATACGACCGCCGGTTCGACCTTGGCCAACACCGCCTGCACGTCCTGGGGTCGGGCGAGATCGCTCTTGTTGGGGAAGAACTGCTCGACGAAGGTGCGCTGGCTTCCTGCGCCCACCAGTGCCCCGACCAGCCCACCGACCAGTGCGGCCACCACTGCGGTGATGACCACCACCCACACCCACGTGCGTCGTTGCAGGGTGTGCCGCACCACGCGCTGAGCGGGGACTGCCCCGTACCCGTAGGGGTAGGCGGGGGTGGGGCCGGGGAGGCCGTATCCTCCGCCGTACCCCGGGTAGGCGGGATAGACGGGGTACGGCGGATAGCCCGGGGGGGGCGGATAGGCGGAGTAGGCCGCGGGCCCCGGGTAGCCGGCACCCACCGGACCGGTCGTGACTCGAGGTACCGGATCCACGGCGGCCGGCACCGAGAACGGCGGGCCATCGCCCGTTCGGGGCAGGGACGTCGCAGGGGGCCCGGGGTCGGGCGCCAGTGGGTGGGACGGGACACTTCGGGGGGTCGCGGTGGGCCCGGGGGGGACTCCCCCGTCGGTCCCCGGGGGCCGGTTCGGATCTCCCTCGTTCGGGCTTTCATAAGAAGGCCCTGGTGCCCCATAAGAAAATTGTGAGGATTCCATCAATACCGGCTCATTTCGCACCGCACATTGCTTCGAAATGCGACACTAGCTGTGCACCGGATGACAGCGACATCAGGGTCGGCACACTACACCCGACACCTGCCGCAGCATCCTCGAGATCTACGGAGGAACAATGGAAACGGACTGGATGAGCGTGGGGAAGTGCAAGGACCTCTCCCCCACCATCTTCTTCCCGAGCGACGGCGTGGGCGTACAAGAGGCCCAACGCATCTGCGCGGAGTGTCCCGTGGCGGAGGCCTGCCTCCGGTACGCGCTCGACGAGCGGGTCGACCACGGCGTCTGGGGGGGTACCTCCGAGCGCGAGCGACGTCGGATGCTCCGTCGCCGCCGTGTCGGGCACGCTGTTTCCGTCTGAGGCATGACCAGGCAGGTCTGACGTGGCCGGGGCCCAGGTGGTCGCCGAATGCGTCATCAACGTCAGCGAGGGGCGCAATACGGGGACCATCGATGCGATCCGTGTCGCCGGCGGGCACGTGGTGCTCGATGTCCACTCCGACCCCGAGCACCACCGTTCCGTCCTGACCCTGGGTGGTCCTCTCGATGCCGTGGAGGATGCGGCCCAGCGCGTGGTCGTCGAGGCGGTCGCCCGCATCGACGTCCGAGCACACGCCGGCATCCATCCGCGTCTGGGGGCGGCCGACGTCGTGCCGTTCGTACCGCTCCCTTCCCACCGGCCGTCGGCGGCTGTACCGTCCGCGGGGTCGGCCGGGGAGGCCTGGCCCCGCGTGCTCGAGGCCAGAGACCGCTTTGCCGTCTGGGCCGGGACCACCCTGGGGCTCCCATGCTTCCTGTACGGCCCGGAGCGCTCGTTGCCCGAGGTGCGGCGGAGGGCGTTCCGATCACTGACGCCGGACACCGGACCCTTGGAGCCCCACCCCACGGCAGGTGCCTCGGCCGTGGGCGCCCGGCCCGTCCTGGTCGCCTACAACCTGTGGATCGCCGGCGCATCCGGTGGCACTCCCGAGGAGGAGCGCGTCCGGGCGGTAGCGGTGGCCCGTTCGCTGGCGAACGACCTACGGGGGCCTGCCGTCCGGAGCCTGGGCTTCGCGGTGGACGCGGGCGCACAGGTCAGCCTCAACCTGATCGACCCGGCCGCACTGCCCGTTGCCGACGTCTACGACGCAGTGGCGTCAGGCGCCGAGTCGATGGGCTGCAGGGTGCTGCGAGCCGAGTTGGTCGGCCTTGCACCGGCCGAGGTGCTCGACGCCGCTCCCCGTCCTCGCTGGGCGGAACTCGATCTCAGCGAGGATCGGACCATCGAGGGCCGTCTGGAGAGCCATCAGTCACCCGCGGCCGGCGGTCGGTGAGCCCGACGGCGCCGGTGCTCAGGAAGCGGTGACAGCCCGGCGTTGCATGGCCCGCTGGCGGCGCAGCCGGCGGCGCTCCCGCTCCGACAGTCCGCCCCAGATCCCGAACTTCTCGCCGTTGGACAGGGCGTACTCGAGGCAGTCCTCGCGGACCACGCAGCCACGGCACACTTCCTTCGCCTCGCGGGTCGACGCCCCCCGCTCAGGGAAGAAGAGGTCGGGATCGACCCCCATACAGTTCGCCTTGGTCTGCCAGGTCCGCTCTTGGGGTCCGTGCATCAATGACACCATGTCCACTGACAGGCCTCCCTCCCACTCAGCTACGCAGTCTCGGGTGAAGCTGCATAGCACTGATGTAACTACAGATATGTCATCCTTCACCATCTGAAGGGGAAACGCAAGGGAAACCTGCTTGTGAACAGGGGCGCAATGTCCGGGGAGCCGTCGCACGGGTCGGATCCGTGTGCCGGGCCCACCGGGAGCGACCAGCGGGGGCGGCCTTTCGACGACTGTCCGCCGTCTGCGGGAGGGCACCGTCACCGGCGCCGGACCGTCGCCGGTGGCGGTGCGCTCCGTGGTTCGGCGGCACCATCACCGTCGAGCGGGCGAACCATGCCGACACCCCGCATGCCAAGATTCCGGGGTGCTGGCAAACCGTGTGACAGAACTCCTCGGGGTCGAGGTCCCCATCGTCCAGGCCCCGATGGGATGGATCGCCCGATCGACGCTGGCCTCCGCCGTCTCCAACGCCGGCGCCATGGGGATCATCGAGACCTCGTCGGGTGAGCTCGATGTGGTCCGTGACGAGATCGCCAAGATGAAGGACCTGACGGACAAGCCGTTCGGGGTCAACATCGCCCAGGCCTTCGTGGCGGATCCGACGGCCATCGTGGAGTTCGTCATCGCCCAGGGGGTCGGCTTCGTCACCACCTCGGCCGGAAGCCCGACCCGCCACACCGCGCAGCTCAAGGACGCGGGTCTCACCGTGTTCCATGTCGTCCCCACCCTTCGGGCGGCGGAGAAGGCAGTGGTGGCCGGCGTCGACGGCCTGATCGTCGAAGGAGGGGAAGGCGGCGGGTTCAAGAACCCTCGGCCGGTGTCGACCATGGTCCTCCTGCCCTCGGTGGCCAAGGCCTTCGACGTCCCGATCATCGCGGCCGGAGGCTTCCTCGACGGCCGGACGATGGCCGCGGCACTTGCCCTGGGAGCGGAAGGTGTGCAGTTGGGAACGGCCATGGTCTCCTCTGTCGAATCACCTGTCCACGAGAACTGGAAGCAGGCCATCATCGACGCCGCGGAGACCGACACGGTGTTCTTGAACGGCCATTCGACACCCGCGCTCCGGGCGCTCCGCACGAAACGGACCGAGCGTCTCGAGTTCGATCACGACGGCAACGCCATGGCCGCGTTCGGAAACGTCCGCGACGTCTACTTCGGCGGCGACCTCGAGGCGGGGATCGCACTGAGCGGCCAAGTGGCGGGACGCATCGACGTCAGCCGGCCCGTCGACGAGATCATCCGCAACTGCGCGGCCGAATGCGAAGAGATCCTCGACGCCCTCGCAGATCGTTACGTCCAGCGCTGAACGCGCGTGGACACCCGCCCCGAGGCCAGGGCAAGGGAGGAGTCGGCCGACCGGCCGCTGTTGTCGCCGCCTGGCATTCTCGGCCGGTCCGGGACCGTTGGGCACGGACCTGGCGCGGTTTTCGTCGGGGATCCGGGCACACGACCGGGATTCCGTCTCCGTCTCCGTGTTCGGGGAATCTGTAGCATTCGGGCGTGCTTCTCCCGAACTCCGACCCGAACCGGGTCGGCCGTCAATCTGCGAGACCGGTACATCCGCCGGCACGGCGGGCGTCGCTGCCGGTCCCAGAGGGCGGCCGATGACCGACGCGCAACCCGCCGTCCGGCTTCGGGGTGTGGTGAAGCGATTCGGCGATGCGATCGCAGTCGCAGGTGTCGACCTCGACATCACACGCGGCGAGTTCTTCACGATGCTGGGTCCCTCGGGGTCGGGCAAGACCACGCTGCTGAGGATGATCGCCGGCTTCGAGCTCCCCGACGAGGGCCTGATGGAGCTCGGCGGCGTGGACACCACGTTTCTGCCGGAGCGCAGAACACGCTGCCGATCTGGATCTTCGGAGCCATCCGGCTGGGACAGCAGCTCCCCGAGGTGAACGCGGTGGTGACCATCGTCCTCGTCCTGATGTTGATCCCGATCATGATCGCGGCGCGGCTGACGGGCAGCGAGAACGTCGCCCGGCTGGCCGAGCCCTCGCGGAAGACCTGAGCGCCCGCATGCAGCGCCGCCGGGGCCGGCGCCACCGCCCCGGTCACATCAGCTCGATACCCAGAACTGCTCCAGTGCCCGGGCTCCGCCTGCCGGGTCCCCGAGCATCCACCAGTGGCCCTGGCCCTCCATGACGTGGATGCGGGCGCCCAGTCGTTCCGCCATCACCGAGCCCAGATCACCGGGGCCCATGAAGGGGTCGAGCGGGGCGGAGATGCTGAGCCCGGGGAGATCGCGGGCGGGGTCGAGCTCGCGACCCCACTCCGCCATCGCCGGCTGAACCGCCGATCGGTAGAGGGCCAGGACGCACCGGCCCATCTCGGCGTCCGCCGCCGCAACCAACTGCTCGGCAGTCGCCCGGGGAATCCCCAGGCTTTCGAAGAGGACGACCCGGTCCTCGAACGGTGTCGCCAGGAACGACTCGAAGTACCCCTCGCCGGCTCCCTCGGCCTGCCAGATCTGAGCGAGGTCGTGCCAGACATAGTCCGGGTGGAGGCCCCCGGAGGCGTCACTCACCCAACTCCGCACGAGATCGGGGCGGAGGGACGCGGCGCGCAGGGTCAGGATCCCACCCCAGTCGTGGCCGACCAGGTCGACGGGGCCGTCGGCGGCGGCCAGCACCTCGAGCTCACCGATCAGCCAGTCGACGTACTCTTCTTTGGTGGCGCCCCACCCGTCGGGCGCCGAACGCCCGAAGCCGGGGAGATGAAGGCAGGAGACATCGGTGCGCTCGAGCCGTGAGACCAGGCCGTCCCAGATGACAGGGGTCTCGGGGTTGCCGTGGACGAAGGCTGCGGTCATGCAGCGAAGGTAACAGAAGCGCCCTCAGCCGGCCCGGTGTCCCCGGGTGCGGAGCGTCGTCTTGTGCTTCAGGAAGTCGACCAGCACGTAGTCGCCCAACTCGTCCGGTGAGGTGGCGAACGTCCGACCCCGGTTGATGCGGGTCAGTTGCTCGACGAACCCCTGCAGGCCGCGATCGGGATCGAGCAAGAAGGTGTTGATGGTGATACCGGCCTTGGTGCACCGCATCACCTCGGCCAGGGTGACCTTGAGCGTCTCGGGTACCGGCGGGTAGTTGAAGAAGACGTCGTAGCCGACTCCCCTGTCGTAAGGGATGATGTGGGCGGTCGGCTCGCCATCGGTGACCAGGATGATCTGCTTGGTCCCCGGCTGGTGGGCGAGCATCTTGCGGGCCAGGATCAGCCCGTGCTGCAGGTTGGTCCCGTAGACGTAGTCCCAGCTCACGGTGGGCAGGTCCTCGGGCTCGATCACCCGGGCCACCTCGGAGAATCCGACGAGGCCGAGGTAGTCGCGGGGGAACCGCGTCGAGATGAGCGTGTGGAGCGCCATGGCCATCTTTTTCGCCGGGACGAAGTTGTCCCGCATCGGCATGGACAGCGACAGGTCGAGGAGCAGTACGGTGGCCGACCGCGTCAGGGCCTCGGTCTCGATCACCTCGAAGTCGTCGGGGTGGAGCCGCACCGGGACGCCGCTGCCGGCTCTGCGCACCGCGTTGTGCACCGTGCGTGACAGGTCGAGATTGAACGGGTCGCCGAACTCGTAGGGCTTGGTGGTCTCCTCGCGATCATGCCCGGTGCCCGTCCAGGTGGTGGCATGGGTCCCCACCCGGTCCTTGGTCAGCTGCGAGAAGAGGTCGGAAAGTGCCTGTTGGCCGATCCGTCGAATCCCTTTCGGAGTCAGCTCGAAGCGCCCCTCCCGCTGGTCGATGAGCCCGGCGTCCGTCAACTGCTTGGCCAGCTTGGCCAACCGGTCGAGTGACCGGGCGGCGTCCTCGCCCAGGTTGCGGGCCACCTTGTCGAGATCGACCTCTGCCAGCGCCGCCGGCGAATTGGCGGAGCGGAGATAGGCCTCGAGCTCGTCGAGATCGCGTAGGCGCCCCGCGGCATCGGCCCCCTCGCCCATGCCCATCGGCTGGTCACCGCTGAAGCGGAACCGTTGCTCCCATCCGGCGCCCGGAAAGGCCTTCTGCAGGTTGGCTGCCAGCCGGTCCACCTGCCAGCGCAGGTCGAGGTCCTCCAGCAACGACTCGGCCAGGCCCTGGAGCTGGGCACGTTGCTCGGGCGACATCGAGTTCCACATGGCCTGGGCTGCGGCCATACGGGCGGCCAGCTGCTCGAGCAGCTCGTCGAGGGAGGACGGGTTGCCCGGGAACAGGTCGCCGAACTCCTCCATGAACGACTCGAAGCTGGGGTCGACGGGCTCGCCCGCATCGCGTTGTTCGACCATCCGGTTCAGCGCGTCGAACGCCTCCCGCATGTGCTCGAGCTGTGCCGGGTCGGGGTTGGACAGCGCGTCGGACATCTGCTCGAAGTAGGTCCGGGCGACCTCCTCGCGCAGGCGGTCGACCAACTCCTCGAAATGCTGGCGGGCCTCGGACGACACGAACTCGTACTGCTGCAGGCCGCGTACCGTGCCGGCCAGGTCGCTCGGGAGCAGGTCGAGCTGCATGCGCCGTTCGGCGGCTACCTCGTCCGTGACCTCCCGTCGGCGCTGGTCCCCCGAGGCCTCGGCGTCGGCCTGGAGCCGTTCGATGCCGGTGCGCTCCTCGGCCAGCACCTGTTGCAGCTCCTCGGCCACCTCGCGGTAGGCGCCACCGAGGTCGCCCCGCTCGAGCTGCTCCTCACGCTCGAGCCGGAGCTGGTCCAGGAGATCGCGCAGTCCCTGCACCTGCTCGCCGTCGGGGGTCTGCCACCCGCGGTTCAGCATCCGCTGGAGCGCTTCGTGGAGGTCGCCGTTGGCCAGGAGGTCGTCGGTCAGCTGCGACAGCACCGAGTCGGTGTCGTCGACCAGCGAGTCCTGGGTTCCGTCCCAACGGCGGTAGTCGAAGCGCCAGGTCATCCCCGGCCCCGATAGGTCGCCCGCGCTCCGGCCGCCTCCTTGTTGAGGCGTTTCGTCAGGTGCAGCCCCTCGAGCAGGAACTCGACGGCACTGGCCACCACGCCGGGGTCCTCCGATCCCCCGGTCAACGCCAGCACCGGTGCCGACAGCGCCGGCAGCTGGGTGAGCGTCCCCTCGTACGCACCGGCCGGGAGGTCGTCCCCGGCATGCACGACGGTATCGGCGGTGAACGCCCCCACCACCGCCTGGGGATCGGCCAGGTGGACGCGGCGGCGGAAGACCAGGAGCACCGCGGCAGAAATCAGATGCGAGAGGATGGCCTCCTCCCGCCCCTCCTCGAGGGACTCGATCTCCACCTTCCCCTGGGTGGAGGAGATCAACGCCTGGAGATCGGACACCCGGGGCACCGCCTCGGACTCGCCGTTGCGGAGGGCGCGGCGGGTGGCGTTTGCCACCAGGGTCTCGTAGTTGGCGATGGTCAGCCGCACCGACACGCCCGAGCGCTGATTGAGGTGCGGGCTCTCGCGGGCCAACTGGCTCAACTCCGCCACCACCTCCGCCATGAACTCGGGGACTTCGACCCGTGGCCGACCGTGGGCGCCCTCGGTGCCGTCACCGGATCGGCCGGCCCCGGAACGCCCGGGCAGGGACGCCTCCAGCTCGGCGATCCTCAACTCGGTGGCTGCGTCGGACGGGTAGTGGGTGCGGATCTGGGCACCGAAGCGGTCCTTCAGCGGGGTGATGATCCGGCCTCGGTTGGTGTAGTCCTCCGGATTGGCCGTGGCCACCAGCACGATGTCGAGCGGCAGGCGGACCCGGTGGCCGCGGATCTGCACGTCCCGCTCCTCCAGGACGTTGAGCAGGCCGACCTGGATGCGCTCGGCCAGGTCGGGAAGCTCGTTCACCGCGAAGATGCCGCGGTTGAGACGTGGTACCAGCCCGTAGTGAATGGTCAGTTCGTCCGAGAGGTAGCGGCCCTCGGCGACCCGGATGGGGTCCACCTCCCCGATCAGGTCGGCGATCGAGGTGTCGGGGGTGGCCAGCTTCTCGCCGTATCGCTCGCTGCGATGGACCCATGACACGGGCAGATCGTCACCGGCCTCGGCCAGGAGGTCCTTGGCGAACCGGGAGATCGGGTGGAACGGGTCGTCGTTGATCTCCGAGTGCGCCACGATGGGGAGCCACTCGTCGAGCAGGCCGACCATCGACCGGATGATGCGGGTCTTGGCCTGGCCCCGCTCCCCGAGGAGGATCACGTCGTGACCGGCCAGCACCGCATTCTCCAACTGGGGCAGCACGGTGTCCTCGAAGCCCAGTACCCCACCGACCAGGGGCTGGCCTGCGGCGATGCGGGCCGAGGCGTTGCGCCGGATCTCCTCGGCCACCGGGATCGAGCTCCATCCGGCCTGGCGCAGCCGGCCCAGGGTGGTGATGTCCGGTGGGGGGGTCAGCCTGGTCGAGAGATCCAGGGATCCGAGCGGTGCCTCAGGACGAGCGGAACGATCCGGCGTGGTCATGCAGTCGAGCCTACGCGGGGGGATGCAACCGTGGAGCGGGGGGATGCAACCGTGGAGCGTCGATCTCCGCCGCCTCCGGCCGGCCCGGCCCGGTTTCGCACCGAGCGCCCAGGAATGGAAAGATGATGGTCCACCAGCGATCTCGCGCGGAAGCCGTCGCGCGAGGTGGTCCGCCACGGCCAGATGAGGGAGAAGCGACTTGACCAGTTTGGAGGAAGCGACGAGTACCACGAGTACACCGGTCGTTCTGGGAGGAGTCCGGGGCGGTCCCTCCGTCCCGACCCTCCGCAAGGACAGATGGTGGGTGCAGCAGGTCGTCACGGTCACCGTGCTCGCCTCGTTCGTCGCCTACGCCAGCTGGGCGGCGTTCGTGAACAAGAGCTACTACGCCGGTGCGGGCCTCCACCGCGACCTCATCTCACCGTTCTACTCACCGTGCCTCACCGAGAGCTGCGTGCCCGGCAGCCACCCGGGCACGATCATCACCTGGTGGACGATCTCCCCCGCCCTGCTCATCTTGATCTTCCCGCTCGGATTCCGGTTGACCTGCTACTACTACCGCAAGGCCTACTACCGGTCGTTCTGGATGGCACCTCCGGCCTGCGCGGTCTCCGACGCACACAGCTCCTACAGCGGTGAGGCGCGGTTTCCGCTGCTGCTGCAGAACGTCCACCGGTACTTCTTCTATGCCGGACTGGTGTTCAACGTCATCCTGACCATCGACGTCTTCGTGGCCTTCCGTCAACCCGGCATCGGCATCGGGTTCAGCGTCGGGACCGCGGTGCTGTTGGTCAACGCCCTCCTCCTGTGGTCGTACTCGCTCAGCTGCCATGCATGCCGCCATCTGTGCGGTGGTGGGGTCAAGCAGTTCTCCAAGTCCCCCATCCGGCACCGGATCTGGCAGCTCCTCACCCCCCTGAACGGCCGGCACATGCTGTTCGCCTGGATGAGCCTGGGCTTCGTGGCCTTCACCGACCTCTACGTTCGGCTGGTGGCCAGCGGGACCATCCACGACTACGGCTTCCACTTCTAAAGGGGTATCGGACCAATGGCTGAGTACGAGACCCACGACTTCGACGTCGTCATCATCGGTGCCGGCGGCGCCGGCCTGCGGGCGGCCATCGAGGCGCAGTCCATGGGGCTGCGCACCGCCCTGGTGTGCAAGTCGCTGTTGGGCAAGGCCCACACGGTGATGGCCGAGGGCGGCGTCGCCGCCGCCCTCGGGAACGTCCAAGCCGAGGACAACTGGAAGGTCCACTTCCGCGACACCATGCGGGGCGGCAAGATGCTCAACAACTGGCGCAT
>DAIMIK010000031.1:16547-24453 GCA_036722795.1 Acidimicrobiales bacterium | reverse complement strand
CGGTGTTCATGTCCGTGTGCTTCCAGAGGATCCCGTAGTCCTCCTCGTGGATGCAGACGGCGTTCTCCAGCACGTAGGGAGTGCCGTGCTCACTGGCGAAGGTGGCGTCGAGGTAGGTGATGGCCCCGAGGCAGTCGCATCCCAGCGTCAGCGAGTTGGCCATGCGACCCAGCCCCCACTCGCCGACGTCGAAGGCGTTCTTCCAGCCGTGCATCGGCCCCGGATCGCCGTAGGGGACGACCATCTCGCTGACCGAGGCGCGGTGCAGGATCGGCCGGAGGCCGGCGCCGTCGTCGTAGCCGACGGTGTGCAGCACGAGGCCCTCGAG
Source organism: Acidimicrobiales bacterium (assembly GCA_036722795.1). Taxonomy (GTDB): domain Bacteria; phylum Actinomycetota; class Acidimicrobiia; order Acidimicrobiales; family RAAP-2; genus Bog-756. The sequence goes on along the minus strand of DAIMIK010000031.1, from coordinate 24,125 downwards.
CGGATGCATCGACACCCGCATGGACCAGTGTTGCCAGCTGAGGAGATTACCGTCGACGGTGAAGCTCACCCCTTCGGGCTGGACGATCTCCAGGGGCAGGAGATCCGTGCGCAACGGCTCGTTGTCCTCGCCGCGGTAGCTGCCGCGTTCCGGCGGGAGCGGCACGACGCCGAAGTCGAGCACCTCGAGGACGATGCCCCGGGCCGCGTCGACGGTGGCCAGGACGCCTTCTAGCGGCCGTGCGTAGCCGTTGTCGTCGGGGGTCTCGCGGTAGTACGAGAGGCAGCGCGCGATGCGGCGCCCCTCCTCGACCGGATTGCCGAAGTTGCCGGTGGGCCACGGATCGATCTGGACCGATTCGAAGTCGGTGATGCCTCGCTTCTGCATGGCCTCCTGCCAGTCGGGGTCCTGGCGGAGCGCGACGATGGACCGGTACGAGTCGTCGAACAGCAGGGCCGGGCGCATCCCGTGGCGCACGGTCCACTCCACGACCTCTCCCCGGGCGAGGGCGACCACTGCCTCGACCAGCGAGCTGTCCGGGCCCGGGAGGATGACCAGGCGGACCCGCCGGTCGACGGGGTCGCCCGGTCGGTGGTCGGCGATCTCGCCCCGGGTGGGCTCGTCCAGTGTCACCACCGAGAAGAGTGCGGCGTCGGTGATCCGGCCGGTGGCCCGAACGGCGGCCACCGCGGCACGGATCTCGTCGGCGTTCAGCGCTTCGAGCGGGTGGTTCGCGGTCGGTGCCGTCTCAACCATGGCTGGCCTCACCTCCGGTGGGTGGGATCGTCGCTGCGGGTGGAGCGCCCCCAGGTTGGGCACGCGCCTCGTCCCTCCGAGTGGCGCACCATAGTCGCCCGGGACCGCGCCGGTTCGTGGCCACTAGTGTCGATCACGATGACCGAACTTGCCCCGGCCCCGGCAGCCGGCTGACGGTGCCGGCGGCCCGGTGATCCGGATCACGATCGCCCGCGAACGGTGCGTGGGCTCGGGCAACTGCCTGTTCTGGGCACCGGGGACCTTCACCCTGGACGATGAGGGTGTGTCCGTCGTGATCGACCCGGCGGCCGACGACGAGGAGCGGATCACGGTGGCCGCCGAAGGGTGTCCGACCCGGGCCATCTCGGCCGAACCCGTGGGGCGGCCGGAGGTCGCGGACGAACAGGAGGGGCCGGATGCCGATCGCACTGTCCGATGAGCACCAGGCGCAACGCCGTTCCGCCGAGCGGTGGCTCGCCGCCCACTGCCCGCCGAGCGTGCCGCGGGAGACGCTGGACGCAGACACCGAGGAGCTTCATCCCCTGTGGAAGGAGATGGCCGCCCAGGGCTGGCTGGGGATCCACCTCCCCGAGGCGTTCGGGGGCCAGGGCTTCGGCCTCTTCGAGCTGGCGGTGATCCTCGAGGAGACCGGGCGGTCACTGGTCCCGGGGCCCCTGCTCCCCAGCGTGGCCACCTCGGCCCTGGTGGCCGAGGCGCTGGAGGAGTCGGCGGCGCGGCTCGTCCTCCCGGGATTGATCGACGGGAGCTCCACGGCTGCGGTCGCCTTCGGTGCGGACCCGCTCGAGGTCGTCCGCCGGGGCCCGGCGGGGGAGCTGGTCGTCTCGGGGATGCTTCGACCCGTCCTCGGTGCGCCGACGGCAGACCTGGTGCTGGCTCCGGCCCGCCACCCCGACGGTGAGGTGGTCTGGTGCCTGGTCGACGTGACCGGACCGGCAGCACGGGCGCGGGTGACGCCCCTGGCCAGTCTCGACTCGACCCGTCGGGTGGGCGCGGTGGAGGCGGACGCGGTGTCGGTCGGGGCGGATCGACAGCTCGGCACGCTGCGGTCCGAGCGGGTGCGCGACGTGGTGGTCACCCTGATGGCAGCCGAGCATGTCGGCGGCGCGCGGTGGTGCCTCCAGACGGCCACCGACTACGCCAAGGTGCGGGTCCAGTTCGGCCGGCCCATCGGGCAGTTCCAGGCGGTCAAGCACCGCCTGGCCGACATGGCCGTGCGGGTGGAGCAGATGACCGCGGTGGCGTGGGATGCCGCCGTGGCCGTCGGGTCGGGGCAGCCTGAAGGTGCCGACCTGGCCGCGGCCACCGCCGGTGCCCTGTGCTTCGACGGGTACGTGCGCGGAGCCAAGGAGTGCCTCCAGGTCCTGGGTGGGATCGGCTTCACCTGGGAGCACGACCTGCATCTCCACCTGAAGCGGGCGATGGCCGACCGCCAACTGGTGGGCAGTCCGGAGTCCTTCTGCCGGGAGGTGGCGTCGATGGCCGGCCGGGGGGTGCGGCGGGCCCTGGCCGCAGACCTGCCCGAGGAGGCCGACCAGTGGAGGAGGGACCTGGCCCCGGTGGTGGCCGGACTGCTCGAGGTCGACGGCGGGGAGCGGCGCAGCAGGCTGGTCGACGCCGGGCTCGTGGCCCCGCACTGGTCCCGGCCGTGGGGCCGGGACGCAGGAGCGGTCGAGCAGGTCGTCATCGAGGAGCAGCTGGCCGCAGCGGGCATCGACCGACCACACATCGGCATCGGCGCGTGGGCCATGCCGGTGATCATCGCGTGCGGCACCGAGGCGCAGTGCGCCCGGTGGGTCCGGCCCACGCTGATGGGCGAGCAGATGTGGTGCCAGCTCTTCTCCGAACCCGGGGCCGGCTCGGACCTGGCCAGCCTGACCACCAGGGCCGAGCGTTCCGACAGCGGCTGGAGCCTGACCGGCCAGAAGGTGTGGACGTCCATGGCCCATGTGGCCGACTGGGCCATCTGCCTGGCCCGTACCGATCCCGGGGCGCCCAAGCACGAGGGGATCACCTACTTCATCGTCGACATGCGCTCGGCCGGCCTGGACGTCCGGCCTCTGCGCGAGCTGACGGGTGCGGCGCTGTTCAACGAGGTGTTCCTCGACTCGGTGTTCGTGCCCGACGACTGCGTGATCGGCGAGGTGAACCGGGGGTGGGGCATGGCGCGGATGACCTTGGCCAACGAGCGGGTCTCCATCTCGTCGGGCTCCACGTTCGGCACCGGGGTCGAGTCCCTGCTCCGCCTGGCCGGCCACCGGACGGACCCGGAGGGGCCCATGCCGGCGCCACAGCTCGGCGGCCTCCTGGCCGAGGCACAGTCGCTCCGGCTCATGGCCCACCGGTCGACGCTGCTGTCGCTGGCCGGGGCCGACCCCGGCTCGGGGGCCAGCCTGCGCAAGCTCCTCGGGGCCGAGCACGAGCAGCGCGTGCAGGAGCTCGGCCTGGCCATGCTGGGCACCGAGGGGGCGACCCTCGAGGGCCGGTCCGCACGGTGGGCGCAAGGCGTGTTGGCCACGCGATGCCTGACCATCGCCGGAGGGACCAGTGAGGTCCAGCGCAATGTGATCGCCGAGCGGATCCTCGGCCTCCCGCGCGACCCCGAGCCGGGGGCCTGACCGCCCGGGCCGGCGGGTGGCCGTCCCGACGGCAACGGCCACCACGGATCCGGTACGTCCGAGCCACCGGGCGGGATTCGGTCACCGCGCGGGTACTGTGATGCCCGCGAGTGCCGGCGCGCAGGCGCGGGACGGAAAGGGGGGGATGTGGCCTGGGATTTCTCCACTGACCCGGAGTTCCAAGCGCAGTTGGACTGGATGCAGGAGTTCGTAACCGAGGAGGTCGAGCCGCTCGACCTCCTGTGGGGGGACCAGACGTACCACCCCCTCGACGACGCACTGCGGACCATCGTCGACCCGCTGAAACAGCAGGTCCGTGACCGAGCACTGTGGGCCTGCCACCTCGGGCCCGCGCTCGGCGGGCAGGGCTACGGCCAGGTCAAGCTGGCCCTGATGAACGAGATCCTCGGCCGTTCGCAGTGGGCCCCGATCATCTTCGGAACGCAGGCGCCCGACACCGGCAACGCGGAGATCATCGCCCACTACGGCACCGACCGGCAGAAGGAGACCTACCTTCGTCCGCTCCTGGACGGCGAGATCTTCTCCTGCTACTCGATGACCGAGCCCCAGGGTGGGTCCGACCCCGGCCTGTTCGAGACCCGGGCCACCCGGGACGGCGACGAGTGGGTGATCAACGGATGGAAGTACTTCTCGTCGAACGCCCGGACGGCGAGCTTCCTCATCGTGATGGCCATCACCGATGCCGACACCGACGTCTACCACGGCATGTCGATGTTCCTGGTGCCGACGGACACCCCGGGGGTCCGCATCGTCCGCAACATCGGGCTGATGGGCGAGCGGGTCCCCGGCAGCGGGATGCACGCGCTCATCCACTACGACGAGGTGCGGGTTCCGGCCGAAAGCCTGCTCGGCGGTGAGGGGCAGGCGTTCGTCATCGCCCAGACCCGCCTGGGCGGCGGTCGGGTCCACCATGCCATGCGCACCGTGGGGATGGCGCGTCGGGCCCTGGACATGCTCTGCGAGCGGGCGGTGAGCCGGCGGACCCGCGACGGCGTGCTGGCCGACAAGCAGAGCGTCCGTGACTACGTGGCGGACTCCCACATCGAGTTGACCCAGTTCCGCCTGCTGGTCATGTACGTGGCGTGGTGCATCGACCAGGCCCACGACCACCGGGCCATCCGTAGGGACATCGCCGCGATCAAGGTCCTCACGCCCCGGATCCTGCACGACTTGACTCAGCGGGCGATCCAGGTCCACGGCGCGCTGGGCGTCTCCGACGAGATGCCGCTCGGGGGTCTGTGGATGACCGCGCCGGTGATGGGCCTGGTCGACGGTCCGACCGAGGTGCACCGGACGACGGTGGCCCGTCAGGTGCTGAGGGGCTACCAGCCGGTCGCAGGCCTGTGGCCCAGCCAGCACGTCCCGACCCGCATCGTCGAGGCCCGCAGGAAGTACGCGGGCCACCCCGAGGCGCTGGAGCGGGCGGCCGGAGCCCACTGGCTGGAGACGGCCGGGGCGCTCGAGCACGAGCTGGGGAACCTGTGAGCGACCCCGGAGGGTCGAGCGGGGTCGACCCGGTCGACCCTCCCCACTCCCACATCGACCCGACCCGCCTGGGCCACTGGATGGACCAGCGCGACCTGCCGGGCCCGGGAGCGCCGCTCGAGGCCCGGTTCATCACCGGAGGGGCGTCCAACGACCTCTTCGAGATCACCCGGGGGGGTCACCGGTTCGCCCTCCGCCGTCCCCCCGACCCGGTCCCGGCCGGACGGAACGAGACCATGTTGCGGGAGTACCGGCTGCTGGCCGCCCTGGCCGACACCGACGTGCCGCACGCCCGACTGGTGGCCGGCTGTGACGACCCGGGTGTCCTCGGGGGCTGCTTCTACCTGATGGAGTTCGTCGACGGCTGGTCGCCGATCCAGGAGGGCACCCGGTGGCCCGAGCCGTTCGGCAGCGATCTCGAGGCCCGTCGCGGCCTCGCCTTCCAGCTGGTCTACGGCATCGCCCGCCTCTCGCGGGTGGACTGGGAGGCCCGGGGGCTCGAGGGCTTCGGCCGGCCCGACGGATTCCACGAGCGTCAGGTGGACAGATGGCTCCGCCATCTGGAGGCCGCGCAGTTCCGCCCGCTTCCCGGCATCGACGAGGCTGCCGATTGGCTGCGGTCCCACCGGCCCCGGACCTACCAGCCGGGCATCATGCACGGGGACTACCAGTTCGCCAACGTGATGTACCGGCACGGCTCGCCGGCCCGCCTGGCCGCCATCGTGGACTGGGAGATGGCCACCGTCGGGGACCCCCTGCTCGACCTGGGCTGGGTGATCAACGGCTGGCCCGAGGACACCTCCGAGGCGGGGGAGGGCACCGTGAGCTACGTGGACTACACCGGCATGCCGTCGCGCCAGGAGCTGCTGGACTGCTACCACGAGGCCAGCGGCCGTCCGGTCGACGAGATCGACTACTACGTGATCCTGGCCCGGTTCAAGCTGGCCATCGTCCTCGAGGCGGGCTACGCCCGGGTCGTCCGGGGCGAGGCGGACAACCCCAAGATGGCCATGTTCGGCGATGTCGTGCTCGAGATGGCGCGCAAGGCAGCCGAGCTTTCTGCCACGACCCCCCTCCGGTGAGACCGTGACCCGCACCGATCCGACGACCCCGCCGACCGCCGGCCCCGACCGGCCCGGAGGCGGGCGCTTCGATCTCAGCGGCCGGGTCGCCCTGGTCACCGGAGGGAGTCGCGGCCTCGGTCGATCCATGGCCATCGGCTTCGCCGAGGCCGGGGCGGACGTCATCGTCGCCAGCCGCAAGCTCGACGCGTGCGAGGAGGCGGCGGCCGCCATCGAGGCGCTGGGGCGCCGTGCACTGGCCGTGCCGGTCAACGTGGGCCGGTGGGACGAGCTGGAAGGACTGGTGGACGCGGCCTACGAACGGTTCGGCCGCGTGGACGTCCTCGTGAACAACGCGGGGATGTCCCTGCCCTACCGCGACCTGGGTGAGGTGACCGAAGCCATGTGGGAGAAGGTGGTCGGTCTCAACCTGAAGGGTCCGTTCCGACTCACCGCGCTGGTGGCCCCCCGCATGGTGGCCGCCGGCGGGGGATCGATCATCAACGTATCGAGCACCGGCTCCATCCGCCCGGCCCCGTTCATGCTCCCCTACGACGCGGCCAAGGCGGGGTTGAACGCGCTGACCGTCGGCTTCGCCCACGCCTACGGCCCGACGGTGCGGGTGAACTGCATCATGGCCGGACCGTTCTTCACCGATGTCTCCAAGGAGTGGGACCGCGAGTCCTTCGAGGTCGAGGTGCAGCGCCGGCACGCCCTGCAGCGCGGCGGCCGGCCCGACGAGATCGTCGGCACGGCCCTGTACTTCGCCTCCGGCGCGTCGAGCTACACCACGGGTGCCGTGCTGCGGGTGGACGGGGGGATCCCCTGACCGCGGCGGACGTCCGGACCTCCGGTCCAGCGGACCTCCGGTCCAGCGGTCCGGATCAGGCCGACCCCGTCCGGCCGATCACGATCACGTCGTCCGACGTTCCGGGTGCGTCGAGGGCGTCCACGATCCGTGCGGCGACGGTACCCGGTTCCTGCACCTCGTGGACGAGGTAGCCCTCGGCGGCCCACTGCTCGAAGAGGGGACCGGCCACAGTGGGCCCCCACCCGTCGGCGAAGGCGGTGGCCGTCGGGCCCACCACCACCCGGACGACCCGTAGCCAGGGCTCTTCGGCCCGGAGCCCCAGCGCCAACTGGTCGAGCGCGGCCTTGCTCGCCGCGTACGGGACCAGGCCGGGCCACGGCCGGCCCACCGAGTGGGACGAGACCACGGCTACGACCGGGTGGCGGCTGCGCCGCAGGTGCTCCATGGCGGCGGCCATCACCAGGCCCGCCCCGACGACGTTGGTGGCCAGGATGCCGTGCCAGGTGTCGGCAACGGTCGCCTCGAGGCGCCCCAGTGGGGACCGGCCCGTGGCATAGACCACCACGTCGAGGCCGCCGAGCGCTTCGGCCGCGTCGGCCACCAGGCGCCGGCACTGCTCCTCGTCGGTCACGTCGCACACGAACCCGGCGACCGTGGGACCCGCCTGGGCTGCCGACTCCTCGACCAGTCCGGGCCGTCTGGCTGCCAGGGCCACCGCGTCCCCCAGCCGGCCGAGCGCGACCGCCAGGCTGCGGCCGATCCCCGACGACCCGCCGGTAACGAGAACGACCTTGTCGGACAGACCTTC
>DAIMIK010000031.1:0-16537 GCA_036722795.1 Acidimicrobiales bacterium | reverse complement strand
CCCCGACGACCCGCCGACCACCAGCACGCGCCGTGCCGGCACGCTCACGGGATGTTCGGGTCGCCGGGGGGAGCGGGGACGGCGGGGTCCTGCTGGATCTCGACGGTGTTGCCGGCCGGGTCGGCGAACCACACCTGCACCGTGGTCCCCTGGGCCGCGCGGGCGTAGGAGATGCCGGCCTGCTCGAGCTCGGCCATGGCACCCTCCAGGTCGGTGACGGCGAAGCACACGTGGGGACCGGTGGGCCGGATCGCACCGGCGCCGGCCTCGGCATCGACCAGATGGAGCTGCCCGTCACCGACGGCGAACCAGTGCCCCCCGACGCCGGGGATCTCCGGGCGGGCCTCGTCGGACATGCCCAGCAGGTGCCGGTAGAACTCGACGGTCGGCGCCAGATGATCCGCCACGTTGAGGCTGTGGTGCAGGGTGCGGGTGACCTTCACGTCGCGGATCCACGCCTCATCGGGGCCACCCGTCGGGCACCACCGCCTGGGAGATGGACCGCGGATCGACCGGCCGGCGCAGGTTGCCGGCTTGGTAGACGGCGAAGCACAGCTGGAGCGCCTTGATGGCCTCGGTGGGGCTCATCTCGACCGGGGTGCCGTCGACCAGCGAGTCGACGAAGTGGGAGGACGCCCGACGGAAGCCCGCGGCCCAGTCGTCATCCACGTGGGGAAACGACGTGGTGGTCTGGCTGCCTCGTTTGCCGTCGTAGAGGACGACGGCGGGGAGGTCGAGCAGCTGGCCGGTGCACCGGGTAACCCACAGGAACCCCTCGTCCCCCTGGATCTCGAAGAACTCGTCGGCACCGTAGAAGGAACTTCGCAGCCACATGGCCGGCGCGTAGCTGACCTCCATGGTGCCCAGGATGCCGGGGTCCTCGTACTCGAAGATGGCTGCGCACGGCTCGAAGTAGTGGTCCCGGCGCCTCACCACCGCCTGGACGGAGACGATGTCCTGGTCGAAGAGCCACAGGGCGACCGCGTACTTGTGGATCATGTCGTCGAAGAGGTGGCCCCCGGGGCTGGTCGAGGTCATCCGCCAGAGGTAGCCGTCGACGTCGAGGCCGGCCTGGAAGGAGGAGTCGGTCTGGCCGACGACGGTCCTCATGCGCAGGTTGTTGGGCCGGCCGATCGCACCTTCGGCGATCAGGCGCTTGGCCAGCTCGAGGGGCGGGTAGTGGCGGAAGCACTCGCTGACCCGGAGGATGCACCCGGCCTCCGCGGCCGCGGCAGCCATGGCCCGGGCCTCGGCCACCGAGTTGGCCAGCGGCTTCTGGCACGAGACGTGCTTTCCGGCAGCCAGGGCGGCGAGCACGTGGTCGTGGTGGAGGTGGGTGGGGGTCAGGATCTCGACCGCGTCGATCGAAGGGTCGGCCAACAGGGCATCGAGGTCCGTGTAGGCGTCGGGCACGCCCCAGGCCGCAGCGGCCCCGGCCGCCCGGCCAGGGCGCGGGTCGCAGACGGCCACCACCCGGCAACGCGGGTCCTCCAGGTAGCCGGCCACGTTGAGCGAGGCGATGTTGCCGGCTCCCACGATCCCGATCCTCGGTCCGTCGCTCTCGGGGGGCACGGGGGTCAGGCTAGTGGAATCGGCCGGACGGGCCACGGGTCAGGCGCCGACGGCACCGTCCCCGGTGAGCTGCCCGCGGAGCTGGTCCTTCAGGACCTTGCCCGTGGCGTTCCGCGGCAGGCCGTCCACCATGTGCCACTGGCGCGGAACCTTGTACGGGGCCAGCAGCTCCAACGTGTGGTCACGCAGCTCCTCTGGGGTGGCCCGGTGGCCGGGACGCAGGGTGACGAACGCCACCACGTCCTCGCCCAGCACCGGATGATCGACTCCCACGACCGCCACCTCGCGTACGGACGGGTGCGACTCGATGGCGTGCTCGACGTCGGTGGGATGGATGTTGTTGCCCCCTCTGATGATGACGTCCTTGCTCCGTCCCACGATGTAGAGGTAGCCGTCCTCGTCCACCCGGCCCAGATCGCCGGTGACCAGCCAGCCGTCGACCCAGGTGCGGGAGGTGGCCTCGGGGTCGCCGTAGTACTCGCGTGGGCGACCCGGGATCCGCATGCGGACGTGGCCCACCTCGCCCGTCGCCACGATCCCTCCGTCGGCACCGGTGCAGACGATCTCGGCCGGCGGCAGCGGTTTCCCCACCGAGCCCGGCCGGCGGACCGCCTCCCCGGGCGGCATCAGGCAGTAAACGGACCCGGCCTCGGTCATCCCGTAGTTGTTGGAGACGAGGGCGGTGGGCATCCGCTCCTGCAACCGCTCCAGCACCGACGGGGCCAGCGGCGCGCTGCCCACGGTGCACAGTTGCAAAGAGCCGAGGTCGGCCGTCTCGAAGCGCGGGTGCTCGAGCAACAGGTTGGCCATGGCCGGGACGAGGAACACCGACCCGGGCCGCTCCGACTCGACGGTGTCCAGCCAGGTGCCGGCGTCGAAGCCCGGGAGGTAGATCCCCTTCAGGCCGAGCTTCATCGGGGTGTACACGAAGGCCAGGCCGGCGAAGGTGTACGGCGGACTGGCGTGCATCCAGCCGCCCCCGCTCCACTGCGGCTTGCGGAACGGGACCAGCGAGGAGTTGTCGTGGCGAACTGCCACCGCCTTCGGCTGCCCGGTCGTGCCCGACGTGTAGAGGATGTCGGCCAGGTCGCCCGGCTCGCGTTCCACCTGGAGGTAACCCGGGTCGTCGCTGAGGATTTCGGACCAGGCCATGACGCCGTCGTGATCGGCGTCGCGCCGCGGGCGGTCGGCACCGTCCCCGATGTCGGCGCCCGGGACGGCCACGATCAGGGCCGGTCGTTCGCCGTGGTAGCGCGGGACGAGCGACTGCTCGGCGACCGCCGCCGCGGCACCGCAGTGGGCCAGCATCCGTTCCACCTCGGGCCGGGTGAGTTGGGGGTTGAGGGGCACGGCCACCGCCCCTGCCCGGTGAACGGCGGTGTAGGCCACGATCCACCGGAGCGCGTTGGCCGCCTCGAGGTGGATGGTCACCCGGTCACCCGGTCGGACCCCGCCACCGATCAGGCCGCGGGCCAGGCGGCTGGCCGTGGTGTCCCATTCGGTGAAGGTCAGAGACCCTCCGCCGATCACGTCGTAGGCCGTCTCGTTGCCGAAGGAGAGGGCCATGGCGTGCAGCTGCTCGGGGGGGAGCTGGGCCATGCCGATCAGCGGTCCCCTCGCGCCGGCCCGAGGGCCGCCCCGGGCGGACCGACCCGGTGGCACGTCGTCTCGGCTGTCCTTCGGTGACCCATGTCGCCCAACTCCTTCGACGCACTTGCGGGCGGCCGCCCATCTGCCGTCGGCCCCGAACTGCGCCAGCAGCATGGCCGAACCAGAACCGTCGGTCAATCGACCGGAGCCGGCCACCGTGTTCGGTCCGGCCCTCCCCGGCCGGGCCGTCCGGTGGGCGGTGGGCGGCTACTGGGAGGTCAGGGCGTGCTGCGCTTCGGCTTCCGGGTCCACCCAGGCCGGACCGTCGACCTCGATGACCACCTCTTCGAGCAGGCCGGTGAAGGGGAAAGGGGCGCCGTACCGACGGGTGACCGGCACCCCGTCACTGAACCCGCAGGTCAATCCGGCGCCGGTCAGCGAGAACCTGGTCAGGGTGAATCGGGGAATGTCGAGTCGGGCCACTTCGGCTCCGTCGACCAGCAGGTGGCCCACTCCCCGGTGCTCGCCGGTGCGCTCGAAGCGGAACGCCACGTCATGCCGGCCCGGGGGCACCGTTTGCGCGGCCTGGACGTGGTGCTCCTCCAGCGAGACGAAGTTGTGGGCGTAGGCCGGCCGCCCGTCCGCCAGGTAGAGGGTCCATCCCCCCAGGCCGGATCCTTGTGCGACGAGGACGCCCTCCAGCGGTGCCGCTCCCGGGGCGGCCTCGGGGATCTCGACGGTGGCCCTGATCAGGTGGTCGCGGTTGCGGACGTTGACGGCCACCATCTCGGGCACCGACGCCGCTCCCGGGTAGTAGACGTACCGCGAGCGGGGCGGGACCGGGCGCGGCCGGTCGAACACCAGCTCCGAGAAGGGGCGGTTGTCGAGCGGAAGGACCCCGTACGCTCTCGCCTCCTCCCACCACCGGTCGATGAGCCGGTGCAGGCGGTCCGGCTGCTCGGCGGCCAGGTCGTGGCATTCGGACGGGTCGACGGCCACGTGGTAGAGCTCCCACCGGTCTTCCTCGAATCCCTTCGAGGTGTCCTGGACGGGGTGGTAGGTGACCGCCTTCCACCCATCGTGGTAGAGGGCACGGCATCCGAACATCTCGTAGTACTGCACCAGGTGCCGGTCCGGCGCCTCGGGCACGGAGAGGGTGTCGGCGAACGAACACCCGTGGATGGGCGCCTGGGCCACGCCACCGATCGCGTCGGGCGGGGTGACTCCCAGGATCTCGAGGAGGGTGGGTAGGACGTCGATGGCGTGGACGTACTGTCGGCGGGGAGATCCGGTCCGTTGCGTGCCGGCCGGCCAGTGCACGATCAACGGGTCGGCCACCCCACCCTCGTGCACCTCCCTCTTCCATCGACGGAACGGCGTGTTGCCGGCGACCGTCCATCCCCACGGGTAGTTGTTGTGGCAGAGCGGCCCACCGATCTGGTCGATGCGCTCCACCCCCTCCTCGACGGTGCGCGGGGCCATGTTCCAGGGCCGGAGGTCGTTTACCGAGCCCGTCGGGCCGCCCTCGGAGCTTGCTCCGTTGTCGGACAGGATCACCAGCACGGTGTTGTCGAGGTCCCCGGTCCGGCGGAGGAACTCCACCAGCCGACCGAGGTGATGATCCGTGTGGGAGAGGAATCCGGCAAAGGCCTCCATGTAGCGCGCGTAGAGCTGTTGTGCCGCTCCGGACAACGAGTCCCAGGCGGGCACCCATTCCGGCCTCGGCGAGAGCTCGGTGCCGGGCGGCAGGATGCCCCCGGCCATCTGGCGCTCGAAGGTGGCCTGGCGCCAGGCGTCCCATCCGGCGTCGAACCGGCCGCGATAGCCGTCGATCCACGACGCCGGGGCCTGGTGGGGCGAGTGGCACGCGCCCGGGCAGAAGTACAGGAAGAACGGCTTCTCCGTGTCGATGGCGCGGAGGTCGGCGACGTACTCGATGGCGGTGTCCACCAGGTCCTCGGTCAGGTGGTACCCGTCCTCGGGTGTGGCGGGCGGACGCACCTGATTGTTGTCGGCCACCAGGGCCGGCACGAACTGGTGGGTCTCCCCTTGGAGGAACCCGTAGAAGCGCTCGAACCCCCGTCCCAGGGGCCAGTTGTGGCGTGGCGCCGCCAGGTGGCACTCGTCCTCGGGGGCCAGATGCCACTTGCCGACGGCACAGGTGGCGTAGCCCTGCTCCACCAGGATCTCGCTCAGGAACCCGTTGGCCCGGGGGATGGTGGAGTCATAGCCCGGAAAGCCGGTGGCCAACTCGACGATCCTCCCCATGCCGTTGCTGTGATGGTTCCTGCCCGTGAGCAGGCAGGCCCGCGTGGGGGAGCAGAGCGCCGTCGTGTGGAAATTTGTGTACTGCAGACCGGCTCGGGCCAGTCGGTCCATGACCGGCGTGGCGATGTCGGAGCCGAAGCAGCCGAGCTGGGCGAAACCGACATCGTCGAGCACCACCAGCACGACGTTGGGGGAGCCGGGCTTCGGCCGGCGAGGCTCGGGCCACCACGGGACCGATCCCTCGAAGTCGTCGCCGATGACCCCCTGGAACTCGCCCGGTTCCACGTTGCCGGCTACCCGCGGGTGTCGGGACGCACGGTCCCGAAGGGCACGGGGCCGAAGGGCAGGGGGCCGGTCCGGGCCGGTGCAGTCCGGGCGCGTGCCGGACCTCCGGGGCCCGCCGTGGCCTCCCGGTTTGCGGACGGTAGCAGGTGTCCCGGGACGCCCGGGGCCGGGGTGGTCCCGGAAGTGTGTCGATCGCCGAAACCGGCCCCCTCCGCCCCAGATCCGTCGAGCAGGTCCATCGCGCCACTCTATGCGGGTGCGGTGCCTCCCGGCCGGAGACCCGTCCCCAGCGGGCCACCGGCGGTAGCATCACCGGATTCCGCCGTGCTCGTACCCGGCTCGTTCCAGGAGGTCCCGTCCGATGTCTCGTTCCGTGGAGAATGCCCCGGTCGCTGTCTTGGCGGCGGCCAAGGAGATGCTGGCCAAGGGCCTGGTAGAGGGAACCGCCGGCAACATCTCGGCCCGGCAGCCCGACGGGACGGTGTGCGTCACACCGTCCTCCATCGACTACGGCGAGATGACTCTCGAGGATCTGGTGGTGGTGGACCTGGACGGCGGCGTGGTCTCCGGCGAGCGTTCGCCGTCCTCGGAGCTCCCGCTGCACCTGGCCGCCTATCGTGCCTTCGACGACGTCGGCTCGGTCATCCACTCCCATCCGGTGCACGCCACCATGTTCGCGGTGGCCCGCCAGCCGATTCCGTCCTGCATCGACGAGTTCACCATCTATGTCGGAGGCGATGTCCGGGTCACCGAGTACGCCATGAGCGGCAACGCCGATGTGGGCCGTGGCGCGGTGGAGGCACTCGAGGGTCGAGGTGCGGCACTGATCGCCAATCACGGACTGGTGGCGGTGGCGCCGTCGCCGGCCAAGGCACTGCACATCACCGCGCTGGTCGAGCGCAGTGCCTTCATCATCTGGGGAGCCCGTCAGCTGGGTGAGATCCATCATCTGCCCCCGGGGGTCGACCGGAAGTTCGCCGGGGTCTACGAGTTCATGCGACAGAACTGATGGGCCCGGATCGGCGGGGGGTGGCGGACGCCGAACCCGATGCGCCGCGAGGCGACGGTCGCGTCCGGGCCCGGCTCGCCGAGCTCGGACTCCGACTGCACGGCCCCCACCTGCCCCACGACCCGCTCGACGCGGTGGTCGTGCACGGCGGTGTGGCCAGGACCTCGGGCCAGCTCCCGCGGGTCGACGGTGTGCTGACCTGCTGTGGCACCCTGGGAACGACGGTGAGTGTGGACGCGGGCGCGGAGGCGGCGGCCATCTGTGCGCTCAACGCCCTGGCGGTGCTGGAGGCGGCGCTGGGCACCCTCGACCTGGTGGAGCGCGTGCTCACGGTGACCGGATATGTGGCGTCCGCCCCCGACTTCCACCGGCAGCCCGAAGTGGTGGACGGGGCCAGCTCGGTGCTCCACCGGCTCTTCGGAGAGGCCGGCCGCCACACCCGCTCGGCGATCGGCGTGGCGTCCCTGCCCAGAGGCGGCGCGGTGGAGATCGAGGTGACGGTTGCGGTGCGCGGCTGAGGGCCCCCGTGGTCGAGCACTCCCACCCACAATTGGCCCGGACCGGTTCGGCAGCGGATCGCCAGGTTCGGCCGGCAATGAGGAGAGGTTGATGGACGAACAGGACACTGTTGCTGCGCTCGGGAGTCTCGGGGCGGCCACGCTCGGGGAGTCCGGGGGTTTGCCCATGCCGCCGAGGATCCGCCCGGTCTGGCCGGGGGCCGCACTGGCCGCACTGGCCTACCCGGTCGGCTGCACCCCAGGGGACAACCTCGCCGTCCACGTGGCCGTGACCCGGGCCCCGGCAGGCTCCGTGCTGGTCGTCGACGTGGGCGACGTCCCCGAACGGGGCTACTGGGGCGAGGTGCTCACCACGGCGGCGCTAGCTCGTGGCCTGGCCGGACTGGTGATCGACGGGGGGGTTCGTGACGTGGCCGCGCTCGAGAGACTGGGGTTCCCGGTGTTCTCGAGGACGGTGGCCCTGCCCGGTGCCACCAAACGGGCCCGCGGCACGGTGGGCGGGACGGTCGTGGTAGCCGGTGTCCCGGTCAGCACGGGCGACTGGGTGGTGGGCGATGTCGACGGGGTGGTCGTGGTGCCGGGTGCCGGACTCGACCGGACGATTGCCGACGGCCGGGCGCGGGCCGCCGCCGAGGACGAGTACTTCGCCGCCCTCCGCAGCGGGTCGACCACCGTCGAGCTCCTCGACCTCGACGCCTCGCTCATCGAGGGCGGTGGATGGTCGGCGTGAGTCGCCAGGGCAGGGGTCGGCTGCGGGTCCCAAGAGCCGCAGCCCCGGCTTCAGTGGTTGGTGTAGTCGATCGGCCCGGCACCCTTCACGCCGATGGCGAAGCAGAAGCAGTGGATGGGCGCGTGGTCACTGACGGGACGAAGGCTGTGGACGGCGTCGGGCGGAATGTGGACCAGGTCCCCCTGGCCGATGGCCCGCTCTTCACCGGCGACGGTCATGATGCCCCTGCCGCGGAGCACGTAGTAGAACTCGTGGGTGGGGTGCGAGTGGGGATCGACGTACCCGCCACCCGCGACCTCGAACTCGTTCACCAGCTCGAGGAAGCCACCGTCGGTCTGGTCCTTCATCTCCCGCGAATTCACCATCCACCACACGGGCACCGTTCCGTTGTGCTCGACGACGGGGGCGACGTCTTCGATGTTGCGTACGTCCATCACCTTGTGGTCTCCTTCGCTGGTCGGGTCCATGCCTGCGAATGATGCTAGGTGGAAGCGCACCGGCCGGTCACCGCGGAAGGGCATGTGATGAGTGAGGCCGTCCGGAAGATCAGACCGATCCCACTTACCAAGGACAACTGGGACCCGTTCGGATGGCTGCCGGTGGCGGACACCGACCGGGACGACGGTGTCGAACGGCTTGACTTCGCCTGGAACGACGTCCACGTCAACCGCATCGCCCATCGGCGGGACGAGGTGCCCCAGGTCGTCGGTGGCCTGCGCTGCCAGGTGCTCTACCACCATGTGACCCACACCCAGGTGCTGATGCCACTGGATGCCATCGCAGTGGTTGCCGTGGCCCCGCCGGGGCTCGACATGACCTCGCCGTCCGACATCGATCAGGTGCGGGCCTTCGTGCTCGAGCCGCTGTCGTCGATCGTGCTGCGCAGGGCGACCTGGCACTGGGGCCCCTTCCCGGTCACCGCGGACGCCGTCGAACTCTTCAACATCCAGGGACGCCGCTACCTGGAGGACAACGCCAGCATTGACCTCGAGGCGCTGGGACGGCCGTTGGACGTGCTCCTCTGACGACCACTGTGGCCGCACCGACGCCTCAGGCCGGGCAACAGGGTGCGCTCCGGGGGCCCGCCGGCAGGCCGCCCACCCTGCCGCGTCCGGCCGTCCTTGCGACTTCCCGGCCGAGTGGGTGACGGCATACCGGCCATGTGACGGTTGACATCACTAGTCTGCGTGCCTTAAGAACAGGCTCAATGATCTGCCGTTCGTGGGGGGCCGCTTCGGCGGGGATCCGATGCGGCAGGTCCTGATCAAGGAAAGCGTGGACATGGGAACACACCGGGGGAGCTGGGTGTTGCCAGTGGCAGTGGCGCTGGGCGTGGCGTCGATTGCCGCTGGATGCTCGTCGTCGTCGGGAGGCGGAGCGTCGAGTTCGACCGCAAGCACGGGCACGGCGACGACGTCGACGAGCGGGGCCACGTCTTCGTCTGCTGCTCCCGGAGTCACCGCCACGCAGATCAACATCGGAGCCATCTCCTCGAAGACCGGCCCCCTCGCCGGCTACTTCGACGGCATCGGCCCGGGGATGATCGCCTACTTCGACACCATCAACGCCCAGGGAGGCGTCAACGGCCGCAAGCTGGTCCTCGCCTACGACCTCGACGACGGCGGGTCGCCCAGCCAATTCACGCAGTTGACCCACACCGTCATCGACCAGGACCACGCATTCGCCGTCGGGGTGGCGTCGGCCTGGTTCTCACCCAACTACTTCGTGGCCACCAGCACGCCCACCTACGGCTACAACGTGAGCGCCAACTGGCAGACCGCCCCGAACCTGTTCGCCGCGGGCGGCTCGACGCAGATCTACTCGGCCGCCGTCCCCACCATGGCCTACTTCATCAAGAAGACCGGCTCGAAGGCGGTGGCCTTCATCAGCTACGGGCCCTCGATCGCCTCGTCGTACGACTCCTGCAGCGCCTATGCCGCCTACCTCAAGAAGGCGGGGATCAACGTCAACTACGTGGATGTGGGCGCACAGCTCGGGGGGAGCTACGCCTCGGACGTGCAACGGATGCAACAGGCCGGGTCCGACCTGGTCGTCACCTGCATGCAGGCCTCGGACAACATCACCATGTCCCGTGACATCCAGCAGTACGGGCTGAAGATCAAGCAGCTGTGGCTGAACGGCTACGACCAGACCCTGCTCAACCAGTACACCAACCTGATGCAGGGCGTCTACCTCAACAACACCGGCAGTGTCCCCTTCGAGGCGGGGAACTCCGCCAAGTACGGCAACACCTACGCCGGCATGCAGCAGTACATCGCCGCGATGAACAAGTACGAGCCGGCGTTCACCTACAACGCTGTGGCCTTCCAGGGATGGCAGTCGGCAGCCCTGCTGGCCTCCGGGCTCAAGGCCGCGGGGAAGAACCTCACCCAGGCCTCCGTGATCAAGGCCACCAACCAGATCACCGACTTCAACGCCGGCGGGCTGTCGGCGCCGGTCGACTGGACCGTAGACCACACCTCGACCACCCTTCCGGACTGCACCGCCTGGATCCAGGTGAAGGGCAACCAGTACGTCTCGGTCTTCGGATCGAGCAAGCAGGTCTTCGTCTGCCTCGGCACCAGTGTCACCAACCCGGTGCCGGTCACGCCGCCCCCGGGCACCCCGGGAGCATGACGCTGAACCCAGTGCGGGCCCGGTAGGAGCCGGCCCGGGAGTGGAGCACTTTCTGGGATTCGCCATTCCCGGCATCCCCTACGGCTGCACGTACGCCATCGTGGCCGTGGGTCTGGTGCTCACCTACCAGGCCACCGGCGTCTTCAACTTCGCCTACGGGGCCCAGGCCTACACCTCGGCCTTCCTCTTCACCCGCCTGGTGCAGAACGAGCACCTCCCCGTGTGGCTGGCGTTCCTCCTTTCGGTGGTCGTGCTCGCCCCGGTGCTCGGGCTGGCCTTCGACCGGTTCCTGTTTCGCAGGATCCCCACCGGCAACACCACGGCCAAGCTGGTCACCGGCATCAGCCTGTTCGTGGGCATCCCGGCCGTCCTGGCGGAGATCTTCGGGAGCGCCAACCAGTACAACCCGCCCAGCATCCTGTTCAGCCCCGACACGGTCTACTTCCACATCGCCGGCACACCCGTCAACGGGATCTACCTCACCACCGTCCTGACCACGGTGGTGATCCTGGTCGCACTGATGATCCTCATGCGGCTGACCAACCTCGGCCTGCAGATGCGGGGGGCGGTCGAGAGCCGGCGGCTCATCGAGCTCGACGGCGTCAACGCGGGCCGGGTCGTGGCGGTGGCGTGGGCCATCTCCGGCCTGATGGCCGGACTGGCCGGGGTGCTCCTGGCCCCCATCTACGGACAGCTGCAGTTCAGCGACTACGCCGCCCTGGTCGTGGCCGCCTTCGCCGCTGCGGCCTGGGCCGTGTTGCGCTCGATGCCGATTGCCGCCCTGGTTGGGATCCTGATGGGCGTGGCGTCCACCACCCTCGCGGGCTACCTGCCGGTGAGCAGCGTGTGGTCCTCGGCCGCGCTCACCTCCCTCCCGTTCATCGTGCTGTTCGCGGCGCTGCTGCTGGTGCCCGGGCTGCGGTCACTCGACCACGCCAAGGACCCGCTCTCCTCGGTGGACCCGCCAACCCCGCCGACGACGGCCACCCTCCGGGTCCCCCAGATCGACCGGGTGGTGCGGGTGGCCTGGTATGTCCTCCTCGCCGGCTTCGTGATCTCCATGCTCACCTGGATGCCCTCGTCATGGGAGAACGTGTTCAACGCCGGGCTCGTCTACTCGATCGTCTTCTTGTCCATCACCCTCATCACGGGCATGGGCGGGCAGCTCTCGCTGGCCCAGGGCACGCTGGCCGGTGTCGGGGCCTTCACCGCGGCGCAGCTGGCCAACCACATGGGCCTGAGCCTCCTCGCCGGTGCCCTGGTGGGTGCCCTGGCCGCCGCGGCGGTGGCCGTCGTCCTGGCCTTCGCCTCGGTGCGCCTGCGGGGGCTCGGCCTCGCCCTGATGACCATCGCCGCCGCCCTCTTCTTCGACAACGCCGTCTTCCCCCAGTTGACGGCCAGCAACGGCGAGGCGCTCGACATCAAGCCCACGTGGGTGGGGCTCGGCATCCTGAATCCCGACGGCCATGCCTTCTTCGTGATGGCCATGGTCGTGCTGGTGGTGTGCATCTTCGGCGTGTTGCTGGTCCGCAAGGGGACGACCGGTCGGTTTCTGGCGGCGATGCGGGGGAGCGAGACGGCGGCCGCAGGACTCGGCATCAACCTGACCTGGCAGCACGTGGTTGTGTTCGCCCTGTCCGGCGCGGTGGCCGGCATCGGCGGCACCATGCTGTCCATCCAGCAGCAGTCGGTGAGCCCCGCTCTCTTCAACTACCAGGTCTCACTGGTCTTCGTGGTGGTGGTGGTGACCACCGGGGTGAACACTGTCGAGGGGGCCGTGCAGGCCGGCTTCGGCTTCGTGGTCCTCCAGCAACTGCTCACCTATGTGCCGTCCCGCTTCGGCGGAAACAGCCTGGTCGTGGTCTTCTTCGCCGCCGGGGCGCTCACCTACGCCGCCCATCCCGAGGGAATCCTCGAGTTCCAGAAGCGGCGTTGGACACTGCGCATGCAGGGCATGCTCTTCAAGACCGACGACGCGGGAGCCGCCCCAGCCCGGACGCCCGGCCCGGGGGCGGACACCGGGGAGATGGCCGGCACGGTGGCCGGGGGAACGCACGCCGACCTCGAGGTGGGCCCGACGGGGAACGACCATGGCTGAGGCCCGGGGGGACACCCCGCTCCTGCAGGTCACCGAAGTGTCCAAGACGTTCGGTGGCATTGCCGCTGTCTGGGGTGTGAGCCTGACGGTGCAGCGGGGCGAGAGCATCGGTCTGGTCGGTCCCAACGGGGCCGGGAAGACCACGCTGTTCGACTGCATCTGCGGTCAGCTCCGGCCCGAGCGGGGGAGCGTCGAGCTGGACGGCAGGGAGCTGCTCGCCATGCCCACCTACAAGCGAGCGCGTCTGGGCCTCGGTCGGACCTATCAGCGCGTCGAGATCTTTCCGGACATGACCGTGCGCGACCACCTGGTGGTCGCGGTGCGAGCGCGGGGGCGCCAGGGTCGGCTGTGGAAGGACCTCTGCAACATGAGTGCGCCCACGCCCGAGGAGAAGGAGCGGGTGTCCGCGGTGCTCGAGCTGGTCGGCATCGAGGACCGGGCCGACTCTCCCGTCTCCGCCCTGGGACTGGGCTCGTGCCGGCTGGTCGAGCTGGCCAGGGCCCTCGTCGCCGATCCCGTCCTGCTGCTGGCGGACGAACCGTCGTCGGGCCTGGACGTCCGCGAGACCCACGAGCTGGCCCAGGTGCTGCACATGCTCCAGCGCGAGCAGGGCATGGCCATGTTGCTGGTGGAGCACGACCTGGGCATGGTGGGCGAGGTCGTCGACCGGACCGTGGTGATGAACCTGGGCTCCGTGATCGCGGAGGGACTGTTCGACGACGTCATGGCCGATCCCGCCGTTCGGCAGGCCTACCTGGGTCTGGGCGCGTGAACGACGTCGCCGGTCACCCGGCAACCGGCGGGGCGCAGGCGGTGACGGCCACCGCGCCGGACAACCCTGTCCCGGCGCTGGAGGTCGACCACGTCAGTGCGAGCTACGGCCCCTATCGGGCCCTGTTCGACGTGACCTTCGCCGTGCCCCAGGCGGGCGTCACCGCACTGATCGGATCCAACGGGGCCGGCAAGTCGACCGTGTCCCGAGTCGTGACGGGGCTGCTGGCCAGCACCCAGGGCGCCATCCGGCTGAACGGCCGGGACGTCACCGGCCTCCCCGTATACAGGATCGCCAGGGCCGGGGCGGCCCACGTGCCCGAGGGCCGGGGCGTCTTCGCCAACCTGACCGTCGAGGAGAACCTCAAGTTGGCGTTTCGGCAGCGGGGCGGGCGCCGCGGCGTGCCCGACTCGCTGGCGCGGGCCTATCAGGCGTTTCCCCTGCTGGCCGGTCGGCGCAAGCAGCACGGCGGAACCCTTTCGGGTGGGGAGCAACGCATACTCTCGCTGGCCAAGGTCCTGGTCGTTCCACCCGGCCTGTTGGTCGCCGACGAGATATCGCTCGGGCTGGCCCCCGTGATGATCGATGCCGTGTACGAGGGGCTCCGGCGGATCAACGATGCGGGAACGGCACTGCTCATCGTCGAACAACAGGTGGACCGGGTCCTCGACGTCGCCGAGACGGCCGTGGTTCTCGAGCACGGCTCGGTGGCCTACAGCGGCCCGGCCGATGGCGCCCTGGTCGCCGTCGAGCATGTGCTGGCTGCCCGGGGCGAGCGGTTGGAGTCGGACCTGCACCACCCTGCGGACCGGGTGGCACCCGGACGGGGTGCAGGGCAGGAGGGACGGCGGTGGCGCCCGTGGCGCCCGGGGCGGAGAGCGGTGGGTGCCGACGGCACCGGTAGCACGGGATCCGGACGGGAGGAGCGACCGTGAGTGGCACTGAACGGGATGCAGTGATCGTCGACGTGGTGCGCACCACGTTGGGCAAGCGGGGCGGGGCGTTGTCGCAGTGGCACCCGGCCGACCTCCTGGGCTTCGCACTGACATCGCTCATGGAGCGGACCGGTGTCGACCCCGGACGCGTCGACGACGTCATCGGGGGATGTGTCAGCCAGGTGGGAGAGCAGAGCACCAACGTCACCCGCAACGCCTGGGTCGCTGCCGGCCTGCCCCAACACGTGCCGGCCACCACCGTCGACCGGCAGTGCGGCTCGTCTCAGCAGGCGATGCATTTTGCCGCAGCCGGGGTCAAGGCCGGCCACTACGACATGGTGGTGGCTTGTGGCGTCGAGATGATGACCAGGGTGCCGCTCGCCTCCAACGCCCGTGGGGGCACGGGGCCCTTTCCTCCGTCGTTCCTCGACCAGATAGACGGCCGGCTGTGGGCCCAGTTCCGCGTCGCCCAGGTCCTGGCTGATCGCTGGGGCATCAGTCGGGAGGAGTTGGACGAGTACTCGCTCGAGAGCCACCGCCGATCCGCAGAGGCGTGGGACACCGGCCGGTTCGAGCGGGAGGCACTGCCGGTGCCCCTGAAGGCCGAGGACGGCTCGTTCAGCGGTGAGTTCCTCCGCTCCGACGAGGGCATCCGTCGGAACGGCTCGCTCGAGATCCTGTCCGGACTTCCCCCGGCCCAGTCCTGGGAGCCCGAGACGGCACCGGGCATCACCGCAGGCAACTCCTCCCAGATGACGGACGGCGCGGCTGCGATGCTGATTGCCGACCGCTCACTGGCCGAGCGACTCGGGCTTCCGATACGGGCCCGGTTCGCCCACGCCACGGTGGCTGCCGATGACGCGGCGATCGTGCTCTCCGCTCCGGTGCCTGCCACCGAGCGGCTGCTCGAGCGTTCGGGCATGATGGTCGAACAGTTCGACGCCATCGAGTGCAACGAGGCCTTTGCCGCCATTCCCCTCATGTGGAACCGGGCCTTCCACGCCGACCCCGAGTGCCTGAATCCGTGCGGTGGGGCCATCGCCATCGGCCACCCCCTGGGTGCGAGCGGAGTCCGACTGGCGGCAACGTTGCTGAACCGCCTGGAGTCCACCGGCGGTCGCTACGGGTTCCAGACCATGTGCGAAGGCGGTGGCCAGGCCAACGCCACGGTGATCGAGCGACTGGCCTGACGACCTCACCCGGTCGCAACGACGACCGTGCCGCGCCCGGTCGGATCGCTCACGACCGGGCGGATGCCAGACTCAGGGCCACGGCCACCGCTTCCAGCGCATCCTCCATCGGCACGATCCCGGTGTCCACGTCGCCGTCGGGCCGCGTGAGCGACCACGTTCCGAGGCCGATCACGGGAGTGCCGGCGTGGAGCGCCAAGGCGATCTCGGACAGCGTGCCGTACGCTCCGTCGACGGCGATCACCGCATCGGCGGAGCCGACCACGAGGGCGTTGCGCGCCTCGCCGAGCCCGGTGGCGATAACCACGTCCACCCACGGGTTCGCCGCCGAGGGGTCCCTGCCCGGCAGGAGGCCCACCGTGAGCCCGCCTGCCGACTTGGCACCACGGCAGGCGGCGGCCATCACCCCTCCCAGGCCTCCGCAGACGACGATGGCTCCGGCGGATGCGAGGGCGGCGCCGACTTCCTCCGCGGTGGCGGCCACTGGAGCGCTCGCCTCGTAGCCACCGATGATCGCGATCTGGACGGCCATGGTGGACCCAGCCTACGCCTCACCTCCGTTCGCCCCCGGCGGGGACCCGACGGGCGGGGAGGGATCCGGGTGCCCAGGATGCCGCGGCGTCAGCGGCCCGACGCCCGTTCCGCCTGCACCCGTACGAACTCCGCGGAGCCGGCGAGGAAGCCGTCGACGTTCTGCGCCTTGCCCGACGCGAACTTGGCGAAGTACTCGGGCACGTAGATCGACAGCACGCCGTCGGCGATCCCGTCAATGATCGTCCGGACGGCCTCGCCCACGGGGATGGCCTCCACCCCGGCCGTGAACGGGTCGTTGTCGGGAAGTGTGAACAGCTCGGTGTCGACCACCCCCGGATAGACGACGGTGACCTTGACGCCGGTCTCCCACAGGTCGACGGCCATGGCCTCGGAGAAGAC
>DAIMIK010000030.1:9123-25701 GCA_036722795.1 Acidimicrobiales bacterium | reverse complement strand
CCTACCCAGCCGAGGCGTTGCACGTGTGCGACTACTGCTTCGGCCCCCTCGAGGTGACCTACGACTACCAACGGGTGGCGGCGACGATGAGCAGGGAGCGAATCGAGGCCGGCCCACGTTCCATCTGGCGCTACGCCGACCTCCTCCCGGTGGCCGACGCGGCCCCGGTCGACCTGGGTGCCGGGTTCACGCCGCTGGTCCGGGCCGATCGCCTGGCTGCCGAGCTGGGCCTGGGCGAACTGTGGGTCAAGGACGACACCGCCAACCCGACGGGCTCGTTCAAGGACCGGGTGGTGTCGGTGGCGTTGACCAAGGCCCGCCAGCTCGGGTTCAAGATCGCAGCCTGTGCGTCGACCGGGAACCTGGCCAACTCGGTGGCAGCCCATGCGGCACGGGCCGGGATGGAGTCGGTGGTGCTGATCCCCCACGACCTCGAAACTGCCAAGATCACCATGACCGCGGTGTACGGGGGTCGGGTCTTTGCCGTCGAAGGCAGCTATGACGACGTGAACCGACTGTGTGCCGAACTGACGAGTGAGCAACCGACCTGGGCGTTCGTCAATGTCAACGTGCGGACCTACTACGCCGAGGGCTCGAAGACGCTGGCGTTCGAAGTGGCCGAGCAGCTGGGGTGGCAGACCCCCGACCATGTGGTGGTGCCGATCGGATCGGGAAGCCAGCTCACCAAGGTGGCAAAGGGCTTTGCCGAGCTGTGGCAGGTTGGGCTGCTCGACGACGAGCCGTCGGTACGGATCTCGGGCGCACAGGCTGAGGGCTGCTCGCCGGTGGCCACCGCGTTCGCGGAAGGGACCGACGCCATTCGCCCGGTGAAGCCCGCAACGATCGCAAAGTCGCTGGCCATCGGGAATCCCGCCGATGGCTGGTACGCGCTCGATGCCATTCGCAAGTCGGGGGGGTCCTGCGCTTCGGTCACCGATGCCGAGGTGATCGAAGGCATCCGGCTGTTGGCCCGGACCGAGGGGATCTTCGCTGAGACCGCGGGCGGGGTGACCATCGCCACGCTGGCCAAGCTGGCGGGCGAGGGCGTCATCCGGCCCGATGAGCGAGTGGTGGCCATGGTGACCGGCCACGGACTGAAGACAGTGGAGGCCCTGTCGGGCACGGTCGGACCGACCGCCACCATCGCCCCAACGCTCGATGCCTTTGCTGCCGCCATGGGTGCCGAGTACGAACCCACCGACGAGCCGGCACCGAGGAGTGCATGATGATCAAGATCCGAATCCCCGCCCAACTCCGCACGCTCACCGGTGGCTCCGGTGAGGTGAGCGTCGAAGGGTCGACGGTCGGCGAGGCGCTCAAGGCGCTCGACGCTGCCCATGCAGGCTTTGCCGATCGCATCTTCGACGAGGCCGGAGAGCTGCGCCGGTTCGTGAACGTGTTCCTCGATGACGAGGACGTGCGGTTCCTCGAGGGACTGGCCACCCCGATCGCGGCGGGCCAGACCCTGTCGATCGTACCTGCCGTCGCCGGAGGCTGACCGGGGGCGTCGCCGGAGGCTGACCGGACTGCACTGCCGGAGGCTGACCGGACTGCACTGCCGGAGGCTGACCGGACTGCACTGCCGGAGGCTGACCGGGTGCCGGGCGTCCGAGCTGGTGGGTCTGCTCAGGTCCCCAGTCCACGGAGGATGAATGCGCACGTTTCCGCAGCGGCCACGGCCCGCGCCTCGGGGAGCGGCTCGGCGGCGCGGATGGACATGGCCCCGTAGACCTGCTGGCCGATGAGCGACGTGGCTCGATCGGGATCCATCTCGGCGAACAGGCCGTCGGCGACACCCTGGACGAAGAGATCACGGATCAGCCTGGCCACGTCCAGCCCGATCAACGCCAGCTCGGCGCCCACCGCCTCGGCTCCCTGGCTCACCGTCCCCTGGGTCACCAGTGCCAGGCGGAAGAATGCCGGGTTGTCATCGATGATGGCCAGCATCTCCTCGATCAACCGTTCGAGCCGGTGCGCCGGGTCGGCATCCTGCTCCCAGGTTTCGGCAACGGCCTCGAGGAGCTGGGCGTGCAGGCCGCTGAGGCAGGCGCGCAGCAGCTCGTCGCGATTGGCGAAGTAGACGTAGACGGTGGACCGTGCCACCCCGGCCTCGGCGGCGATCTCGTCCATCGAGACGTCGGTGGACCCGCGCTCGCCGAACAGCCGCCGGGCGACTTCGCAGACCTGGTCCCTGCGGAAGTCCCTGATGACCTCCTTGAGGTCGTCGGGGGTCTTGCGGGTCATCTAGGGGAGGAGATGGGTGGCCCGGGAGGAAAGGCCACCGGGATGTGCTTCACCCCGTTGATGAACTGCGACTGCAATCGCTGTACCTGTCCGTCCAGGCGGATGTCGGGCATGCGATCGAGCAGGTGCTCGAACATCACCCGGATCTCCATGCGGGCCAGGTTGGCCCCCAGGCAGAAGTGGGGCCCACCGCCACCGAAGGCCAGATGGGGGTTGGGGTTCCTGGTGATGTCGAAGGCCTGCGGGTCCGTGAACACTGCCTCGTCACGATTGCCGGAGACATGGAAGAAGACGACCTTGCTGTCGTCCTCGATGACCTGGCCACCGAGCTCGAGTCGGCTGGTGGTCTGGCGACGGAAGTTCATCACCGGCGTGACGAAGCGCAGCATCTCCTCGACGGCCGAGGGCATCAGCGACCGGTCGTTGCGCAGCAACTCCCACTGGTCGGGATGTTCGAAAAATGCAGCCATGGCCCCGGAGATCAGGTTCCGGGTGGTCTCGTTCCCGGCCACGGTGAGGAGGAGAAAGAATAGCTCGAGTTCGAATTCGGAGAGCTTCTCTCCTTCCAATTCCACCTCGGTCAGCACACTCATCAGGTCGTCACGGGGGTCGGCGCGCTTGGCGGCGAACAGCTCCGACGCGTAGGCGTACAGCTCCATCGATGCCTGGAGGGCCGCCTCGCCGGCGGTCTGGTACTCGGGATCCTGGCTGCCGATCATCCGGTTGGACCAGTCGAACATGCGGTGGCGATCCTCGTCGGGGACGCCCAGGAGCTCGGCAATGACGACCAGGGGGAGCTCGGCGGCGATCTCGGTCACGAAGTCGGCCGAACCCCGCTCGATGACCGCATCGATGATGCCGTCTGTGGCGGCGTGGATCCGATCGTGGAGCTGGTTGACCATGCGGGGTGTGAACCCCTTGTTGACCAGTCGCCGGTAACGGGTGTGGAGCGGGGGATCCATGTTCAACATGACCGACTGCTGTTGGGCGAGGTTGTCGTCGGGCAGGTCCCAGATGAAGGTGGCCTTGCGGTGCGACGAGAAGTGCTCGTGGTCACGATTGACCGTCGTGCAGTCCGCGTGGGAGGTGACCGCCCAGAAGCCGGGCCCGTCGGCCTCCTCCTGCCACCACACCGGGGCGTTCTCGCGCAGGAAGGCGAACCAGTGGTGGGGAACGCCGTCGACGAAGTACTTCGAATCGGTCAGGTCGATGTCACCGAAACTGATGTCACCGAAACCGATCCCACTGATGTCGATCTCCGCCTGGGTCATGTCGGATGCCCCTTCCAATCCATCGGACGCACTGTCCGAAGAACTGGAGCGTATGTCCGATCCGATCCGGTGTCAACGAACGGCGACGGCCGTCCTCAGGCGCTCCAGTCGACGGTCCCGTCCATGATCACCCGCGGCTCCTCGGTGAGCACGAAGTCGAGATGGTCGACGTCGAGGAACTTGGGGAGGTCCTCGAACATCTGAGGAGCGTCCTCCTCGTTCATGTGCGCGTAGTACTCGTCCATCGACGCGAACCACTGGACGGTGACCCCGTCATAGCCGGAGCGGTCGTCATCGCTCCGGTAGTCGTCCAGCGGGCGGGGGTTCTGCTCGTAGCGGATGACGTGGCTGCCGCAGCGGCTGTTGGCGATGAACGGACCGTGGTGATCCCTCCAGTAGGCCTGGAACTCCGCCGGGGTCATCCCTTCTCTCCGCTTCAGCAGACAGGTCAGCTTGATCATTGGCTACGTCCTCCCGGATCCGGTTCGCTCCACGTCCACCGTGGCCCTTCAGGATTGGGCACGGCCAGACGCAGAGGTCCCCTTTCGAGGCCCCTGTTGGCAAGCCGGTCACCCCTGCCGCGCGCCGGTGGCCGGCCCACCCGATGGCGCCTCCCGGTCACGAGGCCACCCGGGCGCAGAACAGATCGGTGACATAGGGCATGGCGATGGGATCGCCGAGTGTCGAACCGAATGCAGCCACCTGGCCGAGGAGGTCGTTGCGCTCGTGCTCGGGGAGCACCTGCACGTAGCTGCGCGAGGCGACCTGCTCGACGAACGCCGTGCGGTCGAGGTACTGGGTGAAACGGAACTTCGTGCGCGAGACCGGGCCGAAGAGCCTACTCTCGTCGATGTCCGCACCGAAGTCCCGTCCGACGGGATAGGGCTGGCACTGGTCCCACTTGCTGATCCTCACCAACTCGGCGATGGCGGGATCCGACTCGTCGCGCTCGTTCCAGACAAGCGCCACGCCTCCGTCCACCCGCAGCACCCGGGCGATCTCCGAGAGAGCGGTGGGGGCGTCGAACCAGTGGAAGGCCTGGGCGACCACCACGGCGTCCATGGCTCCGCCGGCGACCGGGATCGACTCCGCCGTGCCGGCGACCATGGGGATCCCCGGGGTGGCGCGCCCGAACACGCCCCGCATGGATGCCGAGGGCTCCACCGCCACGCACGCGGTGCCGCCGGTCTGTAGCTGGCGGGTGAGCTTGCCGGTGCCGGCGGCCAGATCGAGCACCAGGCTCCCCTCGACGATCCCGAGGGTCGAGCTCATGTGCGCGACTGCCTCTTCGGGGTAGCCCGGTCGTGCCCGGTCGTAGATCTCCGAACCCGATTCGAATCCGGCCCGGCCGAGGCGGGACCGGTCGGCGAATGTGGAGCGTTCGTCGAGGGGCACGGTGCCACTCTATTGAGGTCGCAGCGCGGGACGACGGCCCGGGTCGAGGTTGGCCGGTGCTCGATAGCGGGGATCACGGTCCATCAGATAGCGTCCAAGAGTGAGCGCGACAAGCCCAATTTCCGGCGACGGGCCGGAACCGATGCCCCCGGGAGCGGTTCCGGCAGCGGTTCCCTGCGCGTCCGGATCGTCACCCGGTCCGGCGCACGCCGGTCCGTCGTCCCCACCGCAGCGCGGCCCCTGGAGCGCCTCGGCGCCCCTGCGGCACCGTTGGCTGAATGCGGCAGTGCATGCCGGATGGAATTGGATGGTCCGCAACGGGGCCACCGGCCCCGGGGATGTCCTGGCCCAACGGTTCGGTGCCTTCGGGTCGGGCAGTTGCCTGGCCTTTCCGACCGGAGCCATCTTCGGTGAACGCTGGATCCACATCGGCAGCGACACCTTGGTCGGTCCCAATGTGAGCATCACGGCCGGGATGGTTCCGGGACAGAAGATGGTGAGTGATCCGGTGGTGCGGATCGGCGACCGGTCCACGATCGGAAGGGGCAGTCACATCGTCGGCCACTTCGACATCGACATCGGTGACGATGTGCAGACGGGCCCCTATGTGTACATCACCGATCAGAACCACGGATACCAGAATCCCGACGAGGTGGTCCACGTCCAGTGGCCACACGACGTCCCGGTGAGCATCGGTTCGGGCAGTTGGCTCGGCACCGGTGTGGTGATCCTCCCTGGCACAGTGCTGGGGAGGAATGTGGTGGTGGGGGCGGGGGCCGTTGTGCGCGGCACCTTCCCGGACCACTGCGTCATCGCCGGCGTCCCTGCCCGGATCGTGCGCCGCTACGTGCCGGGCCCCGGCTGGGTCGACGAGTGAGCGACGTCGCTTGTGACGGCGGGAGGGGGTTCTCCTGCGGGGGGGCCTGCCGTCGATTCCCCGACACCCCCTCCGACCCCGCGGCCGGCGTCAGCGGAGGTTGCAGCGCGCTCCGACGCGGCGTTGCGCGCCGCCGCGCCTGAGCCGCCGATCCCGTTGGGACCGAAGCCGTAGCGCCGCACCACCTCGGAGGCCTCCTCGCGGCCTTGGGCGATCAGCGACTCGGTGGTGGAGAAGTCATCGAAGTCGCGGGACACCTCCTCGTTCCCCACGCACAGGAAGACCTCCACACCCGGGGGCAGCTGGGCCATGTCGCGGGCGAAGCGGGCGTGGATGGAGATCATCAGTGCGTTGACCATCGCCTCCACCGGGCGCTTCGGTTGGGTCGGTGTGAAGGCGGGCGGAGCGCAGAGCAGCACGACGATCTTGGTGGCACCGGCTTCGATCGCCCGGCGAATGGGCACGTTGTTGACCACTCCGCCGTCGATGAAGCGCTCGTCGCCGATCTCGACCGGAGGGAAGATGGCGGGAATCGCCATGGAGGCGAGTACGGCCTCGATGGCAGGCCCATAGGTGAACCACCGCTCGCGGCCGTCCGTCAGCGAGGTGGCCACCACCTCCACGGGCACGACGGTCTCCTCCAGGCGCTCCACCGCGAACCCTTCTTCCATGATCTTCCGGAGCCCCGAGTTGGCGTAGACCGAGTCGCGCTGCTGGAAGTAGAGCCAGGGGCCGTGCAGTCGGCCCTGGGGATAGACGTCCTCGCGACCGAGTCCGAGCCAGACCTGCGCCATGTGCTCCACTCCGGCCGGCGTGGGGTCACCGGCGAAGCCGACGCCGTTGATCGCCCCGACCGAGGATCCGTAGATCCGATCGGGCACGAATCCGTGGTCGGCCAGGACCTGGAGCATCCCGATCTGGATCGCCCCCCGAGGGCCTCCGCCGGCCAGCACCAGTGCGGTGAGTTCGGGCTCGGGTTCCTCCTCGTCGGCACCTTCCTGCGCGTTCAGCCATTGCGCCCTCGATGCGGCGGCTCGCTGCACGGTGAAGCGGATGGCCAGCACGATCAGGACCAGCGTGACCACGACGAACAAGGGGAACACGACGGCGAAGGAGGTGACGGTGGCTGCGGACCTCATCGGTGCAGAGGCTACCGGGGCCAGGGCCGGCCCCCGCTGTCCCATTGTGAGAGTCACACCCGCGGTCCACACTGTCGCCATGCTTGTGATGGACGTCGACCGCGGTGCTGGGATCCCATGGCAGGGTGGGGATCGCACGCGACCGGCCCCGGACAGCCACGGCGGAAGCGGGACCCGGCGCTCGGAGGTCGCAGCCGGACAGGCCTGGTCCCACCCGTGGAGGCCATTGGCCGGCCCGGCCCTTCTCGAACGGCTGCGGGTCACCGGACGCCCCCGGCCGACGGTCGACCCCGAGTTCGTGCTCCGGCTCCGCCGCCACCTCGACGCGGAGCTCGCGACCGACGCCGCGGCGGAGGGACACGGGCAAGGTGACGGCGGGTCGGGTCCCGGTGGGACGCTCTCCCGGCTGTCCCCCCTGGTGGTGACCAAGGACCGGCTGGCTCGGGTGCTCGCCTGCGAGGCCCACTACGTGGCGACCGAGTTCGGTGAGCGGACGCCGACCGTGCCCATGGCGTGTGGAGCCATCGTCGATGTCCTGTTCCGGCAACTGGTGTGCGTGGGGAGCATCGGTGATCCCATGGCCGACGGACTGGCGGCGCTCTCCGTCGACGACCACCAGCGTGGGTTGCTGTCGTGGATCGAACAACTGTCGCCACCTGATCGGGAGGGCCTGAGAGCCGAGGTCGAGCGGCAGGCCGAGGGGTTGCAAATCCGGTGGCCGGCCCTCGAGCCTGCGTGGCTGCCTCGGACGCAGGAGGCCATGCGAGCGCTGCTGGCCGGAGGCTCGGTCGAACTGTCGGCCCGGGTGGACCTGGCCATCGGCAGGCCGGCCGAGGACGAGGCGTCGGTCGCCATCGTGGAGATCAAGTCGGGTGCCCGCCGCCCGGGGCACCGTGCCGATCTCCACTTCTATGCCCTGGTCGAGGCGCTGCGGAGTTGGGCACCTCCATTCGTGATGGCCACGTACTACACCAAGACAGGCGAGCTGGACGTCGAACCCGTCACCGACGAGCTGCTGGTGGGGGCTGCCCGCCGAACGCTGATCGGCGCCAGGGCGTTACGGAGGCTGGCCGATGGCATCGAGCCCGTCCGGAGTCCCGGCACCCTGTGCGGGTTGTGCGCCGCGCTGCCCGAGCGCGGGCCGGGCCGGGAACGCGTCGACGGACTCGGAGGACGGGACACGATACGCGGGGAGGGCCGGTGACGCGCGCGGCAGCGCGGACCGTGGAGCTGACGGCACCGCCAGTGAGTCGGATCGGCGAAGGGGCACGACACCGCCTGCGGGACCGTCTCCTCTCGACGGTCTCCGCTTCGATCGAGGGGCTTCCCCCCGGTGGGCAGGTGGAGGTCACCCTGCCGCTCCTCCGTCGGGCCCTGACCCACCCGGACCGGCCGGCCTTGGGCGAGGAACCGTTCGCGTGGAAGCCGATCTTCGTTCGACGTTCCCTGGGTCTCGCCGTGGTGAGCGCGTGTGCCACGGGCCGTTTCCGCTGCCCCTCCGAGGCGGTCGTTCCGATTGCCACCGATGCGGTGGCGGAGTGGGAGCGCACCGGCTGGCGCACATTCCACTGGGAGCCCTGGTTCTCCGGGTTGCCTTCCGGAGCGCGGGCGGTGGTCCTGGCCGATGCCGTCGGCTGGGCCACCTCGCTGTGGACCGCCTTCGATTGGACCGCCTTCGCCCAGCTCCCCCAGATCGGAGGTGCGGACGACCAGTGGACGTGCCCGGCGCCTCGCACGGTCCGCCTCAAGGGCCGGTCGGAGATGCATGTCCCGCTGACAGCCCCAGGGTCGGTGTCCCGTGGCGGGCAACGGAGTGAGACCCCGGTGGCGCTGGTCTCGGTGTCCGGGGGCTGTCCGGAGGAGGGCTGGGTGGAAGAGCTGGCCTATCTGGCCCTGGCCGCCGGGCTGCGCTCGTCCTCGCGGCCGGTGCCGGCACGCGTGATGGGCCTGTGGCCCGATGCCGGTCTCCACCGCACCGTGGACATCGACGAGCAGGCGTTGGAAGCGGCGGCTGACCGGGTGGCCCGCACGGTGGGGATCGTTGTCGGTGCACGCCTGTCGGCGCCGGCGTCACGTTGATGTGGACCGAACCGCACCGACGGTGGCCGCAACCGGTGTGACCGAACGGACAACCCCGACCACCGTTCGGCACAGGTGGGGCGGCGGGGTGGGGGTCGGGGGCGGTCCTGTCCTCAGAAGAGCGCCCTCGCCGCCTCGGCGTCCGGCTTCCCTGCCGCGGTCAGGGGGATGTCGTCCACCACGAGCATCTGGCGTGGGATCTTGTAGCCGGCGATGTGACCCCGGCAGTGCTCCTGGAGGTCCTCGAGCCCGATGTCCTTGCCGCTCTCCCTGGCCTGGACGACGACGACGACGCGCTGGCCGAAGCGGTCGTCGGGCAGCCCGACCACGATGGCTCCGAAGACGTCCGGATGCGACTTGACCGCAGCCTCGACCTCTTCGGGGAAGATCTTCTCCCCACCGGAGTTGATCGACGCCGAGCCCCGACCGAGGACGGTGATGGTGCCGTCGGGCTCGACGGAGGCCAGGTCGCCGGGCACCGACCACCGCACGCCGCCGGCATCGGTTGGGAAGGTGGCATCGGTCCTGGCCGGGTCCTTGTAGTAGCCCAGGGGGATTCTGCCGGTCCGGGCCAGGTGTCCGATCCTCCCGTCGCCCGGGGTCAGCGGGCGGAGCTCGTCGTCGAGCACCGAGGTGTCGCCGCCCATCACGAACCGCGGGCCGCTGGCGCCGTCCTCCACCGCCCCCTGGGCCCCGCTCTCGCTCGACCCGAACCGGTCCATGATCATGACCCCGGGCAGCTGCTCTCTCAGCTCAGCTTTGACCGTGGCGGACAACATGGCGCCACCCGACGCGACGGCCATCAGGGTCGAGGTGTCGTATGACCCCGGCGGTGCCGATTCCAGGGCCTCGGCCAGCGGGCGCGCCATCGCATCGCCGACCAGGGCGATGGTCAGGACGCCCTCGTCGCCTGCCAGGCGCAACAGGGCGTCGGCATCGTACCGGTGTTCGGTGTACAGCACGGCGGTGCCGGCCATCATGAACGCGTTCCACATCACCCACTGGGCGTTGCCGTGCATCAGGGGCGCGACGACCAGCATGGCCACGCGACCCGCCTCCTCGGTATTGAGCCGCTCGGCCAACTCGTCGGCACGGGTGATCGGGTCGGCACCCCAGCCACCACCACCCATGGCCGCGAAGAAGATGTCCACCTGGCGCCACATGACGCCCTTGGGCATGCCGGTGGTGCCCCCGGTGTAGAGGACGTAGAGGTCGTCGGGGGACCGCGACCCGAACTCCCGGGTGGCCCGGGCCGAGGCGAGGGCTGCCTCGTAGGGCGTGGCCGCGTCCGTGGCACCGGCAGCGTCGGAGGCGCCGGAGATGTCGGAGTCGTCCTCGATCACCGCGAGGTGCAGCGTCCGAGCCCGGCGGTCGTCCAGTGATGCATCGACCAGGGGCGTCAACTCCCGTTCGTAGACCAGCACTGCGAGATCGGCGTTGTCGATGACGTAGCGAAGCTCCGGTGCCACGTACCGGTAGTTGATGTTGATCGGCACCGCCCGTGCCTTGTAGCAACCGATCATGGTCTCCGCCCACTCTGCTCGGTTGTGGGCCAGGATCCCGACGTGAGCGCCTGGTGCGATCCCCTGATCCCGCAGGTAGTGCCCGAAGCGGTTGGCCCGTTCGTCGAGTTCTCGGTAGGTCAGTCGATCGGGGCCGGCCACCAGCGCCAGGCGGTCAGGGACGGTGTCGGCCACCACCTCGAACAGGTCGGCCAGGTTCATTTGGCGGGAGCTCGTCACGTTTCTCCTTGTCGTCCGCGGCCGGACCGCCCTGGTGCACTTGCCGGTCGCGCCGGTCGCGCCGGTCGCGCCGGTCGCCGGTTCAACGGGGATCTCCCACTGATCGGCTCCGACGGGATTGCCGGTGCGCCCGGCCCGTAGCATGCTTCAGCCGAACGGACACTCTGTAGCACGTCCGTCCATCACGGTGGTCACCCGAGGGCCGCCGAGCGAACGAAGGAGGGCCGCAACGTGGTCAGCGCAGCCAACGGCGCACGGGGCGTCGAGAGCCTTTCCGCCCTGGTGACCGGGGGCGGGAGCGGCATCGGACTGGGTGCCGCAACCCGACTGGTGCAGGACGGGGCCCATGTCACCATCTGCGGCCGGACCGAGGAGCGACTCCGCTCCGCGGTCGACCTCCTCACCGCGGCCGCCCGGGCGTCGACCGGCGACTCCTCGGCCGGGGGGACCGCCCGCTACGTGGTGGCCGACGTGACGGTCGAGGAGGAGATCGCCCACGCGGTGGTGGAAGCGGCCTTCGAACGAGGGCGCCTCGACATCCTGTTCGCCAATGCGGGCGGCGCGGCGCACATGGGGCCGATCGCCGGTGCCGACCTCGGCCAGGTCCGGGCGACCGTCGACCTCAATCTGATCGGGACGTTCCTCTGCATCAAGCACGCAGCCCCGCTGATGGCTGCCGGAGTGGGCACCGGTGTCGATGGGGGAGAGGCGCCCGGTGGATCGATCATCGGGATGTCGTCGGGGGCGGGTCGCTTCCCCCACCGATACCTCTGGGCCTATGGGGCGGCCAAGGCCGGCGTCGACATGCTCTGCAAGTATGCGGCCGAGGAGTTGGGCCGCTCGGGCATCCGGGTGAACACGGTCCAACCGGGCATCGTCGATGACGAGCTGATGGCGCCGATCACCGCCGGAGGCCCGCTCCTCGACGACTATCTGGCCGAGATGCCGATCAGCCGTCTGGGGACGGTCGAGGACATCGCGTCCGCCGTCCGGTTCCTGGCCGGGCCCGAGGCCGGGTGGATCACCGGCGAGAGCCTGGCCGTGGACGGCGGCCATCATCTCCGCCGGGGGGCCAACTACGGCCTGCTCTTCGGCGAGTAGCACGCCGGCGCCGGCCAGTTCCCTGCGCGGGCGCCGGTAGGGTAACCGGCGTGGATCCCCCGGAATCGTCGGATCCGGCTCGGACGGGCCAGCGCCTGACCGGATCCGAGGCGGTCAAGCTGCACCTGACCCTGGCCGTCGGCCTCGCGGTCTGCATTGCGGCCTTCTGGTTCGAGCTCTCGCGGGCGTTGGGCGGGAACGCTCTCAGCTGGGCATACGTATTCGAGTGGCCCCTCCTCGCCGTGTTCGCCGTCTACATGTGGTGGTCCCTCCTCCACGGAAACCGACCGAAGCGGCGCCCCCCGAAGAAGCCCGAGGTGGCGCCCGAGCACCAGCACATGCTCGAGGCCTGGCAGGAGTACCAGAGGAAGTTGGCAGCCGACGAGGCCGAGGCGGCACGGGCCGGTTCCGACTCCGATACCGGCACCTGACGTCGCCATCGTCCGAGGTCGCGACGACAGGGGCCGCCGACTACCCAGCGGTGCAGGCGATCTAGAGTTGGCCGCGGTGCATCCGGGAGTTCGCCCATCGCAGCGCCGCCGGGCTCGAGGAGCCACCGGACCCAAGGGAGAGTGGTAGCGCGATGCCGGGAATGGGACGCGGGCTGCAGACCAACGACCCGACCATCGCCGCGGCCTTCCACACCGCACTGCTGCACCAGTTCGTGCTGATCGTCCTGATCGGGGCCGTTCTGGCCGTGGTCTGGAACGCGATCCGCACCATCCGCTATCGACGGTGCGCGGCGTCCGGCGATTTCGAGTTGCCCGCCCCCCGCCAGTGGGCCTCTCCGGAGCCGCCGGCCCGCCGGGTCCTGCGCATCGCATTCGGCGCCCTGTGGATCTTCGACGGGCTTCTGCAGGCCCAGGCGTCGATGCCCCTGGGCCTGCCCGGCGGCGTCCTCACCCCGGCAGCAGGCTCATCCCCGGGCTGGGTCCAGCACCTGGTCAATGCCGGCGCCACCATCTGGTCCAACCACCCGGTTTCGGCCGCCGCCGCCACGGTGTGGATCCAGGTGGGCGTCGGCATCTTCCTGTTGGTCGCCCCGCGTGGCTACTGGTCGCGGACGGCCGGCGCGGTCAGCGCCGGATGGGGCCTGGTGGTGTGGGCCTTCGGCGAGGCATTCGGCGGGATCTTCGGCCACGGCAGCAGCTGGCTGTTCGGCTCGCCGGGAGCGGTCCTCTTCTACGTGGTGGCCGGGGTCCTGGTCGCCCTGGCCGATCCCGCGTGGGAGACGGCCAGGCTCGGGAAGGCGCTCCTGCGGGTGATGGGGGTGTTCCTCATCGGCATGGGCGTCCTGCAGGCCTGGCCGGGCCGCGGGTTCTGGTCGGGGCAACCGCATCCGGGCGCCACACCCGGCACGTTGACCGCCATGGTGTCCCAGATGTCCCAACCGTCGCTGTTCTCGTCGTGGGTCCGGGCATTCGGCTCGTTCGACGCCGCCCACGGGTGGGCGGTCAACCTCTTCGTGGTCGTGTTCCTCTTCGTGGTCGGGGGCTGCTTCGTGAGCGGCGACCGGCGGCTGCTCCGGATCGGCGTCGTGGCCGGGATCATCGTCTGTCTGGCCGACTGGGTGCTGGTCGAGGATCTGGGGTTCCTCGGAGGAGTGGGCACCGACCCCAACTCGATGATCCCCATGGCCCTGGTGTTCACCGCCGGGTATCTCGCCGTGGTCCGGCTGCCGGCCCGGGCCCAGGCCCGTGTCGAAGCCCCGCCCTCCGCGGCGCCTGCCGGGTCGGCCCGGCTGCTCGACCGGCTCAGCCCCTCCTACGTCCTGGGATGCCTGGCTGCCGTCGGAGCGCTGGGCATCGTGCTGGTCGGCGCGGCCCCGATGGCGCTGGCCGCCGCCAACCCGAACGCCGACACCATCCTGACCGAAGCCAGCAACGGTACGCCGAACTTCGTGAACTACCCGGCTGCCCCCTTCAGGCTGACCGACCAGGCCGGCCACCAGGTCTCACTGAAGAGCCTCTCCGGGCACACGGTCGTGCTCACCTTCCTCGACCCGGTCTGCACGTCGGACTGCCCGCTCATCGCCCAGGAGCTGCGCGTGACCGACCAGATGGTTGGCCCGGTGACCTCGAACGTCGAGTTCGTCGCCATCGTCAACAACCCGCTGTACACCTCGACCGCCCTCACCACCGCCTTCGATCGGCAGGAAGGCCTCGACACGCTGCCCAACTGGAAGTTCCTCACCGGATCACTGACCCAGCTCCATGACACGTGGACGAACTACGGGGTCCAGACCCAGGTGGCGCCGGCCGGCGCCATGGTCGCCCACAGCGACATCGTGTTCATCATCGACCGGAACGGGCACATCAGGGAGGTCCTCGACTCCGACCCCGGCACCACGTCGGTGCTCCGCTCCTCGTTCTCGACCCTCCTGAGCGGCCAGCTCCAGCACTTCTCGCAGTCGTGACCGCCGCGACGGGGGTGGATCGGCGGCCTGGCGCTCGGCTCGCTCCCAAGGCGCACCTGATGATGTCGATCGGCGGCATGGCCCTGGTCGCCGCGGTCCTCACCGGCTGCTCGTCGCCGTCGGGGACGGCGTCGGGCTCGTCGGCCGGTGCCGCGGCCGGCTCGATCCCGCTGGCGGCCTCGTTCGCCTCCCCCACCGGGACCTGGGCGACGCTGGCCATGGGGCATCTCGACGACCCCCTCAACACCTTCTGGGAGTTGCTCCACCTGCCGGCCGACTCGCCCCTGTGGGCCCTGGCCACCCCGCCCGGCGTGGCCAGCAACGGCGGCCTGGTCGCGGCCGTGGCCCCGTCCGGGGCGCTGACCGCGGGATTCGGGACCTCCCTGCTCCTCCGCTTCTCCCCGTTGGCCCAGAGCACCGACCAGGGTGCCACCTGGACGGCGGGGGTGCTTCCCGGTGGTCTGGCTCCGGTGCCGGATGCTCTCGCCACGTCGAGCGTTGCACGCAACGCCGCCCTGCTGGGTGCCGGCGGCAGGGAGGTGGTGTCGAGCGGCGGTGACCTGTCGAGCTGGCACTCCATCGCACGTACCGGCGTCCTCGGCGCGGGCAGCTCGGCTGCTGCATGCGGAATCGAAGCACTGACCGCGGTGGCCGTCCGGGCCGACGGCGATGTGCTGGCGGGGGCGGCCTGTGTCCACGGGGGCGCGGCCGGGGTCTACCGGTTCACGGACGGCACCTGGCACTCGGTGGGCCCGTCACTACCGGGGTCGGTCGGCGGCCCGGCCCGTGTGGTCCGCCTCCTCGCCACGCCGTCGGGTGCAACCGCCCTGATCAGTGCCGGGACGGGGGGCTCCGGTGAGCTGGTGGCGGCAACGAGCAGCGACGGGCTGGTGAGCTGGTCGGTCTCGCCGCCGCTGCCCACCGCCGGAAGGACGCTGGTGTCCACCGGGGTCACCCCTGCCGGTGGCCTGATCGCCGTGACGGAGGACGCCCACGGCGACCGCTCGGCGTCGGTCATCGATCCATCGGTTGCCGGCTGGCAGACGCTGGCTCCGCTGCCGGCCGGCACCACCGTGGTCGCCGCCGGGCCGACCGGTGGGTTCGACGCCCTGATCGTGAGCCAGTCGACGCTCGGAGTGGACACCCTCGCGTCCGGCCGGTGGCAGCGGAGCCAGACCCTCGACGTGCCCATCGTGTACGGCTCCTCGGGCGGCTCCTCGGGCTAACGTTGCCGGCGCCCTCCCCTCGTCGGGGGCCACTGGAGCCCGGCCGTGCACTACCTCATCGACAATTGGTCGTTCGACCCCTTCCTCCTGGTGGTCGCGGCCGTCGTGTTCGCTCACGAGGTGGGCCTCGCCCGCCTCCGCCGCCGGTCCACCCCCGCCCGCACCCGCCGCCGCCGCCTCTACTCGCTCTCCTTCTATGCGGGCCTCGGCCTGCTGCTGCTGGCCGTCGAATCGCCGATCGACTACTGGGCCAGCAGCTACTTCTTCGTCCACATGTTCGAGCACCTGCTGATCGCCTTCTACGCGCCGATCCTGATCGTCCTCGGCGCCCCCTGGATCCCCCTGCTCCACGCGCTGCCCGTCGGGGCCCGCCGGAAGGTGGGCCGTTTCCTGATCCTCGGATCATGGTCGGGGGTGCTCCGGGGGGTCGGCCGCTTCGTCATCAACCCCTGGTTCGCCCTGCTCTCCTTCAATGCGGTGATGGTGGTCTGGCACCTTCCGTCGCTGTTCGACCTGTCCGAGAACAACCAGGCGATCCACATCTGGCTGATGCACGGGAGCTTCTTCGTCACCGGCGTGCTCTTCTGGCTCCAGATCATCCCTTCGCACCCGATGAAGCCGAAGGCCAGCCCGATCTGGCAGGCCGGGGCGATCATCAGCACCAACATCGTGATGTTCGTGCTGGCCATGTCGCTCAGCATCCTCACCACTTCGAGCTGGTACTCGGTCTATGCCCACGTTCCGGGGGTGACCCTGTCGCCCTTCGGTGACCAGCAGATCGGTGCCGGCATCCTGTGGATCTGCGGCGACTTCTGGGCGTTGCCGGCCCTCATCGTGGTGGCCAAGCGGGCCATCGACCGGGACGGATCGATCTCCAACGTGCTGGAGCGGTTGTCCGGCCGGGGACCGATGCCCAACGTGGATGACTTCCGCCCGCCCCGGGCCAGTGCCGGCGGTCCCGCCTAGGCCACCGTCGGAGCACCGCTCGATGTGGCCAATGTGGCTGCGCACTACGTGTAGTAAATCGCTCGGTATCACGTGTAGTGAATCGCTCAATGTGGTGGGCGCGCAATGCGTAACAACGAGGG
>DAIMIK010000030.1:0-9023 GCA_036722795.1 Acidimicrobiales bacterium | reverse complement strand
GTAACAACGAGGGATGCATCGAAACACTTGACCAACCCAGGCACCCCGCCTACTGTCACGAATGCGTTGCAGATTCATTGCACTACCTGCGTTTCAAAATGGGGGAATCCGGTGGTCGTACCGGGAGACTTCGAACTACGGCGGCATGAGGAGTAGCGGATGTCATTTGGGGGAAGGCTCTCTGTAGTCCTCGGCCTCTTTGCCGTCGCCGTGGGGTTGGCTGTCTATGCAGTGGTCACCTACCTGACGCCGCAGCCGCAGACTGTCGACTTCACCGCCGCCCAGCCGGAGGGGGCCCCGGTGAACCTGACGGTGCAGACCGTGGGGTCGATCGGATTCGGCGACCATCCGACCTGGGTCTCCTACCTGGTGAAGGACCCGAGCGGCCAGTGGATCCATTCGACGGCATGGAAGGTACCGGCCCACACCCGCATCAACCTGACCATCGAGCAGTACGACTCGGGGAGCCCGCTCCGCAACCAGCAGTGGGGGCTGGTGGCCGGAACCGCAGGCGGCGTGGCGACGCTCAACGGGAAGCCGTACTCCCTCTACGACTCGAACAGCGGCAACGGGGTCGGCCACACGTTCTCGATCCCGACACTGGGCATCAGCATCCCCCTCGTCGGGATCTCGAGCAGCTCGACCAACGCGTGCAGCCAAGCGCCCTGCGGGCTGGGCAACGACCACAACATCATCAAGGCGTCGTTCGTCACGCCGGGGCCGGGTGACTACCCCTGGCAGTGCTTCGTGCCCTGCGGGCTCGGCTTCCTGTTCGGGAACGGGGGGCCCATGAGCACGGTCAACTACATGGGCGGCTTCCTGGAGGTCGAGGCATGACCGTCGACAATGGTGATGCAGCCGGGCAGCCGTTGACCACCCCGGACGCCGCCGGGCACCGGCGCACGGCCGCTGAGCCCCGGCACATGTGGCGCATCGTGGCCATCTGGGCCGTGCTCTCCGCCATCGTCGACCCGCTGTTCTACTTCCTCGTCGGCCCCCACGTGCCTCCGGGAACGATGACCTCGGCGGCGGAGGAGAACCAGTTCGACTTCAACATCCTGCTGGTCATCGCCCTGCCGGTGCTGCTCGGCGTCTGGGTCTACATGGCCTACGCGCTCATCACCTGGCGCGCCTCCCGCAAGGGTGCCCCCGAGCCCGTGGGCGGCGCTGGTGCCCGGTCCAACCTCGGGGTGCAGGTCGGCTGGATCGTGATCACCTCGTTCGTCGTGCTCTTCCTCGCCGGCTTCGGCACGTTCGAGCTGATCACCACCAACGGTGCCGGCGGGGGAGAGGGACCCAATCCCATCTGGACGCCCACCTCGGCCTCCATCCTGCCCGTGCAGGTCATCGGGCAGCAGTGGAAGTTCACCTACCGCTATCCGACCTTCGGCGGTTTCGAGAGCCAACAGCTCATCGTCCCCGTCAACACGACCATCGCCTTCCACGTCACGTCGCTGGACGTGATCCACAGCTTCTGGGCTTACCAGTTGAGCATCAAGGCAGACGCCAACCCCCAGCAGGACAACGTGGCATACACCACCACCAACGAGACGGGCAGCGTGACCGTCCGCTGCAGCGAGCTGTGCGGCCTGTGGCACGGGTCCATGTTCAACTACGGGAAGGTCGTCTCGAAGACCGCCTTCCTGGTATGGGCGAAGGCCACCGAGGCTGCCACGGCCGCCAACACCAAGCTACTGCCGCCGTTCGCCTGGACCTATGTCCCCGACGCCAACGGTGCCGACGGTGGGTACTACCCCGACAACGTCGTCCCCTACAGCCCTTCCGAGGTCTACGGGGCAAAGCAGCCGGCGTCATGAGCACGACCATCCGCGGGTACCGGAGCACGAGCCGTGCCGGTGAGCACAGCGGTCGCACCGTGCTCGACAGCGTCCCAGCGGGCCGAGCACCGTCAAGCGCAG
Source organism: Acidimicrobiales bacterium (assembly GCA_036722795.1). Classification (GTDB taxonomy): domain Bacteria; phylum Actinomycetota; class Acidimicrobiia; order Acidimicrobiales; family RAAP-2; genus Bog-756. The sequence continues at coordinate 7,104 of DAIMIK010000030.1, read as the reverse complement.
CACCGTTGAGAAAGGTGGCGGTCGAGCGATGACCATCAGCGCCGAACGAGAGACCGAGATTGTCTACCCCGATGTCACCCCGCCGGTCATCGGCGGCCTCCAGGGGTTGCCCGCACGGCCGGGTTGGCTCAGCCAGCACCTGGGGACGGCCATCATCGGCGCCGTGCTCGGCTACCTCCTCGGCCACTGGCTCGGCAACGTCGTGGCCAGCGGCTATGACAACGTCGCCAACTCCGGTGTCAACAGCATCGCCAACGCCGGAGCGCTGCTCCTCGGCGCCGCCGGGTGGCTGCTGGGCATCGGTGCGTTGAACTACCCGTTGGCGAAGATGGCCGGGATGGAGCCCCGGCCCGAGTACGAGACGACCAGCTGGACCAGGTACATGCGCTACACGGCCGACCACAAGGTCGTCGGGCTCCAGTACGTCATCGGCGTGCTCACCTTCCTCTTCACCGGCGGGCTCCTGGCCATGGCCATCCGCACCGAGCTGCTCACCCCGACCAGCCATGTCTTCGGCCCCGGGACCTACATCGCCATCGTGAGCGAGCACGGCACGATCATGATGATGATGGCCACCTCGGTGGTGGTGGGCCCGCTGGGTAACTGGCTGGTCCCGCTGATGATCGGGGCTCGGCGCACCGCCTTCCCCCGGGTCGAGGCGTTCAGCTTCTGGATCTTCACCGCCGGGTATCTGGTCATCCTGACCGCGCTCCCCTACGGCGGGTTCCCGACCGGGTGGACGGGGTACGCGCCCCTCCAGACCCAGGCCGGTGGGGGCATGATCTCCTACCTGGTGGGCTTCGCCCTGATCGGCCTGGGCATGATGGCCGCCGGCTTCAACCTGGCGGTCACCATCATCAACTACCGGGCCCCGGGCATGACCTGGAGCCGGGTGCCGATCTTCGTCTGGTCGATCCTGGCCACCTGTGCCCTGCTGACACTGGCCACGCCGACACTGGTGGCTGCCGGCCTGTTCGGCATCCTCGACCACACCGCCCAGACCGCCTTCTACGTCACCGAACACGGCGGGAGCTCCTACCTCTGGCAGAACCTCTTCTGGTTCTTCGGGCACCCGGAGGTGTACATCATGGCCCTGCCGGGGTTCGGCATCGTCGGGGAGATCCTCCCGGTCTTCACCCGGAAGCCGCTCTTCGCCTACAAGGTGGCGGCCGCCGGGATGATCGGGGTCGCCCTCCTGTCGTTCTTCGTCTGGCAGCACCACCTGTTCCAGAGCGGGATCAACCCGGACATGCGGCCGCTGTTCATGCTCACCACCGAGCTCATCTCGATCCCGACCGGGTTCATCTTCCTGGTGGGCCTGGGCACGCTCTACCGGGCGAAGATCCGGTTCGAGGTGCCGATGCTCTTCGCCCTCGCCCTGTTCTTCAACTTCCTCATCGGCGGGGTAACCGGCGTATTCCTCTCGGACGTGCCCGTGAACGTCACCGTGCACGGGAGCTTCTTCGTCCTCTCCCACTTCCACTACACCATCATGGGCGGCCTGATCTTCGCCTTCTTCGGCGGCCTCTACTTCTGGCTGCCGAAGATGACGGGCAAGACCATGAACAAGAAGCTCGGGAAGATCCACTTCTGGATGATGTTCATCTTCTTCAACCTGACCTTCTTCCCGATGTTCCTGATCGGCCTGCTCGGCCAGCCTCGCCGGGTGTTCGAGTACGCGCAGAACCTGCAGGCGCTCAACGACTTCTCGTCGGTCAGCGCCTTCCTCCTCGGGTCGTCCTTCCTGGTGTTCGTGGCCAACTTCGTGTGGTCCGTCTTCATCAAGCCCACGCCGTCCCCGGCGAATCCGTGGGACTCGCTCGGGCTCGAGTGGCAGACGCCCACTCCAGTTCCCTATTACAACTTCGAGCGCATCCCGGTGATCCTGAGCGATCCGTATCACTACAGCGAGGAAAATGCACCCGCTGTCGCCGACCTGGGTGAAGGCGTCCTCGTGGGATCCGGTGCTCCCACGTCCGCCGGTGTCGCCGACGAGCCCCGACCGCCGGCCGAGTGAGTGGAGACAGCGCGGTGACCGACACAGCCAAGAGAACCCCCGGGTTCACCGAGACTCCCGAGGAGAAGGAGTTCGAGTTGCGGGCCGCCGTCGGCTCGTACTGGACGGGCGGCCGCCTCTTCATCGGGATGTTCGCCTTCCTGCTGGCCTCGCTGGCCTTCGCCTACTTCTATCTGCGGTCGTCAAACAACGGTCAGCTCTGGCGGCCGGGGGGCATCACCGCCCCCACCGGCATCGGGTGGGGCATCTTCTTCGTGGTCCTCGCCTCCGCACTCCTGGTCATCTACGGGAACTGGCGCATGCGCAGGGGATCGGTCATCGACTGGGAGGTGGCCGGGTGGACCGCCGTCCTCGGCGGTTTGGTCGCCATCGGCCTGCAGATCTACCAGCTCACCCAGCTGCCGTTCTTCCCGGGGTCGAGCGGGTACGCGTCCTGCTTCATCGGCTGGGCCGTCATGAACATCATGCTCATCGTGACCGGGACCTACTGGCTCGAGACCAACCTGGCCCGGTCCCTCCGGTTCCGCAGCGAGCGGTCCGAGGACGGGCCTCCGCAGAACTCGATGACGCCGTCGGCGCAGATCTTCAGGGCGAACGTGGAAGCCTGTACCTACTTCTGGGGGTTCATGGCCGTGGGGAGCGCCCTGTTCTGGGTGATGTTCTACCTGATCTGAGGGAGACCGTTGAACGTGCGCGGGAAGCTGAGTACCATGAATTCGAGGCACCGAGAGCAAGGTTGGTCCGACAATGAGCGTTGCGACAGATAGCTACATCGGTCCCCAGGTGCTCACCCTCGTCGTTCCGTTGGGCACGTTGATCGCGGTCTGCCTCTGGGGGTTCTTTCAGCGTCGCTCGCCCCAGTGACGTCGGGGACCGCGCCGTCGCGGTCCGCGGCGGCCGTCCAGACCTTCCGTTCGGTCCTCTCGATCTCCGCGGTCGTCCTCTTCATCGCCTGCCTGGTCCCCCCCCTCTCGTCGTCGGCACGGCGCTATGAGTTCGTCGAGGCGCTCCAGTTCACCCTGCTGGCCGTGGTCGTGCCCGTGCTGGTGGTCAGCGGTGCACCGTGGCGCCGGCTCGGGCTGGCGGCGCACCGCGAGCTGGTGGACGAGGCCCACGTCGCCGTCCCGGCAGGCGAGTTGCGACCGGTGGACAGACTCGCCCGGGGCCGGAGGCGGCATCCCGAAGCCATCCGCAGCGTCCTGTTCGCCGCTACGTACCTGGCGGTCGTCATCCTCTGGAGGATCCCACTGACGGTCGACGCGCTGGCCAGGCACCCGTGGCTGTTGGCCGCCGAAGCTGTCACCCTCGTCGTCGGGAGCGTGGGGCTCTGGCTCGAGCTGATCGAGTCACCACCGCTCATGCCGAGGCTGGCCCGACCCCACCGGGTCGCCCTGGCCGCAGTGTCCATGTGGGTCATCTGGGTGCTTGCCTACCTCGTCGGCCTGGCGCACGGCACCTGGTACCACGGCTATGTCCACACCCCCGGTCACGGGTACAGCGTCTCGGCCGATCAGCAGCTGACCTCGGGGATCATGTGGTTCGTCTCCGGCTGCGCGTTCATCCCGGTGGTCTTCTGGAACCTGATCCGTTGGTTGCAGTCCGAGGAGAACCCGGACGAGGAGCTGTACCGTCTGGTCCGCCAGGAGCGGACTCGGGGCCGACCGGTGGACACCGGCACGAACCCTCCCTGAGCGCTCGTCGGAGGAGCTCCCCCCCGGGGCGGGCCTACGGCGTCCCGACCAGATGGGGCAGGTCCGGGAGGTTCGGCATCGGCAGCTTGGCCCCGAGGATCTGCTGGGCGCCCTGCACGTCGGCGATGGCCTCGGCGCGGTCCTTGGCGAGGAGGGCCTCCTGGTTGCCGAGGTCGGCGACCTTGGCGGCGTTGTTCGGGTTGCCGTAGAGGGACTGGATGTCCTCGACGGCGGCAAGGGCGTCGGCCGTCACCCACTCCGTGGTCACACTCAGCATGCGGTCGACGTTCTTTCCGGCCGTCGTGTCCTGCACCTGGATGTTGTTGGTGAGGTCGAAGATCGAACTGTTGGTCAACGAGCAGGCGGTCTGGTCGTCTCGCAGCATGGACGGTGCCCGCGTGCGGTCGGATGCGGTCAGCCCCCCGGTCTTCATGTCCTGGTAGATGGTGAAGGTCTCCTGGACGGCGAACGCGCAGCCGGTCAGGTCGGTGTTGATCTCGTTGATGGAGCTGGTCTGGCTGGCGACGTCCTCGGAGTTGGAGATGGGCCTGGGCAGGTCGATCAACACCGACGCGCCGATCACCACCACGACCGCGGCAGCGACCAGCACCCAGGGGCGTTTGTACCAGACGGCCCTGGTCGGCGGCAGGCCGGCCCCCGACATCGTCGATGGGTCGAAGGGAGTCGAGGGGCGGGGGGTGTCGTCGCTCATGATGGGCTCCGAGCGAGGCTAGCTGCGGATGCGGCCACCCCCTGGGCGAACCGTCGGATGTCCCCGGGGGGGAGGCTGTAGGACCCGAGGTGATCCTCGTTGGCAAACGGGGTGGCGCGCAGTCTGAGCCTTCCCAGGGGATCGATGAAGTACATGATGTCGTTGTGGGTGACCACGTGGGTGGACTTCTGCACGGTCACGGAGACGCCGTAGCTGCTCCAGATGCCGTTGAGGCCGGCGAGCTGCCCGTTGAGGAAGGTCACGTTGGCCTGTCCACTGAGGACGCTCTCGGTCAGGGCGGGGGGCGGCGGCGTGGCCGAGGTGGCAAGGGGATCGGTGTTCACCACGACGAACTCGACGTTGGCACTGCCCGGTCCGAGGAGCGCGTCGGCCTGGCTGATCTCCTCGGCCAGCACCGGGCAGATGTCGTCGCAGGCCGAGTCGAAGAAGGTGAGGACGACCACCTTGCCGTGGGCGCTCCCCAGGGCCCAGGGGGCTCCGTTCTGATCGTGCAGGGCCACCGCCGGGGCGCGGGCCGTCCCCAGCTGCTTCAGGCCGAGGAAGGAGTCGAGCGAGGCGTTGACGGGAGGGGCTGCCGGAGGGGTTGGGGTCGGCGGAGCGGCACCCCCGGTTCCCCCGGTTCCGGCGAGGGTGGTGGGCGTAGCCGTTGCCGACCCGGCCCCAGCGTTGCCGAAGAAGTGCTCGACCACTACGCCGCCAAGTCCCAGCGCGGCGAAGCCCACGATGATCCAGAGGATGACCTTTCGGGGGACCGGGGTCGATCCGGCCCGCAGCGCCGCTGCCCTGTCGACGGGGGCGGTTCCGGAAGCGAACGCCGCCGCACGGTCGGCGGCCGAGAGGGAGGTGTGCGCCTGGGGAGCCGTCGGCCCCGGTGCCCCGGATGGACCGGCGGGTGGGTGCTTCGTCGCCCCGTTCGATGGCGTGTCGATCATGGGTTGCCGGTCCCGGTGGTCAGGACATGGGCCCAGTGGGTGAGGGTGGCCAACGTCTGGGTGCCGAAGGCCACGTGCGCCACCCGACCGTTGGCGTCGAGGAAGTAGGTGACCGGGAGGGCAGTGAGAAGGTAGGAGGTCGCCACCTTCGCGCCGCTGTCGACGCCAACGGGATAGGTGGCCTTGGCGGCGGCCAACAGGGTCCGGGCCCGGGCGCCGTCGGAGTCGTTGGAGTCGACTCCGATGATGGCGACGTGCCCGCCGGTGGCGGACGACAGGGCGGCGAAGTCGGCCAGCTCGGCCTGGCAGTCGCGGCACCACGAAGCGAAGAAGTTCACCACGGTCGGGGTGCCCTGGGTGCTCGCCAGCGACACCGGTACACCGCCTCCGAGGCGGGGCAGTTCGAAGGGCGGAGCAGTGCTGCCGATGGCGAGGGCCGCCGGAGCGGTGACCGGATAGGTCACAGGTTTCGGGTGGTGTGGCCGGGTTGCGATGTAGACGACGAAGCCGACCAGGAAGAGCGCGGCCACTGCAGTTAGCCCCATCCACACGCGGTCACCCTTGGGACGGGGCTCCTCCCGGGTGCCCGGTCCCGCCTGTTCCATCGACGCCCGAACCGAGGAAGTCCGGGCGTCATCGTCGTCGGAGCTGATCGGACCGGACGGGACCTGGCCGCAGGTGCCGCCAGCAGCCTCCCCCCCAGATACCGGCAGGTCGAACGCCCCACCGGATCGGTGGGGGACTCCGCCGTACTCCTCGATGTCCACCAGGAGCAGGTTAGCCCCCGGCCCGCTGTGTTGGAGATCGCCTCCCGGGGGTTTCGACCTGGTCCCCCGATGGGCCGGAGCCCCTGATCTTCCGCCACCGATCCCACCCGTGGGGTCTCGGAGAAGGGGTGGGACCGCCCCCGGTCCATCCACGGGTCGGCCGGGTGGACGCGTAGCATGAGCCGGTCAGAGGAAGGACGTTCCCTCCACAGTCACCCTGACGGCCGCCAACACGCCCGAGGTGCCCATCTGCATGGCGTCCTTTCAGGACATCCTGCCGACAGGCGTCTCCTACGTGGCCGGATCTTCGCAACATCCGCCCAGTCGGCTGCCGGATGCGTCGGCCCACGCCGATCAGCCGACCTCCGGCCAGGCCGCCTTGGTCTGGTCCAACATCAGGGACCGCCAGCCCTCGTCGACCCCGGCCCTCTCCCGGCGGCCGCCGGCCCAGACCGACACCGGCCTGGCCCAGGAGCCGACTCCTTGGGTCCCACCGGGGCTGACGAGAGGATCCGTCCGCGTGCACGGCCGGTACTCCGCGCGGCGCTCGACTCGGTTGCCCAGTTCGGCCCGGCAGGACGGAGGGAATCGCACCGTCGGCGGAGGGAGTGGGATTCGAACCCACGGAGACTTTCGTCTCACGGCTTTTCAAGTGCGACCCTGAGTGTCTAGTGAGTCCGCGTCAGTAGCTCTGAACTGGTCCTTCTTAGATTCGCCGTCCAGGCCGTTCGCCACAGTTGGCCATAATTCTCCTGAGTTTATGGCCAGGATTATGGCCTGAAGGCACAGCTTGGTTCGGGCGAACCTCTGCACATCTGCGCCCCCCTCCTGGTAGCCATTCGGGGGCGTGTCCCAGCGCAAGGGGCGAGACTCGGCAATCTTGAGGTGACAAGGTTCCATCGGCAGCTGGATGACTCACAACAAGGCATGGGCCATCCCCATCAAGACGGGCATCGCCCTGTGC
>DAIMIK010000029.1:0-25923 GCA_036722795.1 Acidimicrobiales bacterium | reverse complement strand
CTTCTTGCCGTACAGGGTCTTCTCGCCCCAGGCGCCGAAGGCCTCCCCGACCGAGTGGTCGGCGTCGGTCAACAGCGGGAACTTGAGCCCGTACTTGGCCCGGAACGCCTGGTGCTTGGCCGCGGTGTCGGCGGAGATTCCGAGGACCGGGACCTTGGCCTTCTTGAAGGCCTGCAGGTTGTCGTTGAACTGGCAGGCCTCCTTGGTGCAACCAGGCGTGTCGTCCCTCGGGTAGAAGTAGACGAGGACCTGTTGCCCGGCGAAGTCCTCCAACGAGACCGGCTTGCCGTCCTGGTCGGGCAGGGTGAATGCGGGTGCCTTGTCGCCGGCGGCGAGTCTTCCCATGTTCGGCTTCCTTTCGCTTGGTTCGAAGCTGTTGCTCGGCAGCTGCCCGAGGGCAACTGGTACGGGTGCAGGTGCACACGATGGCACACTCCGCATTCCACGGGTGGGGTCGAGGGCCCACCCGTGAGGTGTCGACAACCTGGGTGGGGGCCGTTCTTCGGGCGATTGACCTGGTAGTCGGGGAGTTCCCGGGTAGACTGGTCGTGTGGTCGGGCGAGTGCCCGTCCACCGGGGTCTTCCTCATCCTGTTCTTCCGGCCCGCAGTCGTGGGCTCGGCAAGGGCCCGAGGCGGGCCCGCAGGCGTCCGTGACTCGCACGGGAGCCGACGGTCGGCCTCCGGCCGTCACTGAACAGATGAGAGTGAGCTTCCTACCCCATGACAACCACTGCCGATCCGTCGGATCGCGTCCTCGAGTCGGCTGCGCGGCTTTCCGCCGCTGCAGACGAGCTGGCCGGCGCAGACGGCGAACAGCCGTCCTTTGACTCGCTGGGGGTGGACCCGGCCCTGGTCAAGGCCCTTGCCCAACAGGGGATCACCACTGCCTTCGCCATTCAGGCCATGACCGTGGCCGATGCACTTGACGGGCGCGACGTCTGCGGTAAGGCCAAGACCGGCTCGGGCAAGACCCTGGCCTTCGGCATCCCCCTCCTCCAGCGCACCATGGCCGCCAGGTCGACCGAGCCCGGCCGGCCCCGCGCCCTGGTGCTGGTCCCCACCCGCGAGCTGGCCGTGCAGGTGAGCGAGGTGCTCGAGCCGCTGGCCAAGGAGGCCGGCCTCCGGATCGTCGCCGTGTACGGCGGAGCGGACATCGAGCGGCAGATCAAGAAGCTCCGGCGGGGGGTGGACGCCATCATCGCCACACCGGGCCGACTGATCGACCTCGGTGACCGGGGGGAGCTGTCGGTGGCCGACATCGAGACCCTGGTGCTCGACGAGGCCGACCGCATGGCCGACATGGGATTCATGCCCCAGGTGGAGTGGGTGCTCCGGCGCCTCGAGCGCGAGCACCAGACGCTGCTGTTCTCCGCCACCCTGGACGGAGCGGTGGACCGACTGGTCAGCCGCTACATGACCGCCCCGGTGCTGCACGAGGTGGCCTCGCCCCACACCACGGTGGAGGCCATGGAGCACCGATTCCTCGAGGTGCACCAGATGGACCGGGTCAAGGTCTGTGCTGCCATCTGCCGCAACGTAGACAAGGCGCTGGTGTTCGTGCGCACCAAGCACGGAGCCGACCGGCTGGTCGAGCAGCTCGGCAAGGAAGGGGTGAGGGCCGGTGCCATCCACGGGGACCTCCGCCAGGCCAACAGGGAGCGGACGCTGAAGGACTTCGGGGAGGGCAAACTGCACGTGTTGGTGGCCACCGACGTCGCCGCCCGTGGACTGGACATCGACTCGGTGGACGTGGTGATCCACTTCGATCCGCCCGAGGACCACAAGGCCTACCTCCACCGCTCCGGACGGACCGCACGCGCCGGCGAGGCCGGGCTGGTGGTGACCCTCGTCCAGTGGAACCAGGTGCTCGAGATCGAGCGCATCCAGACCCGCATCGGCCTGCGGATGCCCATCGTCGAGATCTTCTCCAACGACCCCAGGCTGGCCAACCTGGCGGAGTGGCAGCCTGCCGAGGCCTGACCCTTCCGGCGCAGGTCCGCCGGAGACCGCCGGAGACGATCCCGGCCGGGACCGCCCGTGCCGGCGAGGAGGACAACGTGGCAGACACCCACTTCCGTCAACCGCTGATGGTCGGCTCCGGCATCGACGGCGTCGAACGCATCCTGGTGGTGACAGCGCACCCCGATGACGTGGACTTCGGTGCTGCCGGGTCGGTTGCGGTGTGGACCCATGCCGGGGTGGAGGTCGCCTACTGCATCGCCACCGACGGTGACGCCGGCGGCTCCGACCGTTCGGTGAGCCGCGCCGAGAGGGCCGTCATCCGACGAGAGGAGCAGCGCGAGGCGGCCAGGGTGGTGGGGGTGTCCGACGTGACCTTCCTCGGGTTCCCCGATGGCCGCCTCACCCCCAGCCTCGACCTGCGCCAGGCCATCGCCGGCGTCATCAGGCGCTTCCGACCCGAGCGGGTGGTGGCCCAGTCGCCCGAGCGGAACTGGGCGCGCATCTACGCGAGCCACCCGGACCACCTGGCCGCCGGTGAGGCCGCCATCTGCGCGGTCTATCCGGATGCCCGCAACCCGTTCGCATTCCCCGCGCTGCTCGAGGAGGGACTGGAGCCCCACTCGGTGCCCGAACTGTGGGTCATGACCACCGAGCGCGCCGACCGGGTGGTGGATGCCACCGAGTTCTTCGATCTCAAGCTGGCCGCCCTGCGCTCCCACAGGAGCCAGGTCGGCGACGGCGACCACCTCGACGAACTGCTGCGCACCTGGATGTCGGGCACGGCGCTGGCCGCGGGCATGCCCGAGGGGAGGCTCGCCGAGGCATTCCACGTGGTGGCCACCGAGTAGTGGCCGCGCCCGACCCTCCCGAGGAAAATTGCGCGCCGGCGGAGGGCCCGGGGCGCCCGTGGGCCGTCGTCCAGCACGTCGGCCATGAGGGCCCCGGGCTGATCGCCGGCGCCTTGGACGAGGCCGGGCACCGGTTCGAGGTGGTTCGCCCCGACCGGGGCGACGCCCTCCCCGACCGGGGTTCGATCGCCGGGTTGGTGGTGATGGGCGGCCCGATGGGTGTCCACGACGTCGATGCCCATCCGTGGCTGGCACCCGAGCGGGCGCTGATCGCCGAGGCGGTCGCCGACGGGGTGCCGGTGCTCGGCGTGTGTCTCGGCGCACAGCAGCTGGCCGCTGCGCTCGGCGCCGACGTGGCCACGGGGCCGTCCGCGGAGGTCGGGCTGGGCCACGTGGAGCTGACCGCCGCCGGCCGGAGGGACCCCGTCCTCGGTCCTGAGTACGGCGGTCTGGCCCAGACGGCACTTCCCTGTGTCCACTGGCACCAGGACACGTTCACCATCCCCGACGGCGCGGTCCATCTGGCGGCCACCCGGGTCTTCCCCCATCAGGCGTTCCGGTGGGGGGACAGGGCGTACGGCATCCAGTTCCACGTGGAGGTGGATCGCGCGCTGGCCGATGCGTGGTGTCCCCATCTCCCGGTGGGAGTGGGGCTGGTCGGGCCGCGGCTGGCCCAGATCGAGACCGTCGGCCGCCGGCTGCTCCGTCGCTTCGTCGCCCGGTGCGGTGCCTTCGGACCGGTCCCGGCGATGACGGCCGGCGGGGTCGGCCCGGCGTCGCCCGGCAGCGAGGTCCGGCGCCCGTGAGTCCGGTCGGCGACGTCCTGCACCACGCACCGGGTGACCCGGAGGCCGGCGCGTCCCCGGACCCGGTCAAGCCGCGCCTTCGGGGTGTCTTCCACCAGGTGGCGTTCTTCGTGTCGATGGTGTCGGGCGTCGTCCTGATCGTGGTGGCGCCCACCCCCGGCTCCAAGCTGATCATGGCCGTCTACGCGCTGTCGATCTCCACGCTGTTCGGAGTCAGCGCCCTGTTCCACCGGCACACCTGGGGACCGGTGGGTCGCCGGCGGATGCGCCGGGCGGACCATTCGACGATCTTCATCGCCATTGCCGGTTCCTACACAGCGGTGGCCGGCATCGCCCTCGGCGGATGGGCCCGCACCACGGTGTTGTGCATCGTCTGGGGCGGAGCCGTGGTCGGCATCACCCTGCGCCAGGTGTGGCTCGATGCGCCGAAGTGGGTGATCGCGCTTCCCTATGTCGTGGTGGGGTGGGCCGCCGTGGCCGTGCTGCCACAGCTCGAGCGTGCCCTGGGCCCAGAGGGCTTCGCCCTGCTGCTGGTCGGGGGTCTGGCCTACTCGGCCGGGGCCGTCGTCTACGCCGTCAAGCGACCCAATCCCGTCCCGGGAGTGCTGGGGTACCACGAGGTGTTCCACGCCTGCACCATCGTCGGTGCGGTGTTCCACTTCATCGTGATCGCCTGGTTCGTCCTGCCGTTGGCCTGAGCGCCTGGCGGGTCGTGGCGGGGCCGTTCGGTATCAGCCGGCCATCTGGCGGAGCATGTAGGGCAGGATCCCGCCGTGGCGGTAGTACTGGGCCTCCATCGGGGTGTCGATCCGCACCCGGGCGTCGAACTCGACCACGCGGTCACCGTCGACGCCCCGGATCGCGACCGTCTTGGGACTGGTCCCCTGGTTGAGCGATCCGAGCCCGGCGATGGTGAAGACCTCGTGCCCGGTCAGGCCAAGGGATGCCGCGTCCTGACCGTCGGCGTACTGCAGGGGAAGCACCCCCATCCCGATCAGGTTGGAGCGGTGGATGCGCTCGTAGCTCTCGGCGATGACCGCCCGGATGCCGAGCAGCGAGGTCCCCTTGGCCGCCCAGTCGCGGGAGGATCCCGACCCGTACTCCTTGCCGGCCAGGACCACCAGGGGGACGCCTTCGGCCGCGTAGCGCACCGAGGCGTCGTAGATCGTGGTCTGCTCGCCGTCGGGCAGATGGAGGGTGAACCCGCCCTCGGTGCCCGGTGCCAACTGGTTGCGCAGCCGGACGTTGGCGAACGTGCCCCGCACCATCACCTCGTGGTTGCCCCGCCGCGCCCCGTAGGAGTTGAAGTCGGTGGTCTCGACCCCGTGCTCGGCCAGGTACCGGCCGGCAGGTGTGGACGGGCTGATGTTGCCGGCCGGCGAGATGTGGTCGGTGGTCACGCTGTCGCCGAGCTTGGCCAGCACCCGGGCCCCGACCACGTCGGTCACCGGTGCAGGGGTCATCGAGAGGCCCTCGAGGAAGGCGGGACGCAGGACGTAGGTGGAGTCGGCGTCCCAGTCGAAGGTGTCGCCGGTAGCCGTCTCGACCGCCTGCCACCGTTCGTCACCGTCGAACACCGAGGCGTACCGCTGGCGGAACATGTCGGAGGTGAGCGAGGACCGCACGGCTTCGGTGACCTCCTCCGGCGAGGGCCATACGTCGGCCAGGAAGACCGGCCCACCATCGGCCCCGACCCCCAGGGGTTCGGTGGTCAGGTCGATGTCCATGGTGCCGGCCAGGGCGTAGGCCACCACCAGAGGCGGCGACGCCAGGTAGTTCATCCGCACATCCGGGTGGATCCGGCCTTCGAAGTTCCGGTTCCCCGAGAGGACCGAGACCACCGAGAGGTCGCCGCCGTGCACCGCGTCGGACACCCCGGGCAGGAGGGGTCCCGAGTTGCCGATGCAGGTGGTGCATCCGAAACCGACCAGGTCGAAGCCGATCCTCGCCAGCGGCTCGGTCAGGCCGGCCCGGTCGAGGTAGTCCATGACCACCCGTGAGCCGGGGGCGAGGGTGGTCTTCACCCACGGCCTGGACTGCAGACCGCGCTCGACCGCGTGCTTGGCCACCAGGCCGGCGGCCACCATGACCTGGGGATTGGAGGTGTTGGTGCAGCTGGTGATGGCCGCCACCGCCACGTGGCCGTCCTCGATGGCCGCCGCCGACCCGTCCTCCAGCGATGCCGTGCTGGAGCGCCGGTCCCTGCCCAGCGTCGTGCGGAAGGAGGATCCGGCCCCGGCCAGCGCCACCAGGTCCTGAGGTCGGGCCGGGCCGGCGATGCTGGGAACGACGGTGGTGAGGTCGAGCTCGATGACCTCGGAGAAGACCGGCTCGACCCCGTCGGCCGAGTAGAACATCCCCTGCTCCTTGGCGTAGGCCTCCACCAGGTCCACATGGTGGTCGTCCCTGCCGGTGAACCGGAGATAGTCGAGGGTGACCTGGTCGACGGGGAAGATGGCGCAGGTGGCCCCGTACTCGGGCGACATGTTGCCGATGGTCGCCCGATTGGCCAGCGGCACTGCGGCCACGCCGGGGCCGAAGAACTCGACGAACTTCCCGACCACGCCGTGCCGGCGGAGGAGGTTGGTGATGGTCAGCACCAGGTCGGTCGCCGTGGTTCCCGGTGCCTGCTCGCCGGTCAGGCGGAATCCGACCACCGGGGGCAGGAGCATGGACAGCGGCTGGCCCAACATGGCCGCCTCCGCCTCGATGCCCCCCACGCCCCAGCCGAGCACGCCGAGGCCGTTGACCATGGTGGTGTGGGAGTCGGTGCCCACCAGGGTGTCCCAGTAGGCCTTGCCGTCCTCGCTGGCGAACACCACCCGCGACAGGTACTCGAGGTTGACCTGGTGGCAGATGCCGGTGCCCGGCGGCACGGCCCGGAAGCCGTCGAACGCCTGCTGGGCCCAGCGAAGGAGTTGGTAACGCTCGATGTTGCGCTGGTACTCGATGTCGACGTTCCGGTCGTAGGCGTCGGCCCGACCCGAGACCTCGGCGATCACCGAGTGGTCGATGACCAGCTCCACCGGCACCAGCGGGTTCACCCGGCTCGGGTCACCGCCGAGGGCGACCAGGGCGTCGCGCATGGCGGCGAGGTCGACCACACCGGGCACGCCGGTGAAGTCCTGCATCAGCACCCGTTCGGGGGTGAGGGCGATCTCTGCCGCGTCCTCCCCGCCGAGCCCGTGGCGCCCGGGACGGTTGCCCCAGCCGGCCACTGCTTCGATGTCTGCCGGTCGCACCGTCAGGCCGTCCTCGTGACGGAGGAGGTTCTCGAGGATGACCTTGATCGAATAGGGGAGGCGGGCCACGTCGAACCGATCGGCGAGCACTCCGATCTGGTGGATCTCGTAGCTGGCGTCGCCGACGGACAGGCTGCCTCGGGCGCCGAAGGAGTCGGGGGGGGCGGCGGAAGCTGGGGAGAGTGCCATGCACCCATTCTGCCCCGTGGATCGGACCACACGTTCAGCGGGCCGCCGGGCTGTGCCGCGGTCGCCCCTGGGGCCGGTCGCTCAGGTCCGGGTCCGGTACCGGTGCACGGCCAGGGGGATCAGGATGACGAGGAACCCGATCGTCCAGGCCACGGACTGGACGACCCACGATGCGGTGGGCCCTCCGATCATGAGCGCCCGGCAGGCGCTCACCGTGACACTCACCGGCTGGTAGGTGGCGAACCCCTGGAGCCAGCTCGGCATCTTGTCGACCGGCACGAAGGCTGACGAGATGAAGGTCAGCGGGAACAGCAGGGGGAAGGACATCACCTGTGCGGTCTCGCTGTTGGCGGCGGACAGCCCGATGACGGCAAATCCCCAGGAAAGTGAGTAGGCGAACAGCAGGATGAGGAGGATCCCGGCCAGATAGGGAAGCACGCCGGTGGTCGGGCGGAAGCCGACGGCGAATCCCACCGCGGTCATGATGATCACCACGAAGACATTGCGGACCAGGTCCGCCGTGGTGCGGCCGGTCAGCACGGCGGACCTGGCCATGGGCAGCGCCCGGAACCGTTCGATGAGGCCCTTCTGCAGGTCCTCGGCCAGACCGATGCTGGTGCTCACCGCCCCGAAGGCGACGGTCTGCACGAAGATGCCCGGCATCAGGTAGTTGACGTAGTCGGTGCCCGGCGTGTTGATCGCACCCCCGAAGACGTAGCGGAACAGCAGCACGAACATGATCGGCTGGACCGTCGAGAAGAACAGTGCCTCGGGGATGCGGGTGAGGGCCAGCAGGTTCCGCCTGGTGATGGTGAGCGTGTCCGAGATGAACCAGCGGAGCTTGCCCCCGATACCGGTCGCAGGGGGCGCACCCGACAACGTGGGGGCGGCGATGGCGGTGGTCATGAGAGCTCTCCGGTTGCGACTGGCAGTGCTTCCTCGGCGGCGCGGAGCCGTCGGGCTCGCCGGGATGACCCCCCGTCCTCCTCTGCGTGCGCCTCTTCGACGGTGCTGTGGCCGGTCAGCGAGAGGAAGACATCGTCGAGGCTGGGCTCGCGGAGGGTGAAGGCGGTCGGCACGATCCCTTCGCGGTCGAGCGCGCGCAGCCCGAGCATGGCCGCCTGCGGGCCATTGTCGACGGTGACCTCGACGACGGTGCCGTTGACCATCGGGCTGTGGGGGCCGAGGGTGTCGAGGACGGCGCCGGTCCGCCGGGCGTCCTCCAGGTTGGACAGGCCGACCTCGAGGACGGTGGCACCCAGGTCGGCCTTCATCTCGGCCGGCGTTCCGTCGGCGATAACGTGCCCGTGGTCGAGCACGGCGAGCGTGCTGGCCAGCCGGTCGGCCTCTTCGAGGTACTGGGTGGTGAGCAGGACGGTGGTACCGGCGCCGACCAGGCTCTCGATCACCTCCCACAGGTCGTTGCGGCTCTGCGGGTCGAGGCCGGTGGTGGGCTCGTCCAGGAAGAGGACGGTCGGCCGGGCGACCAGGGCCGCGGCCAGGTCGAGGCGCCGGCGCATGCCGCCCGAGTAGGTCTTGAGCGGGCGATCACCGGCGTCGGCCAGGTTGAACTGCTCCAGCAGGTCCTTGGCCCGTCCGCCCACCACCGCTTTGTTCAGATGGTTGAGGTTGCCCACCATCACCAGGTTCTCCCGGCCGGTGAGGTTCTCGTCGACCGCCGCATACTGGCCGGCCAACCCGATCAGGCTCCGAACCAGGCCGGCCTTCTTGCACACGTCGTGGCCCAGCACGCGGGCCGATCCGCTGTCGGGCTGGAGGATGGTGGTCAGGATCCGCACCGCCGTGGTCTTCCCCGAGCCGTTGGGGCCGAGCAGCCCGAACACGGTGCCCTCCTCGACGGAGAAGCTGACTCCGTCCAGGGCGCGCACCTCACGCTTGCCCTTGAAGGTCTTCTTGATGTGCTCGACTTCGATGGCGTACGGCATCGTCGTGCATTCCCGTCTTGTCGCTGGTGGTTCGGCGTGTGGGCGGACGGCCAGTGGCCACCGGTCGGAGGGTCCCCGGGCACTGCGCCCGGAGACCGGGGTGCGGCGTCACCGCATCCTATTGCGAGGTCGGCCAGGCTCACGCACCTGTCGCCGGCCTCCGGGGATGGCCGACCCCAGCGGACCGCCGGACCGGCTGGCTAGCCTCGCAGCATGCGACCAGGCGACCAGGCACCCGATTTCGAGCTTCCCGACGAAGACGGGACTCCCAGGCGGTTGAGCGACCTGGCGGCCGGAGGGCCGGTGGTGCTGTTCTTCTACCCGGCGGCGATGACCCCGGGGTGCACGGCCGAGAGCTGCCACTTCCGCGACATGAAGGCGGAGTTCGACGCCGTGGATGCCCGGCGGGTGGGCATCAGTGCCGATGCCGTCGAGAAGCAGAAGCGCTTCTCGGACAAGCACTCGTTCGACTACCCGCTCCTGTCCGACCCCGACGGAGCGGTGGCGACCCAGTTCGGGGTGCGGCGCCGGTTCACCATGCTGTCGCCCACCAAGCGGTCCACGTTCGTCATCGGCCCCGACCTCCGGGTGATCGACGTGATCCAGAGCGAGATGCGGTTCAGCCATCATGCCGACCGCGCCCTCGAGGTGCTGAAGGATCACTCGCCGTCCTGAGGAGCGCACCCGTCCGGCCGGCGGGTCGCCGATCCATTCGGGTCCACCCGGGGACCGAGCGCAGTGCGCCCTCGCACCTGGTGTCCCCGACTGGACCGCCCACCGATGGGAAGCTGTCGGCATGCACTCGCGGTATGTGACCCGGTCGGCGTGAGCCCCATGCCCGGAACCGGTCGTCTCGAGCAGCTGGCCCAGGCTGTCGCCGAGCGGGTGGTCACCCTGGTGCTGGACTCCATCGACATGGACGAACTCCTCTCCCGTGTCGATGTGGACGCCATCGTGAGCAAGGTGGACGTTGACGGGCTGATCGACCGGGTGGACGTCGACAAGATCATCGATCGGGTGGACGTCGAGAAGATCATCGACCGGGTGGACGTCGAGAAGATCATCGACCGGGTGGACGTGAAGAAGATCATCGACCGGGTCGACATCGATGCGCTGATCGAGCAGACCGAGCTCGGCACGATCATCGCCCGATCGACCAGCGGCGTGGCCTCCGAGGTGCTCGACGTCGTCCGGGCCCAGGGGGTCGGGCTCGACGATTTCATCGCGCGCGGGGTGAATCGCGTCCTCCGGCGCTCGAGCACGGACTGGCCGGTGGGCCCGCCGGCCCTCGTGGGCCAACCTCCGCCAGCTCCGGAGCTGACCACGGGAGGCCGGTGATGGCGTCGGGCGTACCCGACGAGCCGGTGCAGGGTCGCCAGGGCAACTACGCCGGTGCCGTCACGCGACTGGTGGCCTTCGCCGCCGACGTCGGAGCCTCCTGGGGCCTGTTCACCGTGGGCGCGGCGGCGCTCACCTTTTCCGTCCAGCTGGTGACCGGGGCGAAGTTCTCCCTCACCGGCCATCAGTTGGCGTCGCTGATCGCCCTGACCATCTGGGAGTTCCTCTACTTCGCCTACCAGTGGTCCCTGGGGGGCAAGACGATCGGGATGGCGGTCCTCGGCATCCGGGTGGTGCGAACCGACGGCATGCCGATCGGCCCGCGTCAGGCGGTGGTGCGGACGCTGACCCTTCCCCTCAGCTTCCTCCTGCTCGGGCTGGGCTTCATCGGCATCTTGCTGAATCGCGACCGGCACGCCCTCCACGACCGACTGGCCGGAACGGTGGTCGTCTACTCGTGGGATGCCCGTGCCGCCCGCCTGCGTTGGCTGGCCAGACAGGACACCGGGGCCGCTGCCTGACGCCGGGCGCTGTGCCAGGGTGGCCGGGTGCGCAACCGATCGCAGGCCGCCGGTGTTGTTAGGGGTATGCCGACCGAAGTCCGGAGCCCTGCCGGTCCCCTCCTCCCCCCGAAAGCGATCGGCCCGGCGCCGATCGCCGACATCGATGCAGTGTTCATGAGCATGTTCGAGGAGCAGCGCGATCGTCTCTACTCCTCGGCGCTGCGGCTCACCGGCCGGCAGGCAGACGCGGAGGATCTCACGGCGGAGACCTTCCTCCGTGCCTACCGGTCCCTGTGCTCGTTCGACTACGAACGGCTCGACACGTTGCAACCCCGGGCGTGGTTGAGCGCCATCCTGGTGAACGAGTGGCGAAACCAGCGCCGCACGGCCTCGCGGCGGCCGGCCACCGTCTCCTCGGCGGCCGTCGGGGCCCCCGAGCCCGCAGACCCTGACGCCGGCGTGGAGGAGCGTGCCGAGGGGAGCGACGACCGACGGGAACTGGCCGGCATGCTCCTCGAACTCCCCGAGCGCCAGAGGGTGGCCGTGGTGCTCCGTTACGTCGTCGACCTCCCCATCGCCCAGATCGCCGAGGTCATGGGGTGCCCCAGTGGCACCGTGAAGTCCCACATCAGCAGGGGGCTCGATCGGCTGCGGCCGATCGGCGGGCCGGCTGCGGGAAGAGGTCCAGCACTAGAGGGAGGCCCCCGATGACCGATGACGACGACCGCCCGGTGGCCGGCGCACTTTCCCGGATGGTGGAACGTGCCCCGGCCCACCTGATGGACCGCATCGCCGCCCAGTGGGCGTACGTGGAGGGCCCGGTGGAGGACGTCTATGTCGCATTCACCCCGGAGGGTATTTCCAGCGTGGTCCCGGCATCGACTGTGAGCGGTGCCGAGGTGTTCGCCGCCGAGTTCAGCCGGCGCTTTGGCAGGCCGTTGTTCCGTGCCGCCCGACCGCCGGCAGGAGTCGAGCAGGCCCTCCGCAGCGGACGCGCCACGGGGCTCCGATTCGACCTGCACGACCTGACCCCTTTCGAACAGGCGGTGCTCGCCGCCACGCTGCAGATTCCCCCGGGCGAGCTGCGCCCCTATGCCTGGGTGGCCGGCCAGATCGACCGGCCCCGCGCGGTGCGGGCCGTGGGCACCGCCCTTGGCAACAACCCGATCCCGGTTCTGATCCCCTGTCACCGGGTCATCCGCTCCGACGGCAACGTGGGCCAGTACGGGTTCGGGCAGGAGATGAAGCGCCGGCTCCTCGACGGCGAGGGAGTCGACGTCGATCTGGTAGAGGCCATGGTGCGGGGCGGGGCCCACTTTGTGGGCGACGCCTCCACCCGGGTCGTCTGCATGCCCACCTGCCACCGGATCCGGCCCACCGCCGACGGGGACCGCCAGGTCTTCGCATCGCTCGACGGGGCCCGCCGGAGCGGGTTCCGGCCCTGCGCAGACTGCCGGCCGGTGGGAAGGTAGCCGGTGGCCCGTCTGATCCCGCGGGATCCCGTGGTGGTCGCCCCGGGGGCCGTGCATCTCCCGGGGTGGCTCGACATCGAGGGCCAGCGCCGGATGGCGGCGGCGTGCCGGACGTGGGCCGAAGATGCCGGGGGCTTCCGTGCGCCGCGCATGCCGAACGGGAGCGCCATGTCTGTGCAGATGACCTGCCTCGGGTGGCACTGGTATCCGTACCGGTACTCGCGGACGGTGGATGACGGCGACGGCGGAGTCGTCGCTCCCTTCCCCGCATGGCTGGGTGGACTGGGCGCGAATGCGCTCCGTGACGCCTGCGACGTCGACCCCCGTGTCACCGGCACCGGCCCCGGTGGTGGCCTCGGGCCGGGCGCCTACGCACCGGACGTCGCACTCGTGAACTGGTACGGCCCCGGTGCCCGGATGGGAATGCACGCCGACCGGGACGAGCGGAGTCGGGCACCGGTGGTGTCGGTGAGCGTCGGGGACTCCTGCGTGTTCCGCTTCGGCAACGGGGGTGGCCGGGGCCGGCCGTGGACCGAAGTCCACCTCGAGTCGGGCGACCTGTTCGTGTTCGGCGGGCCGTCGCGGTTGGCCTACCACGGTGTGCCGAGAGTGCTGCCGGGCACGACGGAGGCCGCCATCGGCATGGGCGGCGGGCGCCTCAACGTGACGATCCGCGAGACCGGGTCGGGCGCGACCGGCGAGTGACGACGGACCTGCCGATGCCTGCTGGTCCTACCGGCCGTGGGGGGCTGGTAGCCCGGCCGGGGGGTCTCCTCCACCTTCGGGTGGGCCGGACCTGGCGGCGAAGCGTTCCGGGTTGGTCTCGAAGCGTCCCCTGCAGTGGTCCGAGCAGAAGTAGAACCGTGAGCGGTGGAAGACGACCGAGGCGGGGGCGTTGGCCGTCTCCACCTGCATGCCGCACACCGGGTCGAGCGCATAGCCGGCCCCGCCGCCCAACCGGTCTCGATTGCGGTAGGCCCAGTACAGGGCGGCGAAGAGCACCAGGAAGACGATGTTCAGGTAGGTGGTGTAGTTCCACGAGAAGTGGGCCGGGGCGACCTGGGTGGGGCGCGTGGTCGGGATCATCCCGGCCACGTCGAAGATCCCCTCGGTGATCAGCCCGGCTGCCGACATCACCCCCCAGAAGATCACCAGCATCCGGAGCATCAACCGGGTCCCGTAGTAGCGCCGGTAGATCAGGAGCAAGGGAAAGGTGATCAGGTCGGCGAAGATGAACGAGACCACGCCGCCGAAGGAGATCCCTCCCTTCCATAGTGCGGCGGCCAATGGCACGTTCCCGATCGAGCAGACGAAGCTGATGATGGCGATGAACGGGCCCACGATCACGTTCTCCAGGCTCGTCCAGAACCCGTGGCCCTGGAGGAACACGGCGTTCCACAGGGAGTTGGGCACGACGACCGCCAGGAAGCCGGCAACGGTGTAACCGATGAGTAGCTCCTTCCGGAGCATGGTCAGGTCGGCCATGGTGTAGGTGGCTGCGTCGGACCACCCTCCTGCTGAGCGCAGGCGCTTGGCCCAGGGCTCGTGCTGGAGCCCGGAGTCCTCCGGTGGCCCGTGCCGGTGGCCGTGTCCGGCATCGGCGGCGAGGCGCTCCCTGGCCCGGACCACCAGCCGCCCCCTCAGCCAGAGGCCACCGGCCAGGGTGAGGAGGACGATCATGATGAACCCGCCAACGAACTCACTGACGGCGAACTGCCATCCCATCAACACGATGAGCACGAGGCCGAGCTCGAGGACCAGGTTGGTCGAGGCGAACATGAACACGGTCACCGCCACGAAGTCCGCACCTTTGACGAAGAGTGACTTGGACATGGCGGTAGCGGCGTAGGAACACGAAGAGGAGACCATGCCGTACCCCGAGGCCCTCGCCACTGCGGCGGGCCGATGGTCGCCGAGCCTGGCCTCGATGGACTCGCGGCTGACGAATGCCTGGACGGCGCCGGACAGACCGAACCCCAGGATCAACGGCCACAGGGTCTCCCAGAACATGAAGAACCCCTCGCGCAGGCTTCGGCCGATGGCGTCGAGCCATCCGGTGCCGGTCACCGAGACGACGAGACCCGTCACCCCGGTCGCCGGTCCCGACCCGTGCCGGTGTTCCTCACGAGCGCACCATCCTGGCGATGGCGGCAGAGGCCTCGGCGAGCTTGGCTGCCGCGTCGTCCCCGCCGAACGCGATGGCATCGGCGACGCAGTGGGCCATGTGGGCCTCCAGCAGGGCCAAGGCGACCGATTGGAGCGCTCCGGTGGCCGCCGAGACCTGCGCCAGGACGTCGATGCAGTAACGGTCCTCGTCCACCATCCGCTCGAGCCCGCGAACCTGCCCCTCGATCCGGCGCAGACGCTTGAGGACCGCCTCCTTGTCGCCGCTATACCCGGGTTGCACGGTCACCTCCGCGGCCCACTATACCCCCAGGGGGTACAATTTCGGGTCAGCGCACGACGGGCACATCTGCCGAAGCCCGCCGGCGAGGCGCACGTCGTGGGTGATCCCCCGGCGACCGGCCCGGGTGAAGCTCACGTCTCGCCTGTCAACTGGCTTCGGTCTCCATGGTGAGGCGGCGGGCGCGGATCCTCGCGGGTCTTTGAGGGAGCCTCTCGTCGGCATCGTCCCCGTCGCACGGTTCAGCCAGGCCGGCGGGGCGTGCAGCACCAATGCCGATGCCCGGAGCACCCAGAGGAGCCGTGCCGCCTACTCGGCCCTCTACCACCTCGGCCGAGGACGACCGTCCGGTCGGCCGCGGCCGCTACTCGAGCTCCGCCAGTTGTTCCTGAGGCCACATCCAGGTCAGGCTCAGGCCCACCGCTATCTGATCGGTCTGGGTGTGGCCGACCTGAAGGGTGACGGCGAACGCCTGCTCGGCATGGAGCTCTAGCCTCTCCGAATCGGCCCCGGACCCCGGCGACGAGGCTGTCTCACAGGTGCCCCGGTCGGAGGTACTCCGGTTGCCCGATGCGCTCGGCGAGCTCGCACATCGAGTGGGCCAACCGGTCGGCTGCGGCGAAGTCCCCGCGCTCGAACTCGACGCGGAGCTCGCACTCCGTGCCCCGGAGGGTGAGCTCGGGGTCCCGGAGCTCACGCCCGATCTCCGTGACCCTCCGGGCCGACCCCACCGGGGTGTCGATGTCGTCGGGACCGATGAGGGTCATCAGGCGGTACTCGAGGCACGCGGCCAGCGTCGAGGGATCACCGAGCCCTTCCGCCGCTTCGACCGCCTCGTCCGCCAAGTTGTGCCGTTCGCCCCGCTCAAAGGCGACAAGGCCCCACTGGGCCAGCCGTCCCCAGATGACCGATTCCAAGGGGTCGTCGGTGGTCATAGGCGATGAGTGAACGCTGGACGGGCTGTTGACTGTGGTGGTTGTGCCAGTTGGCAGCAGTCAGGGCGAGCAGTTGCTGCAGCACCCGGATCACGACACCTCGGGGGGTGTGCCCTCCGTGTCGTTCCAGTTCGAGCCGGCCTTTGAGGGTTTCGTTGACCGACTCGATCAGGCGCGCGGAGCGGCTTCAAGAACCGCGCACCGAGGCGTGGAGCCGCCCCTTTCCTGGCCGGACGGATGGGCTGTGCGTCTCTGGTGGCGAGGAAGCCCTCGAACTCGGGTCTGACGTAGCCCTTGCCGGCCAGGATGACCGGACCCGGCCGATGACCGAGCAGGTCGGGGTCGATCTCGAAGAGGTCCCGGGCCACCTCCCGTTCGTCGACCTTGGGATTGGCCAGGGCGAAGGTGACCGGGACACCACAAGGAGTGCAGACCAGGTGGAGGCGCAGGCCCCAGAAGTACCGGGAGTGACCGGCGCAGTAGCCATACCCGGCGGACTCGGCCCGGTCACCGCGCTTGACCGTCGGCCCCGAGCGTCCGCACTCGACCGGCGTGGAGTCGATCACCCAGTTGTCTTCATCCCAGAGGTCGGTGTCGTGACCGGGCACCCGGATCAGGGCGTTGAGCTGGGCTTGGGACTTCCGCAGCCGCCTGTTGCAACCGGACTGGTGGGGCAGGTAGGGGGTGTACCCACCCAGATGCTTGTTGGCGTAGCGGAGGAACCGGGTCTCCGAGGTGAAGCCGAATAACGCCTGGAGCACCGCCATGGTCAGCAGTTCGGCGTCGCTCAACCGAGGGGCGGTACCCACTTCTGGCCGCCAGATCCGAAGCGACGAATTGGTCGCCAGTTCGTCGTCGATCTTCCCGTACGGTGCGGTAGCGCAGGTGTCCATATCGGCGTCCACCAGACCTCCAAGGTTGCGTCGGCTATGAGCAACGCCGACCATGGACACCTTCGTCGCGTCGTTCGCGGGCCCCAACACCGCGGGGACCCCTTGGAATCAGTCATCTGGCCGACCTCGAGCGCAGGCACCGGATCGGGCCGTCCTCGATGGTTCGACTCGCCGGTCGATCGGGCGCGGTTGGCAGCAAGAGAGGTGATCCAGGGTCCGGTCTCGTCGAGCGCCGGGATGCACCCGCAGATCCGAGATCTTCCGTCCGTCGGCTGCCTGCCGACCGGGCCGGAGTCGACGAATCGAGATCGGTCGAACCCGCCAAGCCTACGGACACCAGGGCTAAGTGTGCGATCCATCGCCAAGGCCTCTGCTCTTCCGGGAGGTGGGCCCATGCCGGCGGGCACACCTCGTGAGCAGGGTGTCCCCGGTCGCCGTGGAGACGCCGGATCGCCGTCCGACCCCCTTACATTCATCCACGCCCGTCCGGGTTCCCGGGCGCCTTCAGATCCTTCGGCATGGTGCCGATCCCTGTGTATGCCCGAAAACGCGAGTAGGCCGCGGGTGCGCCTCGCCGTGGTGCTGGCCTTTCTCGCCTCCGTGGCCTTCGCCCTGTGGATCGGGTTGAGGATCGGCGGCACGCTGACGACGGAGTACGTCGACGACGTGGCAACCGTGTTGGCCGCTCTGGCGGCCACCTCACTCTGTTTCCGGGCGGCGAGCCGCAACGAGGGTCGTCTGAGGCTCTTCTGGCTCCTCCTCGCCCTTGCGTGCGGCGCCTGGACCCTCGCCGAGACGATCTGGGCCGGTTACGACCTCGTGCTTCATCAGGCGGTTCCGGTTCCCTCGTGGGCCGACATCGGATACCTGTCGGCCATCCCGCTGGTCGTGGCGGCGCTGGTGGTGCATCCGGCAATGAGCGACAGCGCGGCTCGTCGAGCCAGGGCGACCCTTGACGGTCTCGTCCTGGCCACCGCGGTCGCGTTCGTGGGGTGGTCCGTCGTCCTCGGTCCACTCTGGCATCGCACCGACATGTCGACGCTCGGGGGAGTCGTGGCTGTCGCGTATCCGTTCGGTGACATCGTCACGCTCGTCCTCGTCGTGCTCATCGTCAGGGCCCTGCAGCCGGGTGGCCGCACCGCGCTCTGGTTCGTGCTCGGTGGCATCGTGGCCATGGCACTGTCCGACAGTGCCTACGCCTATCTGACGGTGGTGCGGGGCTATGTGACCGGTGACCTCGCCGACGTCGGGTGGATCGTCGCCTATCTCTGCATTGCCGTCGGCGCGTATTCCGGGGCCGCAGCGGATTCGTCGGCGATCAGGCCGGCGCACGCGGAGACACCCACGACGGTGTCGCTCGTGGCACCGTATGTGGTGGTCCTGGTCGCTTTGGCCGTGACCGCGGGGGAGATCCAACTCGGTCGTCATCTGGGTCGCGTTGCCTGGTTCATGGCCATGGGTCTGGTGGGGCTCGTCCTGGTCCGCCAAGGACTGCTCTTCGTGGACAGCGTCCGTCTGGAGATGAGCCATCGCGATGCCGAGAAGCCGATATCGCGGCACGCAGCCATGGCGGGAGCCGCGGCCGACGATTCGGTGCGTGCCCCGCCATGACCCGGAACCCCGCCATCGGCACAGATGCCGCATTCCGGCATCGGCCCGGTGCTCCGACCGGACCGGACCGCCATGCGACGGCGGTGCACGGCGGAGCGCTACCGGCTCCGCAGCACCGAAACGGAGCCAGCCACCACGACTTCTCGGCGACGATCGTTCACGGAATGATCATGGTGACGATGGTGCTCGCCCTCTGGGATCTCTACCTGCTCGGAACCCATCTCCACGGGTAGAGGATCGACGGCGCCCGGACGCCCTCCCGGTCAGGCGCAGGGTACCGGGCACCAGCCAGGCGCTCGTGAAGGAGGTCTCCCGCAACATCGTCGCCGATTTCCGGCGAGATCACGAAGTGCCCCCGGCAGGACTCGAACCTGCGCCACCGGCTCCGGAGGCCGGTGCTCTATCCGCTGAGCTACGAGGGCAACGGGCGGGGCCGGGCGTCGGTCATCTGAACCGACCGCCCGCTCCACCGAGGGACTAACTGTAGTGCGATCCGCCGACCCCGGACTTCCCGCCCAAACGGTGAGTGCCCGCTGACCACGTATTCTCGCAGCAGCATGTCTGCCCGAGACCAACTTGCCCAAGCCGTCAGCGAGGCCGTCGCTGCGCTCGCCGCCCGTGACGGGCTCGGCCTCTCGGTCGACCCCGACGCCGTCCATCTCGAGCGCCCGGCCCGCCGTGAGTACGGGGACTGGTCGACCAATGTCGCCATGGTTGCGGCCAAGAAGGCCGGCACCAACCCACGGGCCCTGGCCACCTCGCTCGTGGAGGTGCTCAGCGCCGAGCCGCCCGCCCACGTCACCGGGGTGGAGATCGCCGGACCCGGGTTCGTCAACTTCCGGCTGGACGACGGATGGCTGCACGACGCCCTGGCCGACGTCCTGTCCGAAGGGGAGGACCACTACGCCCGTCCCGACGTCGGACACGGCGAACGGGTCCAGGTCGAGTTCATCTCGGCCAACCCCACCGGCCCGATCCACGTGGGAAACGGGTGGTGGGGCAGTTACGGCGACGCCCTGGCCCGGGTGCTGGCCCGTGCCGGATACCGGGTCAGCCGCGAGTACTACGTCAACGACACCGGCGGCCAGATCCGGACCTTGGGCGAGAGCCTCCTGGCCCGACACCACGGCCACCAGGTGCCCGAGGGGGGGTACCAGGGCGAGTACGTGACCGAACTTGCCGCCACGTACGACGGGCCCGACGACGTGACCATCGCCGGCCGGTGGGCGGCCGACGCCATCCTCGATCACATCATGGCCACCCTCGCCTCGGTGGGCATCGTGTTCGACGAGTGGTACAGCCAGGCCTCGATCGAGGAGAGCGGGGCCGTCGACGAGACGATCGCCCTTCTCGCCCAGAAGGGCCTGGTCTTCGAGCAGGACGGCGCCACCTGGTTCCGGGCCACCGAGTTGGGCGACAGTCGCGACCGGGTGCTGCGGAAGTCCGATGGCGATGCCACCTATCTGGCCGGTGACCTGGCCTACCACCGCGACAAGTTCCTGGTGCGGGGCTTCGACCGGGTGATCGACGTGTTCGGTGCCGACCACCACGGTCAGGTGGCCAGCCTGGTTGCCGGGGTCAAGGCCCTCGGGGTGGAGCCGGACCGTCTGGAGGTGAAGCTGGGCCAGATGGTCTCGCTGGTCGACGGTGACGAGGCGGTCAAGATGGGGAAGCGGGCCGGCAACGCCATCTCGCTCGACTCGCTGGTGGCGGACATCGGGCCGGACGCAACGCGGATCCTCAGCCTGATGAGCTCCCTCGACCAGGCCACCACCTTCGACCTGGCTGCGGTCAGGGAGCAGTCGGCGGAGAATCCGGTCTTCTACGTGCAGATGGCCAGTGCCCGCATCGGAGGGGTGAGTCGGAAGGCAGCGGAGCGCGGGGTGTCCCGGGCCCCCCTCGCCGAGGTCGACCTCTCGCTTCTCACCCACGAGCGCGAGCTCGAGCTGATCCGCTGCCTCGAGGAGCTTCCCGAAGTGGTGGCCGACGCCGCCGTCGACCGGGCGCCGACCAAGGTGACCGCATGGGTCCGCCGCCTGGCCGCCTGTTTCCACGGCTTCTACCACGACTGCCCGATTCTGGCCGCGGACGTGGATCCGGGGTTGGCCCAGGCCCGTCTGTGGCTGGTCGAGGCCACTCGGATCGGGTTGGCCATCGGCCTCGGACTGCTCGGGGTGTCGGCGCCGGAGGCGATGTGACCTCCGAGTCGGCGCCGGGCGTCGACCGGGCCGGTGCAGTCCCCTCGGGAGCGGATCCCTCCGGCCCGGTCGCCCGCGGCCTGCTCCCGGTGACCGCCGAGGTCGACGCAGCCGGCCGCTTGCGCATCGGGGACGTCGACCTGGCCGGCCTGGCCGTGGAGTTCGGCACGCCGTTGTTCGTCTACGACGAGGCCCATCTCCGGGCCATGTGCCGCGAGGCCGTCGAGGCGTGGGGGGACGGTGTGGCCTATGCCACCAAGGCGTTCCTGTGTGTGGCCATGGCCCGGCTCGCCCACGAGGAGGGCATGTGCCTCGACGTGTCCACCGGTGGCGAGCTCCATGTCGCCTTGTCCGCCGGGGTGCCGGGCGATCGGTTGGTCCTGCACGGGAGCAACAAGTCCGATGCCGAGCTGTCCGCCGCCCTCGCGGTGGGCATAGGCCGGGTGGTCATCGACTCGTTCGACGAGATCGACCGCCTCGAGCGTCTGGTGGCCGGGTCCCTTGTCCGTCCCAAGGTGCTGGCCCGGATCACCCCCGGGGTCGAGGTCCACACCCACGAGTTCGTCCAGACCGGCCAGGACGATTCGAAGTTCGGTTTCGGGCTGGCCTCCGGTGCGGCAGTCGAAG
The DNA here is from genome assembly GCA_036722795.1 of Acidimicrobiales bacterium. GTDB lineage: Bacteria > Actinomycetota > Acidimicrobiia > Acidimicrobiales > RAAP-2 > Bog-756. Next base: position 4,948 of record DAIMIK010000029.1, on the reverse strand, counting down.
CCGTGGCGCGCCTGTCCGCTCTCGATGTCCGGGGGGTCGTCGAGTTCGTGGGCATACACGCCCATCTCGGCAGCCAGGTCTTCGCCCTCGCGCCCTTCGCCCGGGCCATCGACGTGCTGGCCGGCTTCTTCGCGCCGCTCGGCCTTCCCGAGCTGGTGGTGGGAGGCGGTCTGGGGGTCGCCTACGTCAACGGGGAGGAGGCCCCGCCGATGGCCGAGTGGGCCGCCTCGGTGCGTGAGGCCTGTCGTGCGGCGGGCATCCCCGACTCGGTCCGGGTCACGGCCGAGCCCGGCCGATCGATCGTGGCCACCGCCGGCATCACGCTCTACCGGGTGGGGACGGTCAAGGACGTCGCCGGCCATCGGACGTACGTGTCGGTGGACGGCGGGATGAGCGACAACCCGCGGCCGGTGCTCTATGGCAGTGGGTACGAGGCCTTCCTCCCCCGGGAGGCCGCTTCTGGCCGCCCCAAGCCGATCCGTGTGGTCGGCAAGCACTGCGAGACCGGCGACGTGGTGGTCTCCGAGGGCTACGTCCCAGAGGACCTGGTGGTCGGTGACGTCCTGGCCACCCCGGTGACCGGTGCCTACGGGCATTCGATGGCCTCCAACTACAACAAGGTGCCCCGCCCGCCAGTCGTGTTCGTCGCCGATGGCGTGGCTCGCATCGTCGTCCGGCGCGAGACGCTCGACGACCTGGTGCGCCTCGACGTCTGACCGTCGTTCCCCCGCTCCATCAGGCAGTAGCGTGACCAGGTGACCTCGGGGCCCTCGTCGGAACGTGTCGTGCGCATCGCCATACTCGGTTGCGGGACCGTCGGTTCTGCTCTGGTCGGCATCCTGCAGGACCGAGCGGGCTCACTGGCCGTCCAGTCCGGTGCCCGGTTCGAGATCGCCGGCATCGCCGTCAACGACCTGACCGCGGCCCGGCCCTCCCACGTCCCAGTCGATCTGCTGACGGCTGACGCGCAACGCCTGGTCGCCGATCCCTCGGTCGACCTGGTGGTGGAGTTGATCGGTGGCCTGGTGCCCACCGGGGAGCTCATCCGGACGGCCCTGGAGGCGGGCAAGCCGGTGGTCACCGCCAACAAGGCGCTGCTGGCCTCTCACGAAGGCGTGCGGTTGCGGAGCCTGGCCGACCGGCGAGGCGTGGATCTGCTCTACGAGGCCGCAGTGGCCGGGGCCATCCCGCTGGTCCGTGCCTTGCGGGAGTCTTTGACCGGTGAGCGAATCCACCGGGTCATGGGGATCGTGAACGGAACCACCAACTTCATCCTCACCAAGATGAGCGAGCAGGGTGCCGACTACGCCGACGTGCTGGCCGAGGCCCAGGCACTCGGACTGGCCGAACGTGATCCGACGGCCGACGTGGAGGGCTTCGATGCCGCGGCCAAGGCTGCCATCCTGGCCGGGGTGGCCTTCGGATACGACGTGGCCGGGGACGAGGTGATGCGAGAGGGGATCACCGCCATCCGCGCCGTCGACGTGGAGTTCGCCGAAAGGTTCGGATACGCGGTCAAGCTCCTGGCCATCGTGGAGCGCACCGGGGAAGATGCCCTTTCCGTGCGGGTCCATCCGGCCATGGTCCCCAAGTCCCATCCGCTGGCCGGGGTGCGCGACGCCTTCAACGCCGTGTTCATCGAAGGCGAGGCGGCCGGGGAGCTGATGCTCTACGGGCAGGGTGCAGGGGGCCTTCCCACGGCCAGTGCGGTCGTCGGCGACCTGATCGACGCCACCCGCAACTTCCTGGCGGGGACGACCGCGCCGGCCCCGGATCGCCAGCCCGCACATCTGCTACCCGAATCCGAGCTGCAGACCCAGTACTACATCAGTCTCGATGTCACCGACCGCTCCGGCGTCCTCGCCGCGGTGACCAAGGCGTTCGGGGACAACGCCGTCTCGATCCGGTCCATGGAGCAGGAGGGCTATGCGGGTGAGGCCCGCCTGCTCTTCGTCACCCATGTGGCGCGCGAAGGCGACGTCCGGGCCACTCTGCGGGCACTGGCCGAACTCGACACCGTCGAGCAGATCGGGGGAGTCATGCGCATCGTCGGTGATGCACGATGACCAACGTCGGGAGCGCGGTCGGTTGGCGGGGGATCATCGAGGAGTACCGCGAGTTCCTTCCGGTCTCGGATGCCACGCCGGTGGTCACCCTGTGCGAGGGGAGCACCCCGCTGCTTCCCGCGCCCCGGCTCTCGGCCCGGGTGGGGGCCAGGGTCCTGTTGAAGGTCGAGGGCTCCAACCCCACCGGCTCGTTCAAGGACAGGGGAATGACCGTGGCCATCTCCAAGGCGGCCGAGGAAGGCGCCAAGGCGGTGGTGTGCGCTTCCACGGGGAACACCTCGGCTTCAGCGGCCGCCTATGCGGCCCGCGCCGGGCTCACCTGTGCGGTCCTGATCCCCGAGGGCCATATCGCCCTGGGGAAGCTGGCCCAGGCCCTCATCCACGGGGCGAGGGTCCTGCAGGTCCGCGGCAATTTCGACCAGTCGCTGACCATCGTGCGCGAACTCGGCGAGCGGGCCCCGGTCACCGTGGTCAACTCGGTGAACCCGTATCGCATCGAGGGCCAGAAGTCGGGGGCCTTCGAGGTCATCGACCAACTCGGTGACGCCCCCGAGGTGCACTGCATCCCGGTGGGCAACGCCGGCAACATCACCGCCTACTGGAAGGGGTACCTCGAGTTCAAGGAGGCCGGACGCTCCACCCGGTTGCCGCGCATGTTCGGTTTTCAGGCGGCGGGCGCGGCCCCCATCGTAGAGGGGCACCCGATCGAACACCCCGACACCGTGGCCACAGCCATCCGGATCGGCAACCCCGCCAGCTGGTACGGAGCGACCTCGGCGGCTTCCGAGTCCGGGGGTGGCATCGGTGCGGTGACCGACGACGAAATCCTCGAGGCCTACCGCTTCCTGGCCACCGAGGAGTCGGTGTTCTGCGAGCCGGCCTCGGCTGCCTCGGTGGCCGGCCTCCTCAAGAACGGACTGCCAGACGGCGTCGGGTCGGGGGCCACCGTGGTGTGCGTACTGACCGGTCACGGCTTGAAGGACCCGGACATCGCCATCAGCCAGATCTCCGTGCCGACGGTCGTGGACGCGGATCTGGGTGCGGTGCTCGAACAGCTTTCGCTGTAGGCCGGCGCCGTCAGGAGATGCGGGCGGAGGGTCTTCCGCCACCCGGCGGAAGGGACCGGACGGTGGGTCGGGACCCCCCGGTTGTTGCCGGAACCGCCTGCCGGCTGTAGTATGGGTGCACCTTCGCTTCCACAACTTGCCCGTTCGGGCTTGTGGGCGGGACCTTCTGGTTTGCATCAGTCGACGCAAACAGCCCGTGCCCGGCGTCGGGGGGAGTAGCTGGCGAGAGTCGATCTCGAGGCTCGCGACTCCCCGCCCCTGATTCCCTGGCGGTCGGAGCCAATCCATCTGTCAACGAGGACACTTTGAAACGAGGAAGCCGATGACTGCCGAACAGCAGCTCGAGCGCTCGGTATTGGAGAGCAAGGAGCGAGATGAGCTCCACGCGATCGCACAGGCCCTGTCTGTGAAGACCAATACCCGGACGAAAAAGGCCGACATCATCGACGGCATTCTGAAGGCCACCGGGGTGGCCGTGAACGGCGGCACCGCCGGTTCGGCCAACGGCGGCAACGGCGCGGCGACCAACGGTGACGCGCCGAATGGATCGGAGGGCAGCACCTCGGACGGAGGATCCGAAGGTCGCAGCCCGTCCCGGCGGAAGTCGGCGCACTCCTTCGGGCCGGCCGACAACATCGGACAGGCGAACGGCGCACCGGACCTCGACGAGGGCTTCGGCGACGTGACGGCTGCCGCCGACGCGGGCGACCGCGGCGAGCAGGGTGAGAACGGTGGCCAGTCCGGAGCGCAGCAGACCGGCACCGGCGGCCAGCAGGGCGGGGGCTCCCCACAGGGAGGCGACGGAGGCCGCCAGGGCAATCAGCCCGGTGGCAACAGCCAGGGCAACCGCAACAACCGCAACAACCAGAACAGCCAGAGCAACCAGAACAGCCAGAGCAACCAGAACAGCCAGAGCAACCGCAACAACCAGGCCAACCGCAACAACCAGGGCAATCGCAACAACCAGAATCCGCAGGGCGGCGGCAACGACGACGCGGGCAATCGGCGGAGCAACCGTCGCCGACGCGGGCGTGAGCGCCAGGGTGGTGGCGAGGGGGATCTGCAGGGCTCCGGCACTCAGGATCAGCAGTACCAGGGTGAGCTCATCCCCGTGAGCGGCCTGCTCGATCTCCGCGACGAGGGATATGGATTCCTGCGGTGCGAGGGCTATCTCCCCTCGACCAAGGACGTGTACGTCTCGATCAGCCAGGCTCGCCGGTTCGCGCTCCGCAAGGGTGACAGGGTCGAGGGGTTCTGCCGTCCCGCGGGCAGCACCGAGAAGTTCCCGGCGCTGCTGCAGATCGACTCCGTCTCCTCGCTCGATCCCGAGGTCGCACGCGACCGCCCGCGCTTCGAGGACCTGACGCCGCTCTTTCCCGACGAGAGGCTGCACCTCGAGATGACCGGGGACAAGGAGAACCTCACGGCGCGCATCGTCGATCTTCTCTCTCCCATCGGCAAGGGCCAACGCGGCCTCATCGTGTCGCCCCCCAAGGCCGGCAAGACGACCGTGATGAAGCACATCGCCCACTCCATCGAGGCCAACAACCCCGATGTGCACCTGATGGTGCTGCTCGTCGACGAGCGTCCCGAAGAGGTGACCGACATGCGTCGCTCGGTCAAGGGCGAAGTGGTCGCCTCCACGTTCGACCGTCCCTCCGAGGAGCACACGGCCGTCGCCGAGTTGGCGATCGAGCGGGCGAAGCGACTGGTGGAGTCGGGCCGCGACGTGGTGATCATCCTCGACGGGATCACCCGGTTGGCCCGTGCGTACAACCTGGCCCAGCCGGCCACCGGCCGGATCATGTCCGGTGG
>DAIMIK010000028.1:0-26510 GCA_036722795.1 Acidimicrobiales bacterium | reverse complement strand
TTGGACGGAGCGGTTGGCGGGGGTGGACGGAGCGGTTGGCGGAGCGGTGCAATGATCAGTCGATGGCCGCCAGTTCCGCAGAGCTCTCCTCCCTCGCCACCGCACTCGACGAACTGACCCGCCGGGTGACCGTCCATGCCGATGCTGCAAATGCGGCAAAAGACGAGGAGACAGCTCGAGAGCTGTTCGCCATCGAACGTGCCCTCAACAGCGCAAACCGGAGGATGGCCAGACTCTCCCTGACCCTGGGCCGCAGATGACGGTGCCGGTCAGACAAGTTGGACGGCTTTGGTTTCACACTGAGCCCAGACGCAGCGAAGGCACCCCGTAGGGTGCCTTCGCGCGAGCGGGCCGGGCGGCGGATCCCGAGCTCCGCTCTTCGAAACCGATTGGCGGGAATCGGTTTCGAGGGCAACAGCACATCACATTCTTGAGGTCAATTCCAGTCATCGGTGCGATTAACCCGCCCCAAACGGTTGCGGGCAACGATTAGGGACCCGAATCACCGCCGAGTGCACTGACCATAGGGTTTCGCTCGTTTGGCAGCCCGGCGAGTCGGGAGTCTGGGCATTCGCCGGGTTCGTGAGGCGGGGATGAGGGCCGCTCGGGTGCCGTTGACCGGGCTGATCATGCCGTAGCCGGGTTCCGGACGCGTTGATCCAGGGATCGGGTGAGACAACGGTCGTAGGAGCGAGCGCTACGCGGCCCGTGCTCGGGGTTGGCCCCACCGGCGTCGGGCCTCTCCTCTGAGCATGGCCCGGTGCATGCACTCGAGGGCGAGGATCTCGGGGTCGTTGGTGTCGGCATTGCGCCAGCGGAGGATGGGCTTGCCGTCGGGGGCGTGGGCACGGATGGCCTTCAGTGCCCGCAGGGTGGGCGTGACACCTTTGCGGCTCGATGCGGTCATGGAGCCGGTCGGCACCGATCGAGTACCGGGCGAACAGCTGTCTCGTCCCATAGGGCTTGTGGTAGTTGGCTCGCAATCGCTGTGGCCAGGACTTCTCCGCCCAACACGACCCGCCCATGGGCATGATGGCCAGAGGCCCGAACTCGTCGAAGGCAAAGGTCAGGTCCCACTCGTGCTCGAGCAGCCACTCGATGCGGGCCGGCTTGCGCACACTCCACCGGGTGAAGGGCTGGCCCAGGCTGGTGGGGCGCTTCTCGGCCGTCGTGACGACGCGTCGACGCTGCTCAGTCGTGATCCTGCGGGGACGTCGCCCCCCGCCGAGGCGAGGACCACCAGTGCCCGACGCCACTTCACGTTCGGCCCGTCGGTCCTGTCGCCACCACGGCGGACGATCCGCTGCAATTGGCTGCCTTCCTCTTCGGAGAGCCGGCGCACCGTCACTCTCGTGGCCATGCAGGGATTCTGCGCGACCGGGATCCTCAGGTGGACGACGCGCCCCCACCAATGTTGCGGGTCGGAGCACTAGACGCATCTTTGTCGTCGACTTGCCGTCCCGGTGCGACGGAATCCCTGCCCCCGCCGATCGCCACGCACTCGTCAGGAGGCGCCGGTCGCTACTCCCGTGTTGCGGAGGGCCGGCTCGCTCACCTGCCCTTCGGTCGATGCCGATGGACAGAAGTCCGAGAGCACACAGCTGTCACAACGCGGAGAGCGCGCCTTGCAGGTGGCTCGGCCGTGTAAGATCAGTCGGAGGCTGAAGGCGCCTCGCGCCGAGGCTGGCACCATGCGGCTGAGGGCCGTCTCGATCCGGACCGGGTCGGTCTGGTCGGTGAGGCCGAGGCGGAGTGACAGCCGTTGCACGTGGGTGTCCACCGGCAGGCCGGGCAGGCCGAAGGCCACGCTTCGCACCACGTTTGCCGTCTTGCGACCGACTCCCGGAAGGGTCACCAACTGATCCAGGCCCGAAGGGACCTCGCCACCGAATCGTGCGAAGACGTCCTGTGCCATCCCCACCAGATTTTTGGCCTTGGCCCGGTAGAACCCGGTAGAGCGGATCAGCTTCTCGACCTCGGACAGATCTGCCGTGGCCAGCGCCGGAGCATCGGGGAAGCGAGCGAAGAGCGCGGGGGTGGTCATGTTGACCCGCTCGTCGGTGCACTGAGCCGAGAGAATGGTTGCCACCAGCAGTTGGAACGCGTCGGCGTGGTGGAGCGCGCACAGCTCCTGCGCCGAGCCGGGGAACAGCATGCCCAACCGTTCGTTGACCACCCTTGCTCGTCCGGCCGGTGTCCGTGGTCGGGCCATGGCCCGGACACTACCGGTAGCTTCTTGTGGATGGAGGGCCTCGAAGTGGCGGTGGTGACGGCGCCGGATCGACACGTGGTGGACGAGATCGACCAACTGCTCGACCGGGTCACCAGGACCACAGGCCATTCTGCTCTCAGCGAGCACAAGCGGATCGCGTTGAGTCGTACCGTCGATCGTTCGGAGGCATCAGCAGGGGAATCCATTCTGTTCGTCGGTGTCCTGGCCCGTCTCGGCCCAGAAGTGGAACCGGGCGGTCCACGCCCCCCGAAAGGCCTGGTCGGCTACGCCGAACTGGTTCGGAGCACCCATTCGGCACCGTTCGCTGTCGAACTGGTGGTGGATCCAGCGTTCGCTGCGTCGGCGGTGGGTGGCACGGCGGTGGCCGATGTCCTCCTGGGAGCAGCTCTCGACGAGGTGATCCGCATGGATGGAGGAACGGTCCAGCTGTGGGTGGCGCGGGCTTCGCCGTACGATGATGCGCTTGCATCCGCCCACGGTCTCCAGATCGAGCGCAACCTGATCCAGATGCGCTGCCGGCTACCGGTCGACGCAAGCAGTACCACCCGTTCCGGCGTACCGGTCCCGACCCGAAGCTTTCGGCCCGGCGTGGACGAGGCCGCTTGGCTGGCCACCAACAACAGGGCCTTTGCGGGCCACCCCGAGCAGGGTCGCTGGGAGATGACGACACTGCTCGAGCGGGAGAAGGAACCGTGGTTCGATCCGATGGGCTTCCTCGTGGTCGAACAGGGCGGACGCATTGCCGGCTCGTGTTGGACGAAGATCCATGCGGACACCGATCCGCCGATCGGCGAGATCTACGTCATCGGCGTGGACCCCGACTTCCACGGGCGTGGATGGGGCCGTGCCCTCACCCTTGCCGGCCTGGACTGGCTGGCCGGGGCGGGCATGTCCGTGGGCATGCTCTACGTGGACGCTGACAACACCGCAGCGGTCTCGCTGTACCGCTCGATCGGGTTCGTCGAGGATCACGTCGATCGGGCCTATTCGGGTCGGTTCGACCCGGTCTGAGGAACGGCCGACCGCGATGTCTGCGGTCCCTGCGCGGGGGTGCAGACCCAGCCGTTCCAGCTGCTCACTCCCCGCCGAAGCGGTGCGGGACCTCGGAACGTTGGGCTCGGTCCGCCGATCCGGCGATGCCCGGCGACGGACCGCCGGGTCCCTCCTGCAGCTCCGGTGATCGCCACCTCCGACCGCCCGGGCCGCCATCGAGCCGGAATCCCTTGTGGGTTCGAAGATGGTGATGGTGACCGCACAGACGTGCCAGGTTCTCCAGCGAGGCCGGTCCTCCGGCGGCAAGAGGAATCCCCCAGTGATCGATTTCCAGGCCAGTGGCCACATCGATCCCGCAGACGACTCAGGGTGTCGTCTTCTGCCACTTGGAGCAGCTCTCTTTCGCTGGTCGGATTGACCGCCACTGCCCCGGCGACGGCCTTGGCTCCCCGGGGACAGCCTGCCGGTCCGGTAGGCCTCGTCCACGCCGGGGTGGGCCTCGAGCGTCTCTCCCAGACGCAGCAGCTCGACCGCGTTCCCCACCGACTCGCCGGTCACCCCCGCCAACCAGTGGGCCGCCGATCGCTGTCCGGTTGCCTGATGGCAGTTGGCTGCAGCCGCCCGAGTGGCGGCCAGCGTCTTGCCGGTGGCGCAGAGGAGTTCTGCCCGGGTGAACCAGGTCACCCGTAGGGCTGCGTCCTCACCGCTGGATCGACCGGGCTCGAATTCCGGCACGAAGCCGGCGATGGCGTCCAGCGCCTCCGACAGGGCTTGTGCATCCCGCCGCAGGTGAGCCGCAATGCTGCCGGTGGGGCCTGAGGTTCCGGGGTGGTACGAGGCTGCCGACGTCATGGGATCATCGTCCCGGGCAGGTGTGACGACCGGATCGCAGACATCCCATCGCCGGGCACCCGGGTGCGCTCGGCGAGCCCCGGGGTCAGCCGGCGCCCACGAGGTGGCCCACCGAGTAGGTGACCCCGGCGGCTGCACCGGAGATCAACAGCTGACGGCTGGCCGACCACAACCAGGAACGACCGGTGAACACGGACAGGGCGGCACCCACGCTGAAGGCACCCACCGCGCCGAGGAAGACAGACCACAGCGTCGCCCTCGTTCCGTCCGTGATCAGCCAGGGCAGAAGCGGAAGGAACGCCCCGAGGGCAAAGGTGAAGAACGAGGCGAGGGCGGCTTCGATCGGATTGCCGGTCTCCTTGGGGTTGATGCCCAGTTCCTCGCGGGCGTGGGTCTCGAGGGCGATTTCGGGGTTCCGCATCATCTTCTTCGAGAGCTCCTCGGCCAACTCGGCGTCGAGGCCGCGGCTCTCGTAGATGGCGGCCAGCTCCTTGCGCTCGACCTCGGGTTCGTCTTGAAGGGCGTCTCTTTCGACATCGAGCTCGCGCTCCATCAGCTCGGACTGGGCCCGCATGGAGATGTACTCGCCCGTGGCCATCGAGAACGCGCCACCGATCAGCCCGGCCAATCCGGCCAGGCGGACCGCCCCCGCCGACGAGTTGGCACCGGCCATGCCGAGGATCAGCGCCACATTGGAGACCAATCCGTCACTGATGCCGAACACCGCGGCACGCGCTCCCCCGCCATGCAGGTTCCGGTGATGGTGTTCCACGGCCACGAGGGAGAGCGTACCGACCGGACCTCGATGAGGGCGCACTGACGATCGGAACAAGGGAACCCTTACCGGGCCGCTCGGGTCCCCGGGTCGAAGCGGGACCCGCCCCGGGCCCGGGGGACGAGCCCTGGCGGGCACGGAGTGGCCATCACCGGCCGGCTCGGCCCGAGGTGGTGGGCCCGGAACAGGTGGTCTCCCGGGTCCCCGATCCCGTACAGTCTGGGCCATGGCAACCACCGTGCAGGGCATCGAGTCGTTCCGGGATCTGGTCGGGCAGCATCTGGGCTACAGCGAGTGGCATCGCATCGACCAGGACCAGGTCAACCTGTTCGCCGACGCCACCGGCGACCACCAGTGGATCCACGTGGATCCCGAGCGGGCGAAGAGCGGCCCGTTCGGCACCGCCATCGCCCACGGCTACCTGACGCTCTCCCTGGCGCCGGTGTTCCTGGGTGAGGTCCTGGTGGTGGAGGGCGTCTCCATGGGAGTCAACTACGGCTGCAACAAGGTTCGCTTTCCCTCACCTGTTCCCGTGGGCAGCAACCTCCGCCTGGGGGCCTCCGTGGCCGGCGTCGAGGATGTCTCCGGCGGAGTCCAGGTCATACTGGATCTCACTCTTGAAACCGAAGGGTCGACCAAGCCGAGCTGCGTCGCCCAGGTGGTCTACCGCTACTACCGCTGAGGCGGCCACCGTGCTGCTGCTGACCACTCGGCTGGCCGCTGAGGCGCCGGTCGCTGGGTCGCCGGCCTCCGGCCGACCCCGGTTCGGGCCCCCGGCATCGGCCTGAACCACCAGTCCCTCACACTCGGGGACCGCGCTCGAACAATACGAGCGATTACTCCTAGAGTGTGAGACATGGAGATTCGGGTCGAACAGCTGTCGGTCCAGTCCGATGTCTCGGTGGACACGATTCGCTACTACCAGAGCAAGGGCCTGCTCGACCCCCCTCGTCGGGCGGGGAGGATTGCCTGGTACGGCCCACGGCACCTCGAACGGCTGGCTCGCATCCGATCCCTGCAGAGGCGCGGCTTCACGCTGGCCACCATCGCCCGGCTGGTGACCGGCGAGCTGGACGCGGCAGACGAGGCTCTGCTGGGAGAGCTGTCTGGGGTTCGTCGAGAATCCGGACGGACAGTGCAGCCGGCGGGGCACCCGGGAGCCCCAGGAGGCGGACACATCGCCGATGGTGGGACCAGCGGTGCGGGCGACTCCGACACCGCCGTCTACACCCTGGGCGAGTTGGCAATCGAGACAGGCGTCCCCCTGGCTCTGCTGAAGGCCATCGAGGCCGAGGGCCTGCTCATTGCCCGCCGCATGAACGGCCAGGAGCGATACACCTCGGAGGACGTGGCGGCGTCGAAGGCCGGGCTGCTGCTGCTCGAATGGGGAATCCCCCTCTCGGCACTGCTCGACCTGGCGCGCCGCCACCACGAGGCGACCGAGGCCGTGACGAGAGAGGCGGTTGCCATGTTCTCCGTATACGTCAGGGCACCACTGCGCGACGGGCAGGGCCGCCGAGCCGACGGGCAACCATCCGCGGCGGACGAATCGGAAGACGAATCGGCCGACCCGGACACCGACCGGCTCCTGCAGGCCTACTCGGAGCTCCTCCCCGCCGTGAACACCCTGGTCGGCCACCACTTCACCCGGACCCTGGTCAAGACCGCCCTCGACCATGTGGAGCGGATCGGATCGGATGCGGAGCGGCGCGCCGTCTCGGACCACGCCCGGATGGGCGAGTCCGGCGTCCTCGACATCCTGGAGGCGGAGAGCCCAGCACCGAGCCGATGACCGAGGCACCTTCGCCCGACATGCACTCCCCCGGTACGGCACCGGCCCGGGAGGCCGCAACCCCGGAGGTTGCTGCCCGGGAGGTAGCCGCCCGGGCAGCGGGCACCGATCTGCCCACCGGGGCTGACAAGACAGCTCTCGTGCGTTCGATGTTCGACGACATTGCTCCTCGATACGACCTGGTCAACCGGTTGATGACCTTCGGGCTCGACGTCAGATGGCGCAAACAGTCGACGCGGGCGCTGGGGCTGCCCGAAGGCTCTCGTGTGCTCGACATGGCTTGCGGGACCGGAGACTTCCTGAAGATCCTCCGGACGGCCGGATTCCGACCACTCGGGGTGGACCTGTCCCGGGGGATGCTGGCCGCGAATCACACCGGTGCGCCCCTGGCCCAGGCCGACGGGACGTGGCTTCCGCTGGCCGGCGGTTCTGTCGACGGGATCACCTGCGGATATGCCCTTCGCAACTTCACCGAGCTGGACAAGGTGTTCGGCGAGTTCGGCCGCGTCGTGCGACCGGGCGGCCGGATCAGCCTGCTCGAGGTCGCCGAGCCCGACCACGGACTCCTGCGGACCGGCGACCGCATCTGGTTCCATCAGGTGGTTCCGGTCATCGGCGGCTTGTTGTCCGATGGTGCCGCCTACCGCTACCTGCCCAAGTCAACCGCCTATCTCCCCTCCACCGAACAGCTCCGTTCGATGCTGATGGACGCGGGGTTCTCCGCGGTCAACCGGCGGGCACTGTCGGGAGGACTGAGTCAGCTGATCACCGCGACCCGGAAGGGCCGGCCGTGACCGCTCGGAGCCCGCTGGGGACCCCGGGGTTGGTTGCCACGCGATTCCCGCTCGACCCGGGTCCGGCCATCGATCCGTTCGCTCTGGCCGGCCCGACCGGAATCGTCGTGCATACCGGAAGCCGGGTGCTGGTCGGGTTGGGCACCGCCCTCACCATCCCTCTCGCCTCCGGCCTCGATTCCGACGTCGACATCGACCGGGTCGCCGAACTCCTCGCCTCGATCGAGTGCGCCGACCATCTCGACGTCGGCGGCGTCCCCGAGGATGGGCACGGCCCTGCAGGTGCAGGCCATGCTGTCGTCGCATTCGGCGCCCTTCCCTTCGACCGGTCCGCACCCACCTCGCTCGTCGTCCCGGAGGTCCTCTACGCTTCGGATCAGGCCGGACGCGAGTGGGTCACCGTGGTAGCCGCCGATCGGGCCGCCCTGCCGTCCACCGGCGCCGGTCTCCGATCACAGCTCCTCGGCGGACAGCTCCTCGGTGGACAGCGCCTCGGCGGCCGATTCCGAGGCGAGCAACCGGATACGCCCGACCACCCTGATCTCCCCGAGCAGGTCCGTCCCCTCGCCTCCGACGAATACTTCTGCGACATGGTGGCGAACGCGGTCGCAGCCATCGACGAGGGCGAGCTGGTCAAAGTGGTGCTGGCCCGGCACGTCGATGTCACCATGGGCGAGGCCATCGGCGTGGATGACCTGCTCCGTCGATGGAGCCGGCTCGAACCGAACTGCACGGTCTTCTCACTGCCCACCCCGGAAGGGCAGTTCGTGGGTGCCAGTCCCGAATTGCTGGTGGAGCGGTCCGGCACCGAGATCCACAGTCGACCACTGGCCGGGACCACCGAGCGGTTCAGAGGAGACGGCGGGAGCGCTCTGCCCGAGGAACTCCTCGAGTCGGCCAAGGACAGCGCCGAGCACCGCCTGGTGGTCGACGCCATAGAGCGGGCGCTCCGCCCGTTCACCTCGACTCTCGATGTGCCGACACAGCCCGATCTGGTCCATCTCCGCAACATCACCCACTTGGGCACCTCGATCACCGGCAGGCTCGCCGGGTGTGCGGATGACGGAATCCCGAGCGTGCTGGCGCTGGTCGCCGCGCTCCACCCCACACCGGCCGTCGGCGGTGAGCCGGTCGCAGCGGCCCGGGCCATGATCGCCCGCTCGGAGCCCCAGTCGAGGGGCACCTATGCGGGCCCGGTCGGTTACGTGGACGCCGCCGGTGACGGCATGTGGGTGGTGGGCATCCGGGCCATGACCATCCGGGGGCGCACCGCACGCCTGAGCGCAGGCGTGGGAATCGTCGAGGGATCGGAGCCGAGCACGGAATTGGTCGAGGCCAATCTCAAGTTCACCGCCGTCTTCGACGCCCTCGCCCCCGGTGTTCGGTTCTCCACGGCCAACGGGTCGGGGACCGGGGCCGGCCCTCGGGCCTCTGTCGGCTGAGGCCGGTTCCGCCGAACGCCCCTCCCCGTCAGGTGGCCGGCAGGCCCGAGGCCGTGCGAGCGTAGCGGCGGATCACCTCGGCCAGCCCCTCAGGGGCGTCGCGTGCCACGAAGTGGCCAGCCCTCGGGAAGATGACCAGCTCGGCACCGGGGACCGACTTCGCCAGGGTGTGTGAGGCCTCGGGGCGCACCACCAAGTCCCAGGCACCGCCCACCACTGCCACCGGCACCGCCAGGTCACCCAGTGCGGCTGTCACCGACGGCAGCTCGTACATCAGGGCACGTTGCTCGATCATGAAGGTGCGCTTGTGTCGGCCGAGGGAACCCCGCTCTCCGCCCAGGACGGACTGGTCCGGCAACGCAGTGGACAGCTGGTCGCGCACGCTCTCGGGGACGTAGCGCACTAAGCGCCTCATTCGGGGGAGCACCTCTCCGATGGCCAGCAGGCCGGCCACGGTCAGCACGTCGCGCAACCCCGGAACGTCGAGCAGCCGGTCGATGGCGTCCACGCTGTCCGGGGTGCATGCCGCGCCGACCAGCACCAGGTTCGACACCGCCTCCGGATGACGGGTGGCCAACAGGACGGCCACCCCACCCGACCAACTGTGCGCCACCACGGTGGCCGGCATGGCCTTCCGGCTCTCGAGGAACTCGGCCACCAGATCTGCATTCTCGGCCACACCGCGTGCGGTCCCGGCGGATGCGCCGTAGCCGATCCGGTCCGGAGCGAGGACCCGAAACTCGGGTTCGAGCAGGCGGGTCACGGGGTCCCACGAAGCGCCGGTCCCCGGCTGGCCGTGCAGGAGCAGCACCGGATGGCCGGAACCCCGTTCGATGGAAGCCAGCATCACGACACTCTAGGACTGAGTCGGGACAGGGTCGGGTGTGCTGGGGCGCCCCGGCGGAGGAACACCGCCAGCCGGTGCGCCGGGCCGGGCGGGCGGGCCGGGGTCCATCGGAGGAGGCGGCGTGGCGCCCGGGGACGGAGGGGTCGGCTCCGTGGGTGCCGCCGACGGGTCCGGGGGCACCGCTCTCTCCGAGGAAGCCGACGGTGCCGCGGACGGATGGTACAGCGGGAGTACGACCTCGAACGTGGCTCCCTTCCCCACCGCGGTGACCACGGTGGCGTGCCCACCGAAGGTGCGGGCCAGGCTGGCCACGATGAACAGGCCCAGCCCCGATCCGCCATCGCGGCCCTCGGCGTCCCCCCGATAGAACCGGTCGAAGACGTGACCGGCCTGTTCGGCGTTCATCCCGGGGCCGCCGTCCCGAACCTGGAGCACGGCGTGCTCACCTGCGATCGCAACGCTCACTTCGACCGGTGTACCGGGCGGGGTGTGGGCCAGTGCGTTGCGGAGCAGGTTGTGGACCATCTGCTCGAGGCGGGCGTCGTCGCCCACGACGGGGACCTCGGTCGACACGGTGAGCTCGATGGGACGGTCGGCGTCGATGGTCCGGGCATCCGCAACCGCATCGGCAGCCACCGCCGCCAGGTCGACCCGATGGCGACCGGGCTCCGGGCCCTCGTCCTCCCGGGCCAGGATGGCCAGATCTCCCACCAGCGCACCCATGCGGGCCGCCTCCTTCTCTATGCGCGACAGCGCCCGGTCCCGCGCCGCCCGGTCGCCGAGGGCGTCTTTGCGCAACAGCTCCGCGTACCCACGGATGGAGGTGAGGGGTGTGCGCAGTTCGTGGGAGGCATCGGCCAGAAAACTGCGCAGCCGGTCCTCGGACCGGGCCCGTTGCGCGAAGGCGGTCTCGATCTGGGCCAGCATGCCGTTGAGCGCTCGTCCCAAGCGGGCGATCTCACTGTTGCCGTCCGAGTGCTGCACCCGCCGGGTGAGGTCCCCCGCGGCGATGGCGCCCGCTGCTTCGGTCATGTCCTCGAGCGGACGGAGCCCCAATCGGACCAGGAGGGTCATCAGGGCCAGCAGGGCCACCAACAGACCGAGGCTCACCGCCAGTTCGATGTTGCGGAGTGAAGCGAGCGTTGCGTTCACCGAATCGAGTCGGGTGGCGACCACCAGCGTCTCTCCGGGCAGGGAGGTGGCCTGGAGCCGGTACTCCGGCCGGCCCCGCCCGGCCATTCCCACGGTGATCGACGTCGAATCTGGCTTGTAGGCCTGGTCCTGCTGGGCAGGGTGATCGAGGTCGGGGGCCGAGCGGACCGGCAGCGGGAGCGGGAGGGTCGGCGGAGGGTCGGGCTGGGTCCGGGATCCCGATGGCTTGGCCACCACCACTCGGCCTGTCGGATCGATCAGTTCCACGTAGACATCGGGGCTCACCCGCGACTGGACGGAGGCAGCGGTGACGGAGTACCCGCGCCGATCGGCCCGGCCGACGAAGTCCGCCACCTGGGCGCTGGCGACATTGAGCTGGGCGTCGACCCGACCGAAGAGAAAGGAGTGCAGCGAGGTCAGCGTGATGATGTCGACGGCGGCCAGGCCGAGTGCCACCAGCACGATCATCGTGGCCACCAGACGACGCCGCAGCCTCACTGCTGGGCCTCTCGGAGGCTGTAGCCGACCCCCCTGATGGTGTGGATCAACGGGGGGTCGAAGCAGTCGATCTTCTTGCGCAGATAGGAGATGTAGATCTCCACGATGTTGGACTCGCCGATGAAGCCCTCGTCCCATACTGCATCGAGGATCTGGGCCTTGGACAGCACTTGACGGGCGTTGCGCAACAGGTGCAGGAGGAGGTTGAACTCGGTGGGCGTCAGCTCGATGGACTGGTTCCCCCGCCACACCTCGTGGGTGCGGACGTCCACCACCAGATCGCGGAATCGCAGGATGGCCTGCTCCGCATCCTCCTCGAGCGTGGTTCGCCGCATCACGGCGTGGATCCGGGCAACCAGCTCGTCGATGCTGAACGGCTTGGTCACGTAGTCGTCGCCCAGGGCCAGCCCGGCCAGCTTGTCGGCGGTGGTATCGCGGGCGGTGAGGAAGAGGACCGGTGTCGTGACGTGCTCGGCCCGCAGCCGTCGGCACACCTCGAGTCCACCGACGTCGGGCAGCATCACGTCGAGCACGATGAAGTCGTACCCGCCGACGCGAGCCTTGGCCAGTGCCTGCCGGCCGGTGGTTGCCTCCTCGGTGACGAACCCCTCGAACTGCAGTGCGGCGCAGAGGACATCGGTGATATAGGGCTCGTCGTCGACGACCAGGATGCGGCCGACGCCGGTCACCGGGCCGTCATCAGCTGTGCACGGGCTGCGTCCTGTTCCGCAGGCCTCCGAACAGCCGTTGGATTCCCCACCAGGTCACCAGGCCCAGTGCCTCCACGACGATGAACATGGACATCTTGGACTCGCCCTCTACCCGGTCGATGAACCGGATCGGGATCTCGACCACGGTGGCACCGGCCCGCTTCGCCTCGTAGGTCATCTCGATCTGGAATCCATAGCCCTCGGCCTTGACCTGGTCGAGATCGATGCGTTCGAGGACCGAGGCCGAGTACGCGCGGAATCCGGCGGTCGAGTCGGCGACACCCAGCCCGAGAAGGGTCGACGCGTAGATGTTCCCCCCTCGGGAGAGCATGCGCCGGTGCCAGGTCCAATTGGGGATCGAACCACCGGCGACGTATCTCGATCCAATCACCAGTTCGTACCCCTCCGAGAGGGGTGCCACCAGCTCCGGGAGCGCCTCGGGCTCGTGGGACAGGTCGGCGTCCATCTCGATGCAGGCATCGAATCCGTGATCGAGGCCCCACCGGAAACCGGCCCGATAGGCGCTGCCGAGGCCGGACTTGTCGTGCCTCCGGAGGACCTCGATCCCACCGAGCTCCTTGCCGATTGTCTCGGCGAGCTCGGCGGTTCCATCCGGGCTGCCGTCATCGACCACCAGGACAGTGGCGCTGGCCAGCGCCCTCCTGGTCCGCCGGAGGACGTGGTCGATGTTCTCCGCTTCGTTGTATGTCGGAAGCACGACCAGGACATTCATCCCTGCAGCTTACGAGACCGGAACGGGGCGGGCGCGGTCGGGCGGGGTCGATCGGTGGGACTGTCCGAGATGCCGGGCCGGTCAGGGCTCGACGGTGGCCGGCTACCCGAGGGTCACCCCTGACCCGGCGCCCGGTCCCGGGCCGTCGGCGACCGGGGGGCCGTCTGCCACGGGACCGGGCGCCCCGGTGGCCCTGGTGCGCTGCCAGACCTCCCGGAATATCACCTGGATGGCCCCGCCCACCGGAATGGCCACCAGGGCACCGGTCAGCGCCCCCAGGGAGGAGCCGAACACCCCGCCCAGGTTGGCCCCGATCAGTACGGCCAGCAGCACCCACAGGGGGTTCATCCTGACCGTCCGGCTCATCACGACCGGATAGAGGAAGTGGTTCTCCACCACCTGGAAGCCCACGAAGACGATCAGGGTCACCACACCGGCCGTCGGGGAATGGAGGAGGGCCAAGGCGATACTGGGCACGCCGGCGATGAGTCCCCCCACCAGGGGGATCATGGCCACGAGGGCCACCCACAAGGCGATGAGCAGGGCGAAGGGCACCCCGAGGATCAGCATGGTGACCAGGACCACCACGCCGAAGAGGACCGACAGGGCGATAGTGCCCAGCATGTAAGAGGTCACCGATCGCGACACCCGATGGGCGACGTCCTCGATGATGCGCCGTCGGTCGGGGTCGATGGCGCCCATCAGGCCGGCGCGCAGCGTCGGTGCCTCCAGCAGCATGAAGAGCGAGAGGAAGGCGATGGTGGTCAGCGCCAGGATGGTCGAGAACACCGCCTTGCCCAGGTTGGTGCCGACGCTGAGAGCCGGCTTCCCGAGGTTGTTGGCGGCCGTCTTGAGTTTCGGGGCGTTCTTCTGCACCCATGACAGCAGCCCGAAGCGTTGGAGGGAGTGGGCGAGCCAGCCGTGCCCCTTCTCCACCTGACTGACCATGGCAGGGAGTCGTTCGGCCACGTGGGTCAGCGAGTTGACCAGGGGATAGCCGAACAGGCCGAGGAGGGCGCCGAAGACGAGCACGGCACCGGCGAAGACGAGGCCCACCGCCGCCCCCCGGCGCATCCGGTGGCGCTGGAGGAAGGCGACCGACGGATCCAGCACCAGGGCGATGAACGCCGCCATCAGGGTCCACAGGATCACCTCCCTCAGGCGACCGAGGAGCCGGTAGAGGACCCAGGTGGCGATGACCACGGCGTCGACGGTCAGGATGGTCCGGAGCGGCACCCCCTTGGCCGATGCGGCAGCGAACAGGCGCTCGCGGCGGGAGGCGTCGGGCCCGATCTCACGATCGAGGCGCTCCACCGGCGTCTCGTTGATGACGGTGGTCGGGCCGGGGGTCGTGACATGGCTGGCCGCTCCGGGCGGTGCAGAGGACGCCGGGCCTGACCCCGAACCACCTCCACCTGCATGCCCGCCCGCAACGACGGGCGCCCCCGGCGCCCGCTCCGGCATCTCGACGTTCTCCACCACCCGCTCAGCATGTCAGGTCCACGGGGCCGGGCGTGTCAACATGATGGTGATGGCCGCCGAGCAGGCAGACAAACAGCCGCATCGCCGGTGGTGGCACCGTGGGCCATTCGTCCACCGCGAGGTCCGCCTGAGCGTCGGGACGCTGCTGGTCTTCCTGTTCGTCTTCTACGTGGCGTTCCCCCTGCTCGCCAGCCACCGGGACGAGGTCACCTCCCTGACCCACATCAACATCGCCTACCTGGCCCTCGGGGTGCTGCTCGAGATCGCCGCCCTGGTTGCCTACACCCAGCTGACCCACGCCGTGCTCCCCCGGAATGGGCCCCGCCGGTTCCGCCTGTTCAGGATCAACATGTCCACCCTGGCCCTCAGCCATGTCTCCCCCGGCGGCACGGCTCCGGGCGCGGCGCTCGGCTACCGGTTGCTCACTCAGTCGGGAGTGTCGGGGTCGGACACCGGATTCGCCCTCGGGACACAAGGCATCGGCTCGGCCGTCGTGCTCAATGTCATCTTCTGGTTCGCCCTGGTGGCGTTCCTGGTGGCCCACGGATTCCATGCCCCCTCCAGCCATCACGGAGGCCAGTCGCAGTCCGCCTCCATCCTGGTGATCGTTGCCGCCGGGGTCGGCGTCGTCCTGCTCGGAGCCTTCGGAGGCCTCTTCTACCTCTTGACGCGCGGCCAGGAGCGGGCCAGCCGGATCATCCGGCGCGTCTCCGGGCGGATCCGGTTCCTCGACGCCGACCGGACCACCGCCCTGGTCGAACGGCTGGCGCATCGATTCGCCGTCCTCATGGAGGACCGTCCCCTCCTGTGGCGCGCGGTGGGATGGGCCGCCGCAAACTGGCTGCTCGACGCCGCATCGCTCTGGGTCTTCGTGGCCGCATTCAGCCACTTCATCTCCCCGATCGACCTCCTGACCGCCTACGGGTTGGCCAACATCCTGGCTGCCGTCCCGATCACCCCGGGGGGTCTCGGGATCGTCGAGTTCGTGCTGGTGTCGATGATCACCGGCTTCGGCCCCACGGCCGGGCAGGCGTTGTCGGCTGTGCTGGCCTACCGCGCCGTCAACTTCTGGCTCCCCATCCCCTTTGGGGGGCTGGCCTACGCCTCGCTCGAGCTCGAACGAAAGGCACCACACCACCGGCTCCGCGAGTACCTCCGGGGCCGCATCGACCTGCGCCACGCCAGGGGCGCTCCGTCAGCCCCGGTCCGGACACCAGGACAGACCCCGGGACGGGCCGCCCCATCGACCCGGGCGGCCACCTGGTTCAGCCGCGCTTCCGGTTCCTGCGGCCCCACCAGCGGGGCCGTTGCCCCGCTGCCCACTCGGGAACAGCCAAAGGGACCGGCCGTGGGCCCAGGTGAGCGGCCTGGGCCGCGTCGCGGCGACGCCGTAGGGATTCGAGCGCCTGTGTTTGGAAGTGATCCTGCAGGTTGAACCCGAGGCTGCCGGGCCCTCGGTCGGGAGCCACCCGGTGCCAACTCCCGTCGGCCGAGAGCGTCCAGGCATTGGCCTCGTCGCGTAGGGCATCTTCGAGGATCCCGACCAGGCGCCGCTGGATTCCGGGCTCGGCGATGGGGACCACCACCTCCACCCGACGATCGAGGTTCCGCTCCATCAGGTCCGGGGAGCCGAAGGACACCCTGATCGGCCTGCCTCCCACGCCGCCGAAGGCGAAGATCCGGGAGTGCTCGAGGTATCGGCCGACAATCGAACGAACCCTGATGTTCTCGGAGAGGCCGGGTAGCCCGGGGCGGAGACAGCACTTTCCGCGCACGATGAGGTCCACCGACGCCCCGGCCTGGGAGGCCCGATAGAGGGAGTCGATGATCTCCGGATCGGTGAGCCCGTTGGTCTTCAGGACGATGCGGCCGCCGGCGCCGGCACGGGCCTCCTCCTCGATGGACTCGACCAGTGTGGACCGGGTCGATAGGGGTGACACCACCAGCCGGCGGAACTCGGGCGGGTCCCCCGACCCGGCGAGCAGATTGAACAGTTCGCCGACATCGGCGCCGATGCCCGGGTCGGCGGTGAGCAGGCCGACGTCCTCATAGGTGCCGGCCGTGTGCGAGTTGTAGTTTCCGCTCCCGATGTGGCAGTACCGACGGATCTCGTCCGCCTCACGGCGCACGACGAGCGAGATCTTCGAATGGGTCTTGAGCCTGACCAGGCCGTAGACGACCTGCACGCCCGCCTCTTCGAGGGCACGGGCCCAGGCGATGTTGGCCTGTTCATCGAAGCGGGCCTGGAGCTCCACCACCGCCGTCACCTGCTTCCCGGAGTGGGAGGCGCGGATCAGCGAGTCGACGATCGGGCTGTTCTCGCTCGTCCGGTAGAGCGTCTGTTTGATGGCCAGGACATCGGGATCCTCGGCAGCCAGGGCGACGAACGCCTGGACCGATGTGGCGAACGAGTCGTAGGGGTGGTGGACGAGCACGTCGGCTTCGGCCACCACCGAGAAGATGTCCGCGTCACCGGCCAGTTGGGGAGGGGTGAGCGGGGTCCACGGTTCGGGCGACAGCTCGGGGCGGTCCAGGCCCATCAGCGCCCGCAGCCCGCCGAGGTCGACGGGAACGTCGAAGAGGTAGACGTTGTCCTCCCGAACGTCCACCTCGGCGATCAGCATGTCGAGGAGGTCGGTGGAGACGCCGGAAGACACCTCCAGTCTCACGGCATGGCCGAACCGGCGCCGGTGCAGCTCGAGCTCCACTGCGGCCAGGAGGTCCCGTGCCTCGTCTTCCTCGACCGAGAGATCGGCGTTGCGGGTGACCCGGAACACGTGGTGCTCGGCAATGGTCATGGCCGGGAAGAGCGAGTCGAGATGGGCGGCGATGACGTGCTCCACCGCGATGATCCGCTGACCGTCCGGCAGGACCACGAAACGGGGCAGCAGGGGCGGCACCTTGACCCGGGCGATCCGCTGCTCACCGCTGCCCGGATCCACCACGCGGACCACCAGGTTCAGTGAGAGGTTGGAGATGTACGGGAACGGATGGCCCTGGTCGACGGCGAGCGGAGTGAGGATCGGGAAGATCTGCCTGTTGAACACCTCGACCAGATGGTCCCGGTCGTCATCGTCGAGTGTGTGCCAATCAGCTACCACGACACCGGCCTCGCCCAGGGCCGGTTCGACCTGCTCGGAGAAGATCCGGCTCTGCAGTCGGACCAACTGGGCGACCCGCTCGGTGATGGCCCTCAGCTGGTCCACCGGGCTCATCCCGTCCGGTGAGCGGGTCCGTAGGCCGGCGGCGATCTGGTCCTCGAGACCGGCGACCCGCACCTGGAAGAACTCATCGAGGCTCTCGGAGAAGATGGCCAGGAACCTCACCCGCCCGAACAACGGGATGCGGCCGTCGGCCGAGAGCTCGAGCAGCCGGGCACCGAACTCGAGCCACGACAGCTCACGGTTGATGAACCGCTCCGGGCGGGTCGAGAGGTGGCCTTCCGGGTACTCGGCCCCGGGTGCCGATGCTTGATTCCCGGACGCCGGGCTTCCGCGTACCGCAACCCCGGCAGCGGATGCCGCAACCCCGGAGGGAACGGACTCGAGCGACCCGGCCCGAACCTCTGGAACCGTCGCGCCGTCCGGCCGGCGCAGGGACTCCACGCCTGCCGGCCCGGTGAACCCGGGCGCCTCTGCGGAGGCCGGTGAGGGGGTGCCGGTCGACTGGTCCGTCGTCATGCCCGCCTCGCGTCCGTCATGGCAGCTCGGTCCGGGCAGATTCCATCGCCGACCCATCGTATCCCCGGGCGGGCGGCCCGGCTCCGCCTCCGGGCGGTCCCCCGCCGGTAGGCTCGCCGCAGTGCCGGCCCTCACCTTGCGTACCTCGAAATCGAAGCGGTCCCGGCACGGGGTGAAGGCGCGCCGCCGTACCGAGCTCGGATTGCTGGCGGCCGCCTCGGTCATCGTCGTCGCTGCCTACACGCTCATGATCCTGGGCAACACGGCCAGGGTGCCCTCCGACGTCGTCCCGCTGCTGGCGACCCTGCTTGCGCTGGGTGGGGTGGCCCATATGGCCAATCGGCTCCTCGCCCCCGACGCGATCCCGGTGGTCCTGCCCATCGCCTTCCTGCTCAACGGGCTCGGCTACGTGATGATCCTCCGTATCGACCTCGCCACCGCCAAGAACTACGCGCCCCTTCAGGCTGCGTGGACCGCCGCCGGGGTCGCCGCCTACGTGCTCACCCTCTTCGTCGTCCGGCGCAGCCGGGACCTCGACCGATACCGCTATCTGCTCCTGACCGGCGGAGTGGTCCTGTTACTGCTGCCACTCGTCCCCCACGTGGGGGCCAACGTCAACGGCGCCCGCCTGTGGATCCATTACGGCTCCTTCGAGTTCCAGCCGGTGGAGTTGGGCAAGATCGTGCTCTGCGTCTTCTTCGCGTCGTACTTCGCCGAGAAACGCGAGCTGTTGAGCATTCCCACCGCCCGGCTCGGCAATCGGCTGGTCCTCGATCCCCGACCCCTGGTCCCCATCGTCCTGGCCTGGGGGTTCGCCATCGTGGTGATGAGCCTCGAGCATGACATCGGGTTCTCGGCCCTACTGTTCACACTGTTCATCGGCATGTTGTGGGTGACCACCGGGCGGACCGGCTACCTCGTGTTCGGGGTGGTGCTGTTTGCCATCGGCGCCTATATCTCCAGCCACTACTTCAACCAGACCCACATCCGGGTGGAGACGTGGCTCGACCCGTGGAAGGTCATCCCGCCCTCCGATCCGGGCGGGCAGCTCCGCGAGGCGTGGTACGCCCTGGGCAGCGGTGGAATCGGCGGCTCGGGCCTGGGTCTGGGGTTCGGCGCCTACAGCATCCCCAACGTGCGCACCGACTTCATCTTCGCCGCCATCGGCGAGGAGATGGGACTGCTCGGCTCCACCATGGTGGTGGTGGCGTTCCTTCTGCTGGTGGGTGCCGGCCTGCGGATCGCCCAGGCAGCGCGTTCGGAGTTCGCCAAGCTCACCGCCACCGGGCTCACCATCATCATCGGGTTCCAGGCCTTCTTCATCATCGGTGGTGTGATCCGCCTGCTCCCGCTCACCGGCATCACGCTGCCCTTCGTCTCATACGGCGGATCGGCCCTGATCGCCAACTACGTGCTGATCGCCCTTCTCATGCGTATCTCCGACGAAGGAAGCGCCTCCATCGACGAGGCCGAGCAGACCCGGTTCGAGCACGAGCAGCAGCGAAGACAGCGGCTGCTCTCCGGCTCCTGACCGCCTCCCCCGAGGCCGATGGGGCCGGCACCCACCCAACGAGTGCTGCGCCCCGCCCGGGGGTGCGCCGCAGCCTCAGGCCGGTGGGGCGGCCACCCCGGCCGGCGTGACGTCACCGGTCGCCTCGAACAACCGGTGGTCGATGAGGATGGGAACGGGGATTGGCTGGAGGAGGGCCACAGTGAGGCCGTCGGAAGGCCGGCAGGAGAGGACCGAGTGCCCGCTGCGGCCGCGAAGGTCCAGCTCGGCGAAGTAGACCGCCCCACGGCGGCCGACCAGTCGCACCGCAACCACGTCGATGTCGAAGCTCTGGAGCACAGAGCTCATCAACTCGTGGGTGAGCGGCCGCGGAGTGGGGATGCGCCGCAAGGCGTGCGACAGGACGATGCCATCCTGGAAGCCGATGGAGAAGGAGAGATGGCGCCGGGGCGACTCGGTCTCCCGGAGCACCACCGTCGGATGCTGGTTGGGAAGGTCCACCGTCACCGACGACACCAGTGCCATCCGGAAGTCCGCCACGGATGCTGCTCCGCCAGCCCGCGACTCCTCCGGATGGGTCACCGCCACTGCGGACGACGCGTGGTCAGAGGCCCAGGGGGCAGGAGAACGCCCTGCAGCGGCTTCATCCCCCTCGGGCAGGTACTCGTCGGGCTCGCGGGCGTCGACCGTGGCGTCCTCTTCGGGCCCGCTCTCTTCGGCTGCCTCGCCGCCGGTGCCCGGGTCCGTCGATTCGACGGGCACAGCGATGGGATCGCTCACCGCACACTCCGCATGTGCACGCTGATCGTGAGTCCGATGGCCGCCATGAAGCCGATCATCGCCGAACCCCCGTAGGACAGGAACGGGAGGGGGATTCCGGCCACCGGCATGATACCCATGTTCATGCCCACATTCTCGAAGACCGAGAAGGCCAGGAGGGCGAACACTCCCGAGCAGATCAGCCGTCCGAAGGTGTCCTTGGCCAACTGTGCGGTGCGGAGCACCCTCCAGCCCACCACCCCGTACAAGAGCAGGAGGACCCCTGCCCCGACGAACCCGAGCTGCTCGCCGACAGCGGAGAAGATGAAGTCGGTCTGCTGTTCGGGCACGTAGGCCAGGTTGGTGACCGCACCGCGGAACAGCCCCCGCCCGAAGATGCCCCCGTGAGCGATGGCATCCTTGGCCTGGGTCACGTTGTAGGTGACGTTCTGGCTGGCGCCATGGGGCGAGATGAAGCTGGTCAGACGCACGATCTGGTAGTGCTTCAGCAATCCGACATTGAGTGCGACGATCACCACAAGCACGGCTCCGGCGATCAGCAACAGCAGATACCGGCCCGGCATGCCGGCCACGGCCAGCATGACCATGAGGATCACCGACATCACGATGGCGGTGCCGAGGTCGGGTTGCTTGATGACCAGCAGAATCGGGAGGGCGGACATCAGCACCAGCCGGACCAGGTCCCGGAAGTCGAGGCCCTCGGGCCGTCGAGTGCAGTAGGTGGCGACGGCGATGATCAGGACCAGGGTGGCGAACTCCGACGGTTGCAGCTGGAGCGGCCCCAGTGAGAACCACCTCTGGGACCCCTGTGCGTGGGATCCCACCGGTGACAGCACGGCGAGGAGTGCCAGCACGATGCCCACGTAGAGCACCGTGCTGATCTGCTCGAGCCTCCGGTAGTCGAAGAGCGCGGCAGCGACCAGCACCACGAGGCCGAGCACCAAGAAGATGGCCTGGCGCTTCAGGAAGTACCGGGGGTCCTCACCCGCAATTGCGAGTTTGCCCTTGGTGGCCGAGTAGATCATGACGACCCCGGTGAGGGCCAGCAGCCCGGTCGCGCCCAGCAGCAGCAGGTCGACGCGGGCAGAGACCTGCCGCGACCGGGTGCCGAGGGTTGCAGGGGCGTAGGTCACCAGGATGCTCCGACCGACCAGGCTACCCCCCGCTCAGGGGCTCCTTTCGGCGGGCCGGCACCCTGCCCGGCCCTGCGCCAGGCCTTGCACCCGGCCCTTCCCGGGCCCCCGGCCCTTCCCGGCCCTACCCGGGCCCTTCGAGGGCCCCGTGGCGGCTCACGGCTCGCCACATGGCGTCGACCGGTGCCTCCAACCCGGTCCACAGGGTCAATTGCAGGGCGGCCTGGTGCACCAGCATCCCCACCCCGTTGGCCACCGCGGCACCCCGGGCACGAGCAGCCTCCAACCAGGGGGTCAGGGGCGGTTGGTAGACCAGGTCCACCACCAGCTGACCGGGGCCGACCAGGGTGGGGTCGAGCGGCCACTCCCCCGGGTCCCCGGCGCATGCACCACCCATGCCGAGCGGGGTGGCGTTGACCACCAGGTCGCAGCGGGCGGCATCTCCGGCAACCCCCACCCGTCCGACCGCGCCGGCGAGGGCCGCCGCCGAGGCGCCTCGATCCGCCGATCGGTTGACCACCACCACCTCGTCGGCCTTGGCGTCGGCCAGCGCCGCGACCACTGCCCGTGCCGCACCCCCAGCGCCGATCACCAGGCAGCGCCGCCCGGCCGGGTCGAACTCCCCTCCCCGGCGGAGTGCCGCCACCAAGCCTGCTCCATCCGTGTTGTCACCGACCGATCCTCCGGCTTCGTTGACCACGCAATTCACCGCGCCCAGGCGGTCGGCCAGCGCCGTCCGCCGATCCACCAGTCCTGCGACCGCGTCCTTGTGGGGCATGGTCACCGAGAGGCCCTTGATCCCCAGGGCCCGGGCACCCTGGAGGGCCACGGCGACTGATCCCGGCGTCACCGTGAACCCGACGGAGACCCAGTCGATGCCCATCTCGGCGAAGGCCGCGTTGTGCAGCAGGGGCGACAGCGACTGGCTGACCGGGTCGCCGATCACCCCGACGACCGCGGTGGCGGCGGAAAGCCCAGGGCCGGCGGTCGGGGCGGTCGGTGTCGGCGGCATCCGTGCAGTCTGGTCCGTCTAGGGCAGTCCGCGCTGCTTGGCCAGCGCCTCGTTGGCCAGTTGCTGCGTGTAGGTGTCGGCGAACGCCTCGGTCCCATCGGGCTCCACCACCACGAAGTAGAGCCACGAGCCGCTCGGCGGATCGAGTGCCGCCTGCAGTGCCGCACGCGAGGGGAAGCAGATCGGCGTCGGGGTCAGGCCCTTGTTCCGGTACGTGTTGTACGGGGTCTGGAGCGCGAGGTCCTTCGAGGTGACCGGCCCTCCGTCCCGCCCCTCCGAGTAGAGGACGGTCGAGTCCATCTGCAGGGGCATGTCGGCAGCCAGGCGGTTGAGGACGACCCTGGCCACCGGCCCGAGGTTCTTTGCAATTACCCCTTCCTTCTCGACGATGGAGGCGAGAGTGATCACCTGGTAGGGCGTGAGCCCCAAACGGGCGGACCCGGCAGCCAGCCCAAGGGCCGCGGCCTGGATGTCGAACCTGTCGATCATCTTGGTCAGCAGCTGGGAATCGGTCTCACCGGGGACCACCACGTAGACGCCGGTGCCCAGCAGCCCTTCGAGACTGGTCGAGCCCACCGGCTGCCAGGGCGAATGGAGCGTGCCCCCTGTGGCCACCGCCTGGAATGTGCGGGCGTCGTGGCCCGGCAGTTGGCCGATCCGTTGGGCCACCTCGGACACCGTGAACCCCGGGGGGACCGCCAGCGGGAAGACGTTGGGCCCGCCAGCCAACACCGAGTTCACCGCCGAGAAGCTCGAATTCTTGTTGAAGGCGTAGGCGCCGGCCTGCACGCCGGGCACGCTGTGGAACTGGCCCCAGATCCGGTAGGCCAAGGAGCTGCCGATCACCTGCTTCGCCGCCAGCGCGACCGCCACCTGGTTCACGCCGGAGCCAGCCGGGACGGTCACGATGACCTGGGGGCCCGGGGGGCCCGAGGGGCTCGCCTCGGAGCTGACCCAGACGTAGCCGCCGACGACGACCGCGAGGCCGAGGATCACGAAGGCCAGCGCGGCGATCCGCCACAGATGCCGACCGCCCCCGACCCCCCCGTCGGCCGCCTCCGCCCCCGGGTCACGTCCGTAGATCTCGGGGACGCCGGGTGTGCCTTCGGCCCCTGCGTCGGGGAACGCATCCTCCGGGTAGGGCACCGCCTCTCCGGAGCCCAGACCGGATCCTGCACCGGGGCCGGGTCCGGGTCCTGCACCGGGGACTGTTCCGGAGCCTTGTCCGGGAACAGGGCCCGGGTCCTCTCCCACGTCCGGGCTCACTGCCGCCCACCCGGGCCCTCGAGCCAGGCCGAGAGCATCACCGCGGCCGCGGTCTCGTCGACGATGCTCCGGCGTCTGCGTTCGTTGCTTCCGGCGGCCGCCAACGCCTGATGCGCGGTCACCGTGGTCAAGCGCTCGTCGAAGAGATCGACAGGGATCCCGTGGCCCTCGAGGAGCACACGGAGGACATCGGCCTCGACGCCGGCTGCCGTGGCTGCGGGCCCCCGCGAGCCGTCGAGGGAGAGCGGGAGGCCGATCACGACGACGACCGCTTCCGCCTCCAGAACCAGCTCGACCAGGGCGCGGCGATCGCGGTCGGCATCACCCGTTCGAACCAACGTGCCGCGCGGCAACGCCACCGTACCTGCCGAATCGCTGACGGCGATGCCGATCCGACGGGAACCGAGATCGATGCCCATGGCCCGGCCCCGCCGGGGCCGGCTGTCCCCCGTCACGGCCGGTCAGCCATCGACAAGGGCCCGCCGCGCCTCGTCGAGCGCCCGGTCGATGCCGCTCGGGTCCTTGCCGCCGGCCACCGCCACCTCCGGTGAGCCGCCTCCGCCGCCACCGAGGAGCGGGGCGACCTGCTTCACCAGGTCGCCGGCGTGCACCTTGCCGCCGTCGGCCTCGCCGCCCGCCGTACGATCGGCCGCCACGGCCAGCGCGGCCCGCTCGCCGTCCGGGCTGCCTCCGAGGACTACCGCCCGGAGACCACCGGTGCTGCGGATGCTCTGGGCCAGGTCACGAAGGAGGTCGGGTGCCAGGCCGTCACGGCGGGCCACCACCACCCCCCGGGTGGCCTCGGCGACAAGGGAGGCTGCCTCCGACTGCAGCTCGCGACTCCGGGCCCGCTCGAGGGACTTTTCCGCGGCGCGCTGACGTTCGAGGAGGCGGTCGATCGCCTCGGGCACATGCTCGGGCTCGGTCCGGAGAAGGGCGGCCGCTTCCGTCAACAGCCCCTCGCGGGCGGCGATCCGATCGATGGCGCTCACGCCGGTCACCGCCTCGATCCTCCTCGTGTTCGAGCCGATGGACGATTCCGACACCACGGTGATGGGGCCGATCATGCCGAGGGCACCCACATGGGTGCCCCCGCAGAGTTCGACCGAGTGCTCGCCGGCCCGGACCACCCGGACCCGCTCGCCGTACTTGTCGCCGAAGAATGCAAGTGCACCCATCGCCTCGGCCTCGGCCTTCGTGGTCTCCTCGACCACCACCTCGGCGTCGGTGAGCACCTCCGCGTTGGCCATGGCCGACACGGCCGCCAGCTCGTCGGGAGAGACGCCGCCGTGGTGGCTGAAATCGAAGCGCAGCCGATCGGGAGCGACCAGCGAACCCTGCTGGCGCACCTGGTCCCCGAGCACGGCACGCAGCGCCGCGTGGAGCAGGTGGGTCCCGGTGTGGTTGCGGCGCAACGCGTCGCGGCGGGGACCGTCGATGGCGGCCAGGGCGTCCTGGCCGGCGAAGATCTCACCGGTCAGCGTGGCCCGGTGTGAGGTCAACCCCGGCAGCGCCGACACCGTGTCGTAGACCTGGGCGGTCCCCGACTCGGTCACGATGGTGCCGGTGTCGCCCATCTGGCCGCCGCTTTCCGCGTAGAACGGGGTGCGGTCGAGGAAGATCTCGGCCTGCCCGGCGTGCTCGGGGTCGAGGTCGACCAACACGGCGACCACCCGGGCCGGTGCCGCGTAGCCGTCGGGCCGTTGCCCGACGAAGACGGTCTGACCCTCGAGGTCGAGCACCGACCGATAGGCCTGCTCGCCGGCCACGGTCTTACCGGCACGGGCCGCGGCACGGGCCTGGCTGCGCTGGCGGTCCATGGCTGCCTCGAACCCCGCGAGATCGACCGTCAGTCCGGCCTCCTCGGCGATCTCCACCGTCAGCTCGACCGGAAACCCGTAGGTGTCGTGGAGGCGGAAGGCCACCTCGCCGGAGACCGACTCCACGCCCGAGGCCAACTGCTCCTCGAGGATGGACGACCCCGTGGCCAAGGTGCGAAGGAATCCCTCTTCCTCACGGGCCACCACGTCGGAGATCAGCCCGTGCTGCTCGGCCATCGCCGGATAGGCCGCACCGAGGATCCCCACCGAGGCATCCACCAGTCGGGGCGTGCACGATCCGTCGACACCGAGCTGGCGGGCCCGGCGAACGGCACGGCGGATGATCCGCCGGAGCACGTACCCACGGCCCTCGTTGGCAGGAAGCACACCGTCGGACACCAGCATGGACATGGCCCGACCGTGGTCGGCCAGGATCCGCAACCCGACGTCCACCCCCTCGTCGCGGCCGTAGGTCCGGCCGGTGATCGACTGGGCCGTCTCGATCATCGGCAGGAAGAGGTCGGTGGCGAATATGGAGTCGACGCCCTGCAGGACGGGAAGGATCCGCTCGAGGCCGGCGCCGGTGTCGATGCTCGGGCGGGGCAGGTCCTCGGTGGACCCGTCGGCGCTGCGGTTGTACTGCATGAACACCAGGTTCCAGATCTCCACGAACCGCTCAGCGCTCCCGAAGGCCGGACCGCCGTCGGCCCCGTAGTCGGCACCTTTGTCGAAGTAGAGCTCCGAGCACGGCCCGCACGGGCCGGTGTCCCCCATCTTCCAGAAGTTGTCCTCCCCCATCCGTTGGATGCGCTCGGACGGCACCCCCACGGAGTCACGCCATATCTGCTCGGCCTCGTCGTCGCTCTCGTGGACGGTGATCCACAGACGGTCGCCGTCGATGCCCAGGACCTCGGTGACAAGCTCCCAGGCGTACGGGATTGCCTCGGCCTTGAAGTAGTCGCCGAAGCTGAAGTTCCCCAGCATCTCGAAGAAGGTGCAGTGGCGC
>DAIMIK010000027.1:24019-26645 GCA_036722795.1 Acidimicrobiales bacterium | reverse complement strand
TGTGTCAACGTCCACGGGGGATGGTTCCCAGGGAACATGCAGAAGGCCCCGGCGCGTCCCAGTGATCGGGCCGGTTCCTTCGGGAGACCAGAACTCCGTCACCGACTCCATCCCGACCGCAGCCGAAGGTGCCACCACGGGTAGCGGTGACTCTGCGCAGACAGAGATCGCCGCCCGCGGCGGACATGTCGATCAGTCCGCCACCAGCTCCGGCCCGTGGGCGGATTCGCGGTTCTGGATCCTCCAGCTCGTCGTCCTGACGCTCTACCTCATACGTCTCGCCGTCACTGTGGCCTTTCACCTTGACATCACGTCGCTTGCCGTCGAGTTCTCGACGTTGGCCCTCTTCCTCGTTCCTGTGGTCTATGCCGCTCTGAACTACGGGTTCCAAGGCTCGATCATCACCGCAGGTTGGGTCACCCTGCTGGCCGTTCCTCGGTTCATCTCCGCCTCCAGTGCCCACGACTATGTCGCAGCCTGGGCCGAGCTGATGCAGATCGTCCTCCTCGACGTCCTGGCCTATCTCATCGGCCAGCGGGTGACTGCCGAACGCGAGGCCCGCCGGCTCGCCGAATCCGCCCGAGAGGCTCATCTCAGCGCCGAGGCCCTCTATCGCGACCTGTTCGATTCGAACCAGGCGCCGATCCTGATCATCGATGGGAACGGATATGTGGTGGAGGCCAACGCCTCGGCCGAGCGGGCATTCGGTGCGACGGTCCCTGCGAACCGGGAGATCGGCGCCGGGGACCGGTCGCGAACCGACGCCGTCCGCTTGGTGGACCTGATCGGCCCGCAGGCCGCAGCCTACGTCCTCACCCGGCTGATCTCCGGGCAGATTCCTTCTGCCGACGGACACGAGGCCGATCTCTCCGAAGACGAGCGGGTCGAACCGGTCTCGTTCGAGGTGGATGGCCGATCGGTGCTCTTCCGCCCCACCGCCACCACGCTCGGTGGGTCGGACGCCGATCGACGGATGCAGGTGGTCTTCGAAGACGTCACCGCGGAAACCCGCCGCCACGACCTGATGGAGGCGTACGCAGCGCGCGTCGTCCTGGGTCAGGAGGAGGAACGGCGTCATATCGCACAGGAGCTCCATGACGGACCACTGCAGACCCTCATCCACCTCTGTCGGCAGATCGACTCCGTCGAGGCAGCAGCGGCCGAAGGACGCCAAGGCGCGCTCGCACTCTCCGACCTCCGCGTCATCGTCGAGGACTCGGTCGCAGAATTGCGCTCGATAGCACGAGGATTGCGACCGAGCATCCTCGACGACCTCGGCCTGGTGGCATCGATCAACCAGATGCTCACGGAGGCCGCCGAGCGCCAGCAGTTCGAGGGCACGTTCGCCGTCAGCGGATCGGCACGAAGGCTGTCACCGACTGTCGAGTTGGCCATCTTCCGCATCGCCCAGGAAGCCCTGTCCAATGTAGAACGGCATGCCGCAGCCGAACGGGTGGCCGTTGCCTTGGAGTTCGAGTCCGGGGGGTTGAGACTGTTGGTGAATGACGATGGCGTGGGCTTCGACACGTCGAACCACTCCACAGGAGGTTTAGGTCAAGGCCTCGGCTTGTCCGGCATGAACGAGCGTGCCCACCTGATCGGTTCGCGTCTGGTCGTCCGCTCTGGAGATGGAAGAGGCACCACAGTCGAGATATGGGCTCCGGCGATGGTTCTCGATCGCAACTGAGGAACTTTCCACGGATCCACGTAGGCACATCGGCTCCAACCGCAGGATTCCGCACCTAACGGCGTCGGACGACCTTCGCACCCTTTTGGCAACTGTCACTCAACCGACATCAATTCGCCGTTCGGATCTCGCCGATTCGTGGGATACTAGAGATGTGGATGAGATCGTTATCGAGTCGTGCCACAGCACGTGGGTAATCGACATGGAGAATTCCCGGTTCCGTCGAATCGTGAAGGGCTCGAACCACCGGACGAGTCCCGCGTCGACCGAATGGCAACCCTGCTACGGCGTCGAGATCGACCCGTTGTCCGAGTCGTTCGTCGTGCTGCTCAATCCCGAGGGCACTCGGCTGCTCCGGAGTTGGCGCCATGTCGAGCACTGCGCCCAGTGCGGTGGCGAGGCGACTTCGGAGCTCTCGCTCCGGGATCTCCGATCAGCCGTGCGCGGCTGATCGGGGATCGTCGGCGCTGGTGGGTGCGCAAGGGTGCGGCGATGCAGATGAGGGTCGCCGCTGCGTTCGAGATGTCCAGCACCCGGTCCAAGGCTCCTCCTGGTCGCGCCCGGACCGGTCGAGAGGCGGGGCCGTCCGGTCACCCTGGCGCCTCATCCCCTTGACTCCCTTCCGTCGCCGCGGCTAGGGAATTCGGTCGGCGATGCCCGCCTCGGAAGCAGTGCCGCCCCCAGGCCATCTGGGCAGCGGTACCATCTGCGGGGAGCGCCAACGTGTCCGACAGAGGACCGTGGATCCCTCACACAACGGGGGATCAAGACCCGGGGCCGCGGCCTCATCTGCCAACTCACCCAGTTCACGACAGACTTGCCTCCGAGACCGATGAGCGAAGACCACACCTGCGACGTTGACGCCCTCGACGAGGACTCTGACGGCCGCGTACGCAAGGTCGAAGCCGGCGCTCCGACGCCAACCTGCGGACCGCCTCC
>DAIMIK010000027.1:0-23919 GCA_036722795.1 Acidimicrobiales bacterium | reverse complement strand
ACAGCCACCATCGGCGAAGGTGGCTGTCGACTTCGCCGAGAGCGCGGCGATGGTCAAGGACATACTCTCCGTCGATTCCGGCGGCGGATCCGGTCCGGCGGCCACGGAGATCCGCGGCGATTCCCCCGCCGACCCCCCGCCGTCCAGCAGCGAGGTGGCCGAACCACCGGACCGCATGTCAGACGTCCCGATCTCCCCCGACCTCTTCCCCTCGCCGCCCTCGGCTCGACCGAAGAAGCGATTCCGGCGCCCGAAATAGCCCGTCGCCCCCCACTGCTTCGCACTGCCACGTGCGGGAGCCACGCCCGGCCTCCGGCAGTGGCACGGTCGGCACCATTCAGGCCAGCGGGTCCCGCTTCCACACACCCGAGCTCCCGCCGGTCTTCTCCCACAGCATGAGCTGGCCGATGCTCATGGTCCTGTCGGCCGTCTTGCACATGTCGTAGACGGTCAACGCAGCAATGGCGCATGCGGTCATCGCCTCCATTTCGACCCCTGTGCGATCCACGGTCTCGACCTTTGCCTCCACCTCTACGTAGTCGTCGCCGATGGTGAAATCAACTTGCACCCCCCCGACGAGCAGCGGATGGCACATCGGGACCAGATCGGCCGTTCGCTTGGCGGCCTGGATCCCTGCCACCCGGGCGGCCGCCAGGACGTCGCCCTTGGTGATGGCGTTGTTCGCCACCTTCGCTGTCGTCTCGGGCTTCATGTCCACCCTGCATCGGGCCAATGCCCTCCGGTGGGTGGCCTCCTTCGGCGAAACATCGACCATGCGGGTGCCTCCGAACGGGTCGAGATGGCTCAGGCTGCGGTCGGTCACAGGGGTTTGCCGTCGGTCACGATCCCCAGTGTACGGGACACCCATGCCCCAGGACGGTATTGGCACTCTCTCAAGTAGACTGCCAGATCGACGCAGCTCGCGCACGGGAAGGAACATGTCGCTTGCCCACCTACGAATACCACTGCGATGGCTGCGACCGTAACTTCGATGTCGTGCAGTCCTTCCACGACGATCCGCTGACGACCTGTCCCACCTGTGGCGCACCCGTTCGAAAGGTGTTCGGCAATGTGGGGATCGTCTTCAAGGGCAGCGGCTTCTACAAGACGGACAGCAGGAAGACCGGCGCGAGCAACGCGTCCTCGGCCAGCAACGACACATCTCCGGCATCAGCTGGAGAGTCGAGCGGGTCCGGGTCCGGGTCCGGTTCGGACAGCGCCGCGTCGCCCTCGTCGGGCGACGGCTCGTCCACGTCCCCGAAGGCGCCTTCGACTCCGTCGGCCACGCCTCCCTCTCCGTCGAAATCGAACGACCCGAGTGCGTCGAGCACAGGTACGAAGCCGCCTTCTCCGTAGCCACGTTCGGAGGCGAACGGCCGCGTGGTCGACCACAGCCTTTGCTTCCGGCCATCGGGATCACCTGCTCACTTGCCGAGGGTTCCGGAAATTATCCCTCGCCAAAACGCGATCACTCCCCGTAGGATGTCCGTTGTGGACAGAGCGGATCTCGATCGATTGTTGGTTCAGCTGGCCGAACTCGACGGTTCGGACCTGCACATCAAGGCCGGCGCCCCACCGCGCATGCGCGTTGCCGGAGCACTGCGCACACTCGACGACGAGCCTGCGTTCACCGCTGACGAGACACTGCAAATCGCCGAGTCGATCATGCCACCGAACATCATCGAGACCTTCCACAATCACCACGAGGTCGACTTCGCCTACAGCCTGGCCGGCACGGGCCGCTTCCGGGTCAATGCGTACTACCAACGATCATCAACGGCGCTGGCTATGCGCCGCGTCCGGCCTAACGCTGCAACCGTCGAGGAGCTGGGTCTGCCCGAAGTGGTCAATCGCCTGGCCGAAGAGATGCGCGGGCTGGTCCTCGTCACTGGGCCTACCGGATCGGGGAAGACGACCACCTTGGCCGCCATGGTCGATCACATCAACCACCTGCGATCGTGCCACGTGGTCACCATCGAGGACCCGGTGGAGTACCTCCACACCGACGACCTGGCCGCGATCGACCAGCGTGAGGTCGGCTTCGACACCGACTCGTTCTCCTCCGCCATGCGTGTGGTCCTGCGGCAGGACCCGGACGTGATCCTGGTCGGCGAGATGCGTGACACGGAGACCGTGTCCGCTGCACTCATGGCGGCTGAAACCGGTCACCTGGTCTTCTCGACGCTCCACACCCTCAACGCCACCGAGACGATCAACCGCATCGTGGACTTCTTCCCCCCCCACCAGCAGACCCAGATCCGGGTCAGCCTGGCCGGGTCGCTCAAGGGCATCATCTGCCAGCGCCTCATCCCCACCGCTGACGGCAACAACCGGGTGCCGGCCCTCGAACTGTTGGTGGTCAACGGCAGGATCCAACAGGCGATCGTCGACCCGCTTCAGACCTCCGACATCGAGGGCATCGTTGCCGACGGCGAGTACTACGGGATGATGACGTTCGATCAGTCGCTCGTCGAACTGATCTCCCACGGGTCCATTTCCCTGGTCGAAGCCATGAACACAGCCACCAATCCCCACGACCTCAAGGTGATGCTCGAGCGCAAGGGAATCATGCAGACCGGCAGCCTCGCTGCAACCCTCAGCTGATCCGATACACCGGGCCGGAATGAACCGGGCCGGAAGAAGCCGACGGCCCGGCAACCTGCCCGATGGGGGAGAGATGCACCCCGGTGCCGAGTCATCGCCGGGCCTCCTGCCCCCGAGGGCGTTCGTTCCCGACCACTCCTGCCCCAGAGCATCTCTCGGGGAGGACCTCAAGGAATGACAGATTCGGTCCGATAGATCTTCGTACACTTCGATGCAGTGTCAGACGGCACCAGCCGAACCAGTGGCACTGACGGCATGTAAACACGGAACCGGAGAATCACGATGAGATCTGTGGCGAAGAGCCAATCGTACCTCCACGGGGGCCCGGACTCGGTCACCTCCGCGGGAACCGATCCGTCGCTACGGTGCACGGCTGTCGGACATTGCGACGTCAGGGGAGTGCTCACATGGCACATCTGACCGTAGGCCTCGACATCGGCACCAGCGCGGTGCGTGCCGCCGAGCTGGATGTCAGCAAGTCCCCGCCGGTCCTGCTCACCTACGGCCAGGTGGGCCTGCCCCCGGGCTCGTTGGTGGACGGAGAGATCCGCGACAGCTCGGCCGTTGTCGAGGCAATCTCCAAGCTGTGGAAGAACGGCCAGTTCTCCCGTTCATCGGTGATCGTCGGGATTGCCGGTCTTCGAGCCATCACCCGTGAGATCGACCTTCCGTTCGTCCCCGACAACGAGGTCGACAGTGCGGTGCGGTTCCAGTCGGAAGAGGTCATTCCCTTTCCGCCCGACCAGACCATCCTCTCGTCACAGATCCTGGCCGACTACACCTCGCCCGAGGGCGAGAAGATGCGACGGATCCTGGTGGCGGCGGCTCATGTCGACCTGGTCAACGGCGTCATCGACGCAGTCGAGCACGCCGGCCTCACCGTCGAGGGCGTCGACCTGATCTCCTCCGCCCTGGTCCGGGCAATCGGCGGGCACGACGCAACGGACCAACCGGAGGCAATCGTTTCGATCGGGGCAGGGTTGACCGTGGTCGCCGTCCATCAGCAGGGCCGGCCGCAGTTCGTGCGGACCATCGGCTCGGGTGGGAACGCCACCACCGCGGCACTGTCCGCAGCGTTGGGCCTCCCCTTGGCCGATGCCGAGGGCCTGAAACGCCGCATCGGCGAGCAGGTGGCCCAGATGCAGCCAGCCGAACGTGCCGCCCAGCCCAGCATGGTCGAGTTGGTGGGCGAGATCCGCAACTCGATCCAGTACTTCGCGTCGTTGCCCGGACGGCTGCCCGTGTCGCGGGTGTTGGTGACCGGGGGCGGGACGGACCTCCACGGACTGGTGCCGATGCTCGAAGCCCAGATCCGTCTCCCCATCCTCACCGTCTCTCCCCTGGACAGACTGGACACGTCCAGACTCGACCTGAGCCAAGAGCAGGCACAGGAAGTGGGGCCTGTCCTTGCCACACCGATCGGCTTGGCCCTCCCCGAGCCCGATAAGGCCGTCAAGAAGTTCAACCTCCTCCCCCCGGAAGTCGCCAACCGCGCCCGCATGAAGCGGATCCAGGAGCGAACCCTGATCGGCTGTGCTGCCGTCCTGGTACTTCTCCTCCTCTTCGGTGGCGTCAAGTTCTGGCAGGTCCACAACGCACAGAGCAACGTGGACTCATTGAACACGAGCATCGCTGCCCTGAATGCCCAGGTGCCCAAGTACGACCTGGTGGTGGCGGCCAACAGTGCCTACACTGCCGGCGTCACCCGCCGGGCCAGCGTGTTGGACTCGGCGGTCGACTGGCCTCTGACGCTGAACAGCCTCATTTCGATCACCCCAACCGCCGCCCAGGTGCAGTCGTTCAACGGCTCTGCCACCGCCGTGGTTGCCGGCTCCACTGCCTCGCCGAGTGCCGCCACGCCCCCTGCCGGCACGCCCACTGCCGGCACAACAGGCGGATCCAGCTCCACGACATCTGCCGCCATCGGGACCATCGATCTGGGCGTCACCGGGCCCGGTCCGAGCCTGTCCATCTCCGAAGCGTGGATCAACGCCGTCGCCGGCTCGCAGTACTTCGCCAACCCGGTCCAAGGGGCGACGACGGCGAATGCCGACGGGTCCATCTCGTTCCCCTTCGCAATCTCGGTGACCCCGAATGCGAGCCTCGACAAGAATGCGAGCCTGAAATGAACACCGTCCGTGAGTACCGCGTGCCCCTGTTGATCGGGGCCGGAGGCCTGGTGGTGGCCGTGCTGCTGTGGGCCCTCCTCATCTCGCCGCAGAACTCGAAGTTGTCGAGCCTCCAGGCCCAGCAGACCCAGCTCCAGACCCAGCAGACCGCCCTGCAGACCAAGCTGGACGCGTTGAGGGCGGAGAAGCAGCGGCTGTCCGGCAGATGTGCCGACCTGCAGAAGATCGCCACACAGATCCCCACCGTGCAGAGCCCGACCGACATCGCCGCCGAAGAGTCGACGTTCGAGAGCCAGTTCAACGGGCTGGCTTCCACCTCCGGGGTGAACCTCGTGGCGTTCAGTGGTTTCGCTCCTGCCGGGGCCGCAGCCGGCGCGGCGGCAGCCGCCACACCGGCGGTCGGGACGGCGACAGGGGCTGTCACCGCCGTACCCACCACCCTTACCGTCACCGGCAACTACGGCCAGATGGTGTCCTTCATCAACGGCTTGGACACCTTCCCCCGGCTGTTCGTGATCCAGAAGTTCGTGCTGGCCTACGGCGCAGCGGCGGCAACGAGCACCGGAAGCTCATCGGGCTCATCGACCGGAGCGTCCGGCTCGGCCGGTGCGCCCGCCCTCTGGGTGGGCGGGACGCCAAATCCGCCGAGCGCAGGTCCCTACAGCGTGGCCATTACCGGATCGATCTACTACACCTCGACCCCCAATGCGCTGGACGCCTGCACCAAGGCGACCGCGGCAACCAAGTAGCACCGGGCCGCCGAGCTGATCCGGTCGGCGGCCCGCTTTCGCTCGTCGGCCGACAGGCTCTCGACATCGGCCTCGGTCGTCAGGCCTCAGACACCGCTGATCTGCATGTCGCCCACGGCGAGTGTCTGGCCGGCGGCGATCCCCGGCAGCCACTCGAGGTCGGCTCCGACCACCACCAGTGACTGCAGGATCCGCTGGAGGGTCGAGGCCACGGTGACCTCCCGGACCGGTTCAGCCAACCTGCCGTCGCGGATCATCAGGCCCTCGGCGCCCACGGAAAAGTCGCCGCTGATCGGGTTCACCCCGGAGTGCACCCCGGTCACCGACTGCACGAACAGCCCTTCCCCTACTGCAGCCAGCACGCCGGCCTCGTCGTGGCCCTCCGGCCCCGGGGCCAGCGTGAGGGCCCGGCATCCCGGTCCGGGGGTGCCTGCGAACCCGCCGCGCACGGCAGAGCCGGTCGAGGCCGTGCCGGCACGAGAGCCCGACACCGTGTCGTACAGGAACCCCCGCAGCACCCCGGCGTCGATCAGGACGTTGGGCCGGCAGGCCAGGCCCTCGGCGTCGTAGGCGGCGGCCCCGTACGCCCTGGGATCGGTGGGATCGTCGACCAGGGTGAGGACCGGGTCGCCGACCGGCTCGCCGAGGCGACCGGCGAAGAACGACCGGCCCTTGGCCACCGCCTCCCCCGACAGGGCCGAGGAGACGACCGAGAGCAGCGTGGACGCCACCCGACGGTCGAACACCACGGTCGAACGCCCCGAGGGACCCTTGGTCGCCCCGAGCAGCCGCACGGCGCGGGTGACCGCATCCTCGGTCGCCTTGTCCGGGTCGAGCCCGTCGAACCCGCGGCCCACGCTGAAGCCGCCGCCGGTCTGGCTGGCCTCGCCGTCGCCGGCGATGACCCCGACCGAGAGGTACCCGGACGTCTTCCGGCTCGAGGCCCGGATGCCGGTGGTCGAGACCAGCGCCACCTCCACCGAGCCGTCGCCGTAGTCCGCCGCGTCCACCTGTCGGATGCGGGGGTCGGCACCACGGGCCTGGGCCTCGAGGGCCAGGGCGAGGGCGACCTTCTCCGTGGTGGGGACCGCGGCCAGGCGCTCGTCCCACAGGTCGACGGGCACGGCGGCCACCCCGTCCGGGACGGCCAGCCGGACATGCTCGTCGGGGGTGGCGAACGAGGCGTTGTCCCGTGCCTCGTCCAGGGTCTCCGCCAGCACGGACTCGTCGAGTGACCCGGCCCAGGCGAAGCCCAGCCTGTGGTCCGCCGCCACCCGGATGCCGATGCCGGCCGAGCTGGCCGACGTCAGCGACTCCACCTCGCCGTCGTAGGCACGGACCTCTGTCTCGTGGCCGCGGGCCACGTAGACCTCGACCTCTTCGCCGGACCGCGCCCAACCGGCCACCCGGTCGGCCAACGCCAGCAACTCGTCGGGGGTCCGGCCCGCCTCGCCCCTCGCACCGCACTCCTCGATGGTCGTGCTCACTCTGCCGTCCCCCCGATGGTCACGCCGGTCACCCGGAGGGTGGCCTGCCCGCATCCCACGGGGACACTCTGGCCGTCCTTGCCACAGGTGCCCGGGGTCATGGCGAAGTCGGTGGCCACCGCGTCGACCCGTTTGAGGATCTCCGGGCCGTTGCCGATCAGGTTTGCGTCCCGGAGGGGCTCAGTGATCCTGCCGCCCTCGATGAGGTAGGCCTCGGTGGTGCCGAACACGAAGTCCCCGGTGGTGGTGTTCACCTGACCGCCCCCGAGCTTGGCCACGTAGACCCCACGGGGGGTCTGGGCCACGATCTCGTCGGCATCCTCCTCGCCCGGCAGGAGGAAGGTGTTGGTCATCCTCACCATGGGCAGGTGCTGGTAGGTCTGCCGCCTCCCGTTGCCCGAGGACACCCTGCCCTCCCTGCGTGCCCGCAGATAGTCCCACAAGTAGTCGGTGAGCACGCCCTGGTCAATGAGGACGTTCCGTTGGGCCGGCCTCCCCTCGTCGTCGACGGCGAAGGTCCCCCACTCGGAGCCGACTGTCCCGTCGTCGACCAGCGTGACCAGCGGGCTCGCCACCTGCTGCCCCACCATGCCGGTGTAGACCGACGCATCCTTCACGATGTGGTCCGCCTCGAGGCCGTGGCCGCACGCCTCGTGGAAGAGGATGCCACCGCTGCCGCCGGCCAGCACCACGGGCAGCTCGCCCGAAGGGGCCGGGCGGGCCGACAGTTTGGACAGCGCACGGTTGGCCGCCAACCGGGCCAGCTCCTCGACCGACACCTCGTCGAACAGCTCGAATCCCAGGGTGCGGGCCGCCGTCTCGAAACCGGTCTGTAGCCCGGTGTCACCCACTGCCACGCACGAGACGGAGAAGCGGGTCCGCGCCTGTTCGTCACGGGCGAGAAGACCATCGGAGTTGGCGATCAGCACCTGGCGCCGCGAGGCCCCGCAACCCGCCTGCACCTGCGAGATGGCGCCGCCGGACGCCCGTGCCGCCTCGTCGGCGCGCTGCAGCAGGGCCAGTGTGTCCGCCTTCGACCCCGATGACGTGGCCGGCCGCTCGCCGCTCCCCTGCCGTCCCGGAGCGGTGGTGCCCAGGGGGCCCACGGCCACCGTGCCCGTCCCACCGCCACCGCTCCTGGCCACCGCGGACGCATCCTCGGCGGCCCGCAGGAGACCCTCCTCGGACAGGTCGGCAGTGTGGGCGAAGCCGGTGGTCTCCCCGGAAACCACCCGGATGCCGGCCCCCCGCTCCCGCCCCGAGGAGAGCTCCTCCACCCGTCCGTCGTCGAGCAGGGCCGACGAGGTCGACCGGTCCTCGGCGAAGACCTCGGCAAACTCGCCACCGTGCCGGAGGGCCTCGGACAGTACCCGTTCGAGTACCGGGGATTCGATCACAGGGGCCTCCTCGCCTCACGTCTCGGCGCTCGTTGGCCGATGTCTCCTGGGTTCACGTATCGTACCGGCGTGGCTCCGTACATCGGTCTCTCTGCCCGCATCGAGTTGCACGTGACCGAGGCCGACACCGCCGTGGCATTCCGCTCGGGCTCGGTTCGGGTGCTGGCCACCCCGCGTCTGCTGGCGCTGTGCGAGGAGGCGAGCTGCCTGGCTATCGAGGGACATCTCCCCGACAACTGCACCTCGGTGGCCAAACGCCTGCAGTTCGACCACCTGGTGCCGGTGGGTGTCGGGGGCACGGTCTGGGCCGAGGCCACCCTCGACCGGACCGAAGGCCGCCGCCTGGTGTTCACCCTCTCCGTCTCGGAGAGCGCCGGCCTGGTGGCGGCGGGAAAGCTGGTCCGGGTCATCGTGGACCGGACCACCTTCTTGGCCAACATGCGCTGAGCGCTCCGGATGCCGGGCCGGCCGGCGGGTCGGGCGCCGCTCAGAGGTTCTTGCCGATCACCCCGCCCAGTACGCCACCGAGACCTGCCGCGGCTGCCGGGTGGTCGTCGTCGCCGAGGTAGGGGGCAATCGCGTGGGCCAGCACCGGGATGGGCATGCTCTGCAGCCAGATGTTGCCCGGCCCGGTCAGCGCCACCAGGTGGTAGCCGTCCGCGCCGAAGGCGATGTTCTTGATGCCCTGCAGCCGGGTGATGGTGAAGCTGACCCGGTCCTCGAACAGCCCGACATGACCGGGGTGGACCAGCATGGTCTGTCCGGCGGCCAGCTCATAGGTCGTGATCTCGCCGGAGAGCTCGATCCACGCCTGGCCCTCGCCTTCGAGGCGCTGGAGGACGAAACCGTCGCCACCCCACATGCCACCCCGGAAGGTCTGCTGCAGGCCGACGGTGGGCACGACGCCGTCGGTGCCGCACACCCAGCCGTGCCGGTGCACCAGGTAGCCCTGCCCCGCGCCGATGGTGACCGGGAAGATGCGGCCGGGGAGCTTGGCACCGAAGGCCACCATGCCCTGGCCTCCCTGTGACTGGTACCTGGTCACGAACAGGCTTCCGCCGCCGACGGCCCGCTTCAGGCCTCCCATCAGGCCCTTCCGCCCACCAACGGAAGTTGTCTGGGACAGCTGGATGTTGGCGGACATCCAGGACAGCTCGCCGTGGGTGGAGATCACCGATTCCCCGGGGTCGAGGATCATCTCCAGCAGCGGCATGGTGGTTCCCTTGATTTCGGCTTGCATCGGACCTCCACGTCGATCGTCGGCAGATCGTCGGCAAGGCGCCGCGATCCCGGTGACCACCGAAGTCTGCCCGCGTCGACCGGCCCGCGAGGGGATACCCTGCACTCCCCACCAGGGACGACGGACCCGAACCGAGGGTCGTCGGGTGTTGCTGGTGCCGGCTGTGGGGTGGCCCCGGGGCAATCGGCGCGCCGCCGGTGCGCTGGTAGCCTGACCGCAAAGGCACCCCTTCCCTCATGATCCTCGAACACATCGACAGTCCAGCCGACCTCCGCTCCCTCACGCCGGAGGAGCTGACCATCCTGTCCGCCGAAATCCGGCGGTTCATCGTCGACGCGGTGACCGCCACCGGAGGCCATCTGGGCTCGAACCTGGGCGTGGTGGAGCTGACGCTGGCCCTCCATCGGACCTTCGACTCGCCCCGGGACGTGCTGCTGTGGGACACCGGGCACCAGGCCTACGTGCACAAAGTGGTCACGGGCAGACGCGACGCCTTCTCCGAGCTCCGCCAGGCCGGCGGGCTCTCCGGCTATCCCAACCGCACCGAGTCCGAGCACGACTGGGTGGAGAACAGCCACGCATCGACCAGCCTGAGCTACGCCCACGGCCTGGCCAGTGCCTTCGAGCTCCAGGGAGTCAACCGTCGGGTCGTGGCCGTGGTCGGGGACGGCGCCCTGACCGGCGGCATGGCCTACGAGGCCCTCAACAATCTCGGGCATTCCGGCAAACCGGTGGTCATCGTCCTCAACGACAATGGCCGCTCGTACGCCCCCACCGTCTCGCGCCTGTCACTGAGCCTGACCCACCTCCGGCTCAATCCCGCCTACGTCCAGG
Organism: Acidimicrobiales bacterium; assembly: GCA_036722795.1. Taxonomy (GTDB): domain Bacteria; phylum Actinomycetota; class Acidimicrobiia; order Acidimicrobiales; family RAAP-2; genus Bog-756. The sequence goes on along the minus strand of DAIMIK010000027.1, from coordinate 13,479 downwards.
CCCGCCAGCGGATACGGCATCTGATCCGAGAGCTCCCCGGGGTGGGCGAGCTCGCCTACTCGGGTGTGCACGGCCTCACCAGCGCGCTGCGCGAGGTGGTCACCCCCCACACCTTCTTCGAAGCCCTGGGCATCCGCTATGCGGGCCCCATCGACGGCCACGACATCGCCGGAATGGAGCAGGCCCTGTCCAACGCTGCGGAGTGGCCCGGCCCCATCGTGGTCCACGTCCTGACCCAGAAGGGCCGGGGGTACGCGCCGGCCGAGGAAGACGACATCCAGCGCCTGCACGACGTCAAGGTCAAGGTGGCGACGGTGGTCGACCCCGCCGAGGCTGCGGAACTGCCGGTCACCACCTACACTCACGCCTTCACCCGTTCCCTGCTGCGGCACGCCGAGGACGACCGCCGGATCGTGGCCATCACCGCGGCGATGCCCGGGCCCACCGGGCTCCTCCCGTTCGAGGCCCGCTTCCCCGAGCGGTTCTTCGATGTGGGCATCGCCGAGCAGCATGCGGTGACCTCGGCGGCCGGCATGGCCATGGCCGGCATGCGACCGGTGGTCGCCGTCTACTCGACGTTCTTCAGCCGTGCCTTCGACCAGGCCAACCTCGATGTCGGCCTCCACCGGCTGCCGGTGGTGCTGGTCCTCGACCGTGCCGGCATCACCGGCGACGACGGGCCCAGCCACCACGGCGTGCTGGACATGGCCCTGGGCCTGTCCATCCCGGGAATGACGGTATTCGCCCCCTCGTCGGCTCCCGAGGTCGAGGCCATGCTGGAGGCGGCGCTCTCCCTCGACGGACCGTCGATGATCCGGTTCCCCAAGACGCCCGCCCCCCGGGCGTCGTCGGGTTCGGTCGGATCGGGCCTGCTCGCCCGCCACGTCCGCAGCGGCGACGGCTCGGTCTGCATCCTCGCCGTGGGCAAGCTGCTCGCTGCGGCAGAGGATGCCGCGGGCCTGCTGATGAGCGAGGGGATCGACGTGACGATCTGGGATCCCCGGGTCGTCTCGGAGCCCGACCCGGCCATGCTGGCCGATGCCGCACGACATGGTGTGGTCATCACCGCAGAGGACGGGATCCGCCAGGGAGGGGCCGGCATGTTCCTCGCCGACGCCCTCGACAGGTCGCTCCCGTGTGGGGCGGCACCCCCGGTCGTCAACCTCGGCATCCCCCGCGCCTATCTGGCCCAGGGCAAGCCGGACCGCATCCTGTCCGACCTCGGGCTCGACGCCGAGGGGCTAGCCCGGGCCGTCCGGGTGGCGGCTGCCGGACGATCCGACGACCTGGCCGGGCAGGTCCCCGCGGCTCCGGCAGCGTCACTGCCCGCCACGGTCACCGCCAAGGAGAACCTGGACTGAGAGGGGCACCCGGCCGGCCCGCCGAGCGTGTTTGCCGCCCGAATCGAAACGTGTTCTACTAATTGCCCGATGACGTTCAACCTCGCTGATCTGTTCGAGGCGGCCGTTGACGCCTACGGCGACCGGGAGTACCTGGTGGCCGCGGGCAAGCGCCGCACCTACGCCGAAATGGAGGAGCGGGCCAACCGACTGGCGCACTTCCTGGCGAGCCAGGGCATCGGGCCCGGCGACCACGTCGGCATCTACTCGACCAACAGCGTGGAGTGGGTGGAGACGGCGTGGGCGGTCTTCAAGCTCCGTGCGGTGTGGATCAACATCAACTACCGCTACGTGAAGGACGAGCTCCGGTACCTGTTCGCCAACGCCGACCTGGTGGCACTGGTCCACCAGGCCGAGTTCGGGCCGCAGGTGGCCACGCTGCTGGGCGACCTCCCCGATCTGCGCCTGGTGATCGGGGTCGACGACGAGTCCGGCGTGCCGTTGGCCGAGGGCACGGTGCCCTTCGAGGAGGCCATGGCCGCGGGCAGCCCCGAGCGCGACTTCGGCCCCCGGTCGAACGACGATTTCTACATCCTCTACACGGGCGGGACCACCGGCCTGCCCAAGGGGGTGGTGTGGAGGCATGAGGACGTCTTCTACGCACTGGGGGGCGGCGTCGACCCGACCACCAACACCCGGATCATCCGCCCCGAGGAGATGGTCGAGAAGGGGCGGGGCGGCCAGCTCACGCTGCTGCCCATCGCGCCCTTGATGCACGGGGCCACCCAGTGGTCCGTGTTGGGACAGAGCTTCGTCGGCAATCGCACCATCCTGATCCCGAAGTTCGACCCCCACCACGTCTGGCGGCTGGTGGAGTCGGAGAAGGCCAACTCGGTGATGATCACCGGCGACGCCATGGGCAAGCCGCTCATCGAGGCACTCGGTGACCCCGGTACCTCCTACGACCTGTCCTCGCTGCTCGCCGTCACCTCGTCGGCAGCCCTGTTCTCCGCACCGGTGAAGGACGAGTTCTTCCGGCACCTGCCGGACATCGTGATCGTGGACGCCATCGGATCGTCGGAGTCCGGCAACAACGGCATGGCCACCATGACCAAGGGCGGCACCGCCATGAAGAGCGGTCCCACGGTCAGCATCCTGGGCGCCACCGTCGTCTTCGACGAGGACCTGAAGCCGGTGGAGCCCGGCTCGGGCACCATCGGCAAGATCGCCCGGTCCGGGGACATTCCCGTGGGCTACTACAACGACCCGGTCAAGACGGCCGAGGTGTTCATCACCGTGGACGGGACCCGCTACGTGATGCCGGGCGACTTCGCCGCCCTGGAGGAGGACGGATCCATCACCCTGCTGGGACGCGGCTCGGTGTCCATCAACTCGGGGGGCGAGAAGATCTTCCCCGAGGAGGTCGAGTCCGCCGTCCGCTCCCCCCCCGAGGTGATGGACGCCATCGTGGTCGGTGCGCCGGACGAGCGATGGGGCCAACGGGTCGCCGCCATCATCCAGCCCCGGGTCGACCGGCGGCCCACGCTCGAGGACATCCAGTCCCACTGCCGTGACGCCATCGCCGGCTACAAGGTGCCCCGACAGCTCCACGTGGTCGAGACCATCGTCCGGTCCCCCAGCGGGAAGCCCGACTACCGATGGGCAGCGGAGATCGTGGCCGAGGCGCCCCACGAGAGTGACAGCGGGGGCGCCAGGACCGCGGGCGGTCAGTGAGCCCTCCTTCGACGGCCCCGTCCCCCCGCCGGGGCGCGTAAGCCACCGCAGTGCCCGTCTCCCTGATCGACCTGGCCGCACCGGCCACGTGCGCGGTGCTGACCATGGAGATCCAACGAGGGGTGGTCGGTGACCTGAGCTCCTTTCCCCGGCTGGCCGAGGCGGCCGAGCGGGTCGGGGTGGTGGCCAACACCGCCCGCGTCCTCGACGCCGCCCGGGTCAAGGGGATACCGGTCGTCCACTGCACGGCGGAGTTCCGAGCCGACCGGGCGGGCTCGACGGTCAACTGCCAGCTGATCGCGGCCATGGTCCGCAACCCCGACCACCTGCTGGCGGGCACGCCGCCCGCCGAGCTCATCGCCGAGCTGGGCCCCGAGCCGGGCGACCTCGTCTCCTCACGCCTCCACGGAGTGTCGCCGTTCACTGGCACCTCCCTCGACGCCTGGCTCCGCAGCCTCAGGGTCCGCACCGTCGTGGCCACGGGCGTGTCGGTCAACCTCGGCGTGCTGGGCCTGGCGATCGAGGCGGTCAACCTGGGCTACGGGGTCGTCGTGCCCCGCGACGCCGTGGCCGGCATCCCCCAGGGGTATGCCGACGCGATCCTCGACAACACCTTCCCGCTGATCTCGACGCTGACCACGGTCGAGGAGCTGCTCGGGGCCTGGGAGACAGCCCCGGCCCGGCCGGGGGCGAACATCCGCTAGAAGGGGACGGTGACCCGACGAGGCTGGATCCTGTTCGTGGCGATGTCCGTCATCTGGGGGACGCCCTACCTCCTGATCCGCATCGCCGTGCGGGAGGTGTCGCCGGCAACGCTGATCTTCCTGCGCACCGCCCCTGCCGCCCTGATCCTGCTCCCCCTGGCGATCCACCGAGCGGGGCTCGGCTCGCTGTGGGGGCGGTGGAGGTGGATCGTGGCCTACACCGCGGCGGAACTGGCCATCCCCTGGCTGTTCATCGGCCGCGCCGAGATCCACCTGACCAGCTCGTTCACCGGGCTCCTCATCGCCACCGTCCCACTCGTGGGTGCGGTCATCTACCGGGTCCTGGGCTACGACCGCTTCGACCGCCGGCGCATCCTGGGGCTGATCATCGGGTTCGGCGGTGTGGCCGCCCTGGTCGGCGCCAACCTGCAGGCCACCGACCTCGGGGCCGTCTTCGAGGTGATCATCCCGACCATCGGCTACGCAATCGGCCCGCTCGTCATCTCGCGCAGGCTGGGGGACCTCCCCGGTCTCGCCGTCACCACGGCGTCGTTGGTGTTGGCCGGGCTGGTGTATGCGCCATTCGGCCTGACCCACCTTCCCTCGCACATCTCGGGGGAGGTCATCGCGGCCATCGCCGGGCTGGCGCTCGTCTGCACCGCTCTGGCGTTCGTGCTGTTCTTCGAGCTCATCGTCGAGGTCGGCCCCGCGCGCAGCACGGTCATCACCTATGTCAATCCGGCCGTGGCCATACTGCTCGGCGTCCTCATCCTCGGTGAGCCGCTCACCGTCGGGATCGTCGTCGGCTTTCCGCTCATCCTGTACGGATCGTGGATGGCCACCACGAAGTCGGCCCCGGCGACCGACGAACTGGCGGCAGAACCGCCGTCGAGTTGAGGGGGGCCGCTCTCGACCGGAGACGGATACGGATACGGTGGGGGAGCCGGTTGGCTCCACCGGCTACATGTTGCGGGTACCGTCCAACTGGATCATGGCGTTGGTCGGCAACTCCTCCACGGTGATGTCCGGCACCGGGAAGTTGAAGGGCGAGTACTTGGGCCGGGCCGTCTGCCGGTACCGGGTGGTGGAGTGGAGGGGGTCCGAGTCGAACTGCGGGATCACCTTGGTGCCGAACACCTCGAGCATCTCGAGGACCTCGTCGTGCTCGAACGAGTCCGACGGCAGGCCGAACACCAGCTGGTCGCAGCCGACCTCCTGGTACTTGGCGACCTGCTCGGCCACCTCGTCGGGCTCGCCGCACAGCATCCACCCCTGCTCGATGAGGTAGTCGAGCATGCCCTCGTCGGTGATGGTGTGGGGCCGCTCGGGCCACACCGGCACACCCTCCTGGTGGGGAATGGTGTCGTGGTAGTTGCAGACCAGCGAATAGAGGTAGCCGCGCCCACGACGCAGCGCCACCTCCCGGGCCCTCGTCCGGTCGCTGAGGCAGATGACCGCGTTGGTCATCATCACGTTGTCGTTCTTGAACTGCCCGAGCGGCTCGGTGCAGTTGGCGATGCCCTCCTTGTAGGCGGCGATCCGCCCCTTCAAGTTGTAGATCGGCTCGAAGTTGAAGGCGATGGCACCGATGCCCAGCTCGCCGGCCTGGGTGAACGTGGCCGGATTGCCGCAACCCACCCAGATCGGCGGGTGCCCCTGGCCCCGATAGGGCTTGGGCAGGATGTTGTGCGGGTAGGGCACGGTGAAGTGCTCGCCCTCGAACATGTAGTCCTTCTCCTCCCACATCCGCGGGATCTCGCGGATGACCTCGTTCCACTCGGGCTTGGTGGAGTTCTTGTCGAGGATGTTGAAGGAGGCGATCTCGTGGCTGCCGGCGCCGCGACCGGTCCCCCACTCGAACCGGCCCTCGAGCAGGTGGTCCAGCATGGCCACCCGCTCGGCCGAACGGACCGGGTGGTTGACCCGCGGCGAGAGGTTCATGATGCCGGTGCCGATGTGGATGCGCTCGGTGGCGTGGGCCAGGTAGCCCATGACCACCTCGGGAGCCGACATGTGGCTGTACTCGGTCAGGGAATGGTGCTCACCTACCCAGGCGTACTTCCAATTGTGCTTGTCGGCCTCGATCGCGTAACTGATCTCGCGCTTGAGCATCTCGTGCTCGCATGCGGGGTCGTGGGCCGCCTGGCCCGGCAGGTAGCCGTTGATGAAGACTCCGAATTCCATTGCAGGTGGCTCCTCTCGTACCGCTCCGAGCAGGTTTTTCACGCTAACACGGTCATTTGATAAATTGCAACGTGTTGCAGATTTGTGCCTGGCAGCTGCCCGGCGCGGCCATTTGCACCTACTGTCGGCCACATGCCCCGGGGGGAAGCAATGCTCACCATCGACAATCTGATCAGGCAGCGCGCCGGCGACCAGCGGGTGGGGATGGCCTTTGCCGACCGCACCTGGACCCACGACCAGGTGGTCAGGTCCCAGGCGGAGCGGGCCGCGCTGCTGGCCTCGTTGCGGCAACCCGGGCCGTTCCACATCGCGCTCCTCCTCGACAACGTCCCCGAGTACGTGTTCTGGATGGGTGGGGCCGCGCTGGCCGGCGCCACCCTGGTCGGGGGCAATCCGACCCACCGGGGCGACGAGCTGGCCCGCGACCTCTCCCACACCGAGTGCCAGCTGCTGGTGACCGACCCCGAGTACGCGACGCTGGTCGAGGGCCACGACCTGGGCCCGGCGCTGCCGCCGGAGCGGATCCTGGTCGTCGACGACCCCTCGGGAGACCTGGAGCCGGGACCGGCGACGCCCTACGGGGCACTGCTGGCCGAAGTGGCCGGCGCGCCGCTCCCCGACCAGGCGGAGACGGCGGTCACCGAGGACACCCTGGGCCTGCTGCTCTTCACCTCGGGGACGTCGGGGGCTCCCAAAGCCTGCCTGTGCAGCCAGGGGCGACTGGCCCGCATCGGCTCGATCGTGACCCAGATGTTCGAGCTCACCGGCGACGACGTCTGCTACCTGGCCATGCCGCTCTTCCACTCCAACGCGCTGATGGCCGGTTGGGCGCCCGCCCTGGCCGCCAGTGCCACCGTCGCCCTGCGCGAGCGGTTCAGCGCCTCGCAGTTCCTCATCGACGTCCGGCGCTACGGGGTGACCTACTTCAACTATGTCGGGAAGCCGCTCTCGTACATCCTGGCCACCCCCGAGCTGCCTGACGACGCCGCCAACACGTTGCGCAGGGCATTCGGCAACGAGGCGGCCGAGGCCGACGTGGCACGGTTCGCCAAGCGGTTCGGCTGCGTGGTGCAGGACGCCTACGGATCGACCGAAGGGGGCGCAGCCGTGCAGCGCACGCCCGACACTCCCCGGGGGGCGCTCGGTCGTGCGCTACCCGGCACCCTGATCATCAACCCCGACACCGGCGAGGAGTGCCCGCGGGCGGTGTTCGACGCGAACGGCCGCCTGCTCAATGCCGAAGAGGCCATCGGGGAGATGGTCAGCCAGACGGGCGGGGCCGGATTCGAAGGGTACTGGCGCAACGCCGAGGCAGAACGGGCCAGGGCCCGCAACGGGTGGTACTGGACCGGGGATCTGGCCTACCGCGACGAGGACGACTTCTTCTACTTCGGCGGCCGGGACTACGACTGGCTACGGGTCGACGGGGAGAACTTCGCCGCCGCACCCGTCGAGGGCGTCCTCCAACGGCACCCCGACGTGGTGCTGGCCTCGGTCTACGCGGTGCCCGACACCGTGGTCGGCGATCTGGTGATGGCCACCTTGCTGCTCCGCCCCGGACGCCGGTTCGACCCGGCCGGCTTCGCCGAGTTCCTGGCCGGCGAGTCGGACATGGGCACAAAATGGGCCCCGAGGTACGTGCGGATCACCGCCGAGCTCCCGGTGACAGCCACCACCAAGGTGCTCAAGCGGGTCCTGCGCAGCGAGGGCTGGCACTGCACCGACCCCGTGTGGTGGCGTCCACGGAGGGACGACCCCTTCCGTCCGCTGCACCCCGCGGACGCCGACGCCCTAGACAAGGCCATCGCCGAACGCTGAGCCGGCGCGGGCCGGGCGGGAGGCGGAGCCAGGCGTCCGTGTAACGCCGCACCCCGTGGCGGCGACTGCAGGGACATGTACTCGTCCACCACGAGGAAGTCGGTCTCCCTACGATGGTCAGCGATGGACATTTGCCCGACGCGCGCACTTCGACGGAACGGGCACCTACGCTGCGGACGATGGAGCCGGCATCGGAGACCGACGTCGAACTGCTCACCCGCCTTCGGAGCGGCGACGAGGCGGCATTCGTGACACTGGTGAGCCGGTACAACGGATCGATGCTCCGGCTGGCTCGCGCCTACGTGCCGAGCGCGGCGGTGGCCGAGGAAGCCGTGCAGGACACGTGGATGGGCGTCGTACGCGGTGTGGACCGCTTCGAGGGTCGCTCGTCGTTCAAGACCTGGCTCTTTCGCATCCTGGTCAACCGGGCCCGGTCTGCCGGGACGCGCGAGCACCGCAATCTCCCGTTGACCGGCGACGATCCGGCAGTGGACCCGTCCCGGTTCGACGCCGGGGGCGCATGGGCACGGCCGCTCGACGCCTGGGAGACCGATGCCGACGACCGGTTGGTCGCCGAGTCGTGGTCGGGGCGCCTCCGCTATGCCCTGGGCGAGCTCCCGCCACGCCAGCGGGAGATCGTGATCCTCCGCGACGTCGAGGGATTGGACAGTGGGGACGTCTGCGACGTGCTGGGCATCAGCGAGGGCAACCAGCGGGTGCTGCTCCACCGGGGTCGGAGCCGCCTGCGCTCCGCACTGGAATCCGAGTTCGAGAGCCGAGGTCGCTGACCATGTTGCTGCGACGGAGAGACGACCTGGCGTGCCGGCAAGTGGTGGAGCTGGTCAGCGACTACCTGGAGGGGGCCCTGTCCCGGTCGGATCGCAAGCGGTTCGAGGCCCACCTTCGCGCCTGCCCCAACTGCACCAACTACCTCGAACAGATGCGCGCGACCATCAGGGCCACCGGCACGCTCACGCCGGACGACCTCTCATCCGAGGCACGTACCGAACTGACCGACCTCTTCCGGAACTGGCGGGACGAGGGCAGCTGAGCCCGAACGGGCGTCGCCGAAGGTCAAGATCACCCCTGCCGCCCCGCAGGACCCCCCGAGCTGGATCGGGCCCGGCCGACCCGGGCAGACTTGCCACGAAGACATGACCTTCGACCCTGGCATCCTCGCCGGGGGCCGGTCACCATCGCACGCAGGAGGTACGAGACAGTGGCCGAGCCCAGAAGCGTCGTGGAGGCAGCGGGATGACGTCCGAGCAGCCCGGGCGGGAAGACCTGGCCCGCTGGTGGGGATCACGTCCGGCCAACTACTACGCGGCCACGCCCAACCTCCGATCGGTCCTGGACCTCCGTGCCGGTGCGGCGCGGGCTGCCGCCATGGAGCCGCGTCTGCACGCCTTCGGCGGCACGGTCGCCGGAGTGGTCGAGCCGGCCGTCGAGACCCTGGAGCGCCACCGCGACCTACCGGTCCACGTCCCCTATGACGGCATCGGCAGGCCGGTCGAGGAGATCGAGTTCCACCCCGCCTACCGGCAGGCCGGCCAGGCGGTGTGGGGGTCGGGACTGCTGGAGGCCAACCGTGGCGGCCAGGGCTCGTTCGAGCAGGCAGCGCTGTTCTACCTGCTGTCCCATGTCGGAGAAGGCGGGCACAGCTGCCCGGCGGTGTGCACCGCCGGCCTGGCGCGGGCCCTCGAGCGCCGCGGCTCCCCCGAGCTCAAAGACCGCTACCTGCCGGGCATCTTCGAGGCCGACTACGACCGCAGCCTGCGCGGGTCCCAATTCCTCACCGAGGTCCAGGGGGGGTCGGACGTCGGCGCCAACGCAGCGGCCGCCGTACCGGACCCGACCGAGCCGGGCGCGTGGCGGATCACAGGAGAGAAGTGGTTCTGCTCGGTGGCCGACGCCGACCTGTTCGCGGTGACCGCCCGCCCCGAGGGCGCAGCACCGGGCACACGCGGACTGGGGTGCTTTCTCGTGCCCCGCAGCATCGACGGGACCACACCCAACGGCTTTCGGATCCGGCGGCTCAAGGACAAATTCGGGACGAGATGCCTGGCCTCGGCGGAGATCGACTTCAACGGTGCACTCGGCTGGCCCATCGGACCGGTCGGCGAAGGGTTCCACGTCGCGGTGGAGGAGTTGCTCAACACCTCGCGGTGGCTCAATGCGGTGGGATCGACCGGCATCATGCGGCGGGCCTATCTGGAGGCCTCGGGATTCGCACGCCACCGGCTGGCCTTCGGTCGGCCCATCGGGTCGTTCGCCGCCATACGTGTGCAGCTGGCGGTCATGAAGGTCGAGGAACAGGCGGCGCTGGCCTCGACGATGGCCCTCACCGGCCTCCTCGACCGCCTCGACCACGATGACGCCACGGAGACCGAGGCGGCCACCTACCGGCTCCTCGTCAATGCCAACAAGTACCTCACGTCGATCACGGCCACCGACATGGCCCACCGGGGGATCGAGGTGCTCGGAGGCAACGGCACGATCGAGGACTTCTCGCCCCTCCCCCGCCTCTACCGCGATGCCATGGTCTACGAGAGCTGGGAGGGTACGCACAACGTGCTCTGCGCCCAGGTGCACCGCGACTGCGTTCGCCTCGGCCTGCTCGACCATCTGCTCCTGTGGGTCCGCAGGGAGCTGGCATTGGCCGGCGAGACGGGCGACGGCCGTGCGGTGACCACGGCCCTGGATGCCCTCGAGCCCCGCCTGCGACGCTCGCTTGCCGACCCCGACCATGCCGCACTCCACTTCAGGCACCAGCTCGACCGCCTGACCCGGGTGGTGCAGGCGGTGTGCCTGCTCACCGAGGCAGCGCACTCGGGAGCCCTGGGGGCAGCGGAGGAGAAGGCTGCCGTGACCACCTTGTTCGTGCGCAGGCACCTGGTCCCCGACCACGAACCCGAGGACGACGCGGCCTGGCCGGACCTGGTGGACACCGCCCTCGGCAACGACCTGCGCTGATGCCGGCAGGTGCCGGCAGGTGCCGGCGGCCAGACGCCCCAGCTCCATCCTCGGCCGGCAGCACCTTCCTCTGCCCTTGACGAGGGGGTATGGACGCGGTGCAGGTGACCCGGCTACCGCACTCGGCTCGGATCGCGACCGGGCCTCGGTGCAGTAAGCGTCGTTGGAGGATCCCTCGGACGTAGGCCGCCTGGCCCACGTGTTGGAGATCGTCGACAATCACGCTGACCAGCCGAACGCCCACAGTCACGGGTGGGTCCCAGCTTCGGTCCACCACACGTGAGAGGTCCGATTCCCCCGGGGAGCGCACGAACTCCAGCTTCTTGCCATGGACGCCCTCGAAGTAGCCGAGCAGCGAGACGCGTCGGCGGTGACTGCCGCCACCATGTCGGGGTCACGGCCGTACCCGGTGTCCGACGGGTCGAGGGGAAGAGCGAACCGCTCGGCCCATCCCTGTGCCGTCCAGACTTGTTCGCCGTCGGCGAGACCAGCGACGTGATCGCCCTGAATGCGGGTCAGGTGCCACACCAGCCAGGCGATGGAGTTGGACTCGTCGTCGGGACGGAACGACAGCTCGTCAGGCGAGAGTCCGTTCACCGCGGGTTGCACGGCATCGCGGATCCTCTCGAAGGCGTCCACCAGTAGGTCGGTGCTGGTCATCGGAGCCCTCCTTCGGCCGCCTCGAGCAGCATGCCGCTCCGGCGAGGGCGTGACCGTCGAGCCTAAGGGGCGAGCACTCCGGTGAGCCTCCGCTGCGGGTCTTCGCTCGGCGACCCGGGGCCTGACTTCCTCGGCCCCACCCGTTGGATGGTCCCGTGAGGAAGAACGATCGAGCCTTGCACCCCAGCCATCGTGACGACGGAAACACGTGTTGTGACCTTCGCCTCTACGGGATCGGTGGCGTACCGGGGCAGGCTCTTCATGAGGAGCACACGACGAGGAAGGGGTACCGCCATGGGCAACTACCAGAACGTCTCCGCAGGGCGGCCAGTGGGGGTCGAGAAGAAGAAGGCGTACCTGGTCGGCGCCGGCATCGCTTCGCTCGCTTCTGCGGCGTATTTGATACGCGATGGACACATGGCCGGTGGGCAGATCACCGTCCTTGAGCAGCTGGACATCGCCGGCGGCAGCCTGGATGGCTCGGGGAACGCCACGGACGGTTACCTCGTCCGTGGCGGGCGCGAGATGGAAGAGCATTACGAGTGCTGCTGGGACCTCTTCTCCCGCGTCCCATCGATCATCGATCCCGAACGCACCGTTCTGGAGGAGATTCGCGAGATCAACCTCTTCGACCCCAATGAGGCAACGAACCGGATCATCAACGACTGCGGCGTAAAGGACCCCAATACGTCGCTGGGCCTCTCCCACCACAATGTCAGGGAACTCACCAAGCTGTCGCTGGCGACCGAGCAGGAACTCGGAGCCACCACGGTCGAGGAGTACTTCTCCCCGTCGTTTCTGGAGACCTACATGTGGTGCTACTGGCGCTCGATGTTCGCCTTCCAGACCTGGCACTCGGTAGTGGAGATGCGGCGCTACATGCAGCGCTTCATGCACCTGCTGCCGGGGATGAGCCTGCTCAAGGACATCCTGTTCACCAAATACAACCAGTACGAATCGCTGGCTCTGCCGCTGCAGACCTGGCTCGAGGCCGAGGGCGTCGTGTTCGACCTCGGCACGCAGGTCACGGACCTGGACATCGAGATCGTCAACGCCGTCAAGACGGTCATCGGCATCCACCTGCTGCGCAACGGCGTGGCGGAGACGATCCCCACCACCGCTGACGACTTGGTCTTCGTCACCAACGGCTCGATGACCGAGAACTCGACCGTCGGCTCCCTCGGCGAACCGGCGATCCTCAATCGTGAGGCCGGCGGTTGCTGGAGTCTGTGGAGGAGCATCGCGGCGAAGGACGATGCCTTCGGCAGGCCCGACGTCTTCTGCTCCGACATCGACAAGACGAAGTGGCTGTCGTTCACCATCACTGCCAAAGGTTCGCCGATGGCCGACCTGTTGTCGAAGATCACCGGGCGGGACCCGCACTCCGGCAAGGGCGTCACCGGCTGCATCATGACCATCCGGGACTCCAGCTGGCTGATGAGTGCGACCTGCAGCCGGCAACCGCACTACGTGGACCAGCCCGACGACGTGCTGGTGATCTGGGCCTACGGCTTGTTCCCCGACAACGTCGGTGACTTCGTCCACAAGAAGATGAGCGACTGCAACGGTGAGGAGCTGCTCAGCGAGCTCCTCCACCATTTGGGCGCCGAAGATCAGATCCCCGAGATCATGAAGACGGTCAAGGTGATCCCGTGCATGATGCCCTACATCACCAGCCAGTTCATGCCCCGCGTCAAGGGAGACCGTCCCGAGGTGGTCCCCGTAGGCAGCAGAAACCTGGCATTCCTCGGTCAGTTCGCCGAGATGCCCGACGACTGCGTGTTCACCGTCGAGTACTCGGTCCGCTCGGCGATGACAGCCGTCTACACGTTGCTCGCCCTCGACAAGACGCCGCCCGAGGTCTACCCGTCGAAGTACGACCTGCGGGTGGTCGCCAAGGCGGCCGAGACCATGTACGACGGCCATGTCCCGGCGGAGAGACTGATCTCTCACTTCCTGAAGGACACCAGTCTCGAAGGCCTGATCTAGGGCTCTGTCCGCCCGGCGATCCCCACCTGCAGGGCGATCCCCCCATCTGCCGCGTGGCGGGCGACCCGAAGGTCGTA
>DAIMIK010000026.1:0-27106 GCA_036722795.1 Acidimicrobiales bacterium | reverse complement strand
CGGGCCCTGTCGACAGGGATCACCGGTACCGGTGATGCGGTCGAACTGCGGAGCCCGGCCATCCGGCGCAGGCACCGCAGATCCCGACGGGAGGAGCCTGCCGAACGCCCGCACGGCGGGTCCGAACGGACTTCGAGCCCGATCAGTGAGACCAATCACAGGGATCACGGGGCCGTGGCGCAACGCGGTCGCCGGCGCCCCGTCTCGGACGCGTCGTTCGGGGACGGCCCATTCGCGGGTGTTGTCAGTCGCTCAGGCCCAGCCCCACGCAGGCCTAACAGGGCACCTCGACACTCCGAAGATGGTCTCGGCGATCCACCGACGGCGAACCCCGGAGGCTCAAGGAGCCGCCTCCGGATCAGCGAAACGGGGAACGCGCTTCTCCTGGAAGGCGGCGACTCCCTCGGCAAAGTCGGGACCGGCCATCATCTCCTCGAGCAGCCGCTGGGCCCGGTTGACCGCGCCGGCGGCGTCACCGTGCAGGTCCGTGTAGATCTGGCCCCGAGTGGCCCGCAGCGAGGAGGGAGAAATTGTGGTGACCAGTTGTCCTGCGTACTCGATGACCCGGTCCATCAGCCGGTCGGAGGGCGCCACCTCGTTGACGAGACCCATGTCCGCCGCCTCCTCGGCCAGGATCACACGGCTGGACAGCAGCAGATCGTTGGCCCGGGTGAGGCCGATCATCCGGGGTAGAAGCCAGGATAGGCCGAACTCTGCGGGCAGCCCCAGGCGGCCGTGGGCAGTCGTCAACTTGGCGCCGGCCGCTGCGAAGCGGATGTCGCAGTAGCACGCCAACACGAGGCCCACACCCGCCGCAGGACCGTTGATTGCGGCAATGACCGGCTTCGTGAGACCGAAGTGATAGGCGAAATCGGCATCGAAGCGCGGGTCGGCACCGAAACCGGGTCGGGCCAGGTCATCGGGTGTGCCGGCGTCGTAGGCGCCGCGCTCGACGTGCCCGGACAGGGCGCGACCGTCGGCGCCGGCGCAGAAGGCCCGCCCGGCGCCTGTCACCACGATCACTCGGACCGATCGGTCGCCATCAGCCTCGGCCAGCGCCCAGCGATACTCGGTGTGCATCCGACCCGTCCACGAGTTGAGCCGGTCGGGACGGTCGAGGGTGATGATCGCGATCTTGTCGGAAACCTCGTAGCGGACGACCTTGAGCTCCATGCCGGCCATACTGCCAGCCCCCGGCGCGGCCGTGCCCGTGCCGGTGCAGGCTCGAGGCTGCTGACCGACCTGGCAGATCCCACAAGACGGGCCAGGGTGCGGGGCGTCGCCCAAACACCGGTCCTCCGAGGCCGTCGAGGACACGCGACCCGACGTCGCGCAGCGCCGGAAGCTGCACCTCCGAGGATCAGGGATTCAGTCCCCCAACCACCAACGCCGTGGATGCGTCCCCAATGACGAAGGGCGACGACTCCGAACGAGCGGAAGGAACCGCTCCATCCGCGTCGGGAGATCCGGCCTCCTCGTCACTCACCGGTCGATGAGGACGTTCCCGATGGAGATCGCTCCGACCCCGATCACGACGTAACCCAAAGACTGCAGCGCATCACCGATCCAGTAGAGGTCCGTCGGGCCATTGGAATCCCCGAACGAGAAGCAGAGTGCGCCCAGGCCCAAGAGGAAGAACGCCACACCGATGGCAACAAGGCCGGTCCGTAGCTTCTTGCCACGATTCACACGGGATTCCACCGGGGCGAATGGGTTGCTCGCCACGGGGTAGTACCCGCCCTCGTTTCCCGTGGGAGGAGGGAGAGGAGCCCAACCCACCGGCGGGTACCACTTGCCGTCGGTCGCCAACCACCACCCCTCGCCTCGGCCCACATCACTCATCTCGATCCACCTCTCGCAACCTCACACTCAGGCCCAGAAGGCTAGCCCTCGGCCGGTTCGCTCGTCCGGAACGCATTCGTTCGCGGCGCCCGATGGCGGGCCTCTTCCGCTCCAGGGTTCCGAGCGGGCGGCGGCCGGCCCGGACCTTGCCAACGACGGACACCTGAACTTCGATCCGTCGGAGGTCTGCCGACCCGCTCACTCCCAAGGTGATCTGGGTGATCGAGCCGACTGCGATGGTCTCCTGCCGACAGGGCGAGGAGTCTCGCCGGCGCCGTCGCCTCGGGCTCGCACACCGCTCCCCCGGTCAGGTCACCGGTGGTTCCTCACGCGCCGACCCTTGCGAAGGGGACCCATCCGGGTGCGTCAGTTCCAAGGCGATCATCGAGGCCCACAGGTCGACCCGTTCGCGATCTCGCCAGTCCCCCGCCATCTTCTTTGCCATTGCCCGTGCAGGGAAGCCCTTGGCATCGGCTTCGAGACGGCCGCCGAAGGTGACCTGGCCTCGGGCGTGGACGTGCGACATCGCCCCGGCCACGTGTCTGACAGGATGGATGTCACCACCAGACGCGGACTCGCCGAGCGGGCCACTCGCCACCAACCACACCGGAAGCGCCCGGAGGCACCCGGCATGCCGGTGGACGTAGCGTCGAGCGTCGCGGTGCCAACGATTGGCGTACAGGGCACCGGCGACCACGACGGCGTCAAAGCCTTCGGGGCCCGGCGCCCTCCGGGCCGGCTGTACCACAGCCCCGAGGCCGGCCGTCTCGAGTCCCTCGCCGATCATCTCGGCCAGGCCGGCCGTCCCGCCTCTCTTGGATCCGTAGGCAACCAGTATCCGCATGGAATCTCCTGCTCATCTTCCCCGTGGCCATTGAACGACGACCCACAGGGCCGTCTCCAGAGGCAAAGGTCACTGCGTCAGGGACCAAGGCCTCTATCCATCGCTCCCCTGCCATGGGACATTGACCATTGGGTGAGGACATCGGCCAGAGGGACCGGCGTAGAGGTAGGTGTCTGTGGGAATCGGAAGAGATGCAGCACGGGTGGACCGCTCGTCGGCCACCTCGATGGGGATGACCCGGCGCCGCCAACAGGCGAGGCGTGACCTCGACCGGACCTCGATCCGGGCCGACCTGGCGGCGTTGGAAGACCTCATGCACCACATGGAGCAGATCTACGGCGAGGACATCGCGGCCGTCTGTCCCGAGCACCGGCTGGATGCAGTCAACCTCGTCCACTACCTGGCGCTGCGGCATGGCGACCTCCGCCACCTGCAGCAAAGGCTGGGCGAGCGCGGCCTGTCATCACTGGGCCGGTGCGAACCTCACGTGCTGGCGACCGTCGAGAGCGTCCGCGCCGCTCTCGACGGGAGGGCGCCTCGCTTCGGGCCCACCACGCTGAGCTTCCAAGAGGGCCGTGCCGCCCTCGATCGCAACACCGATGCCCTCTTCGGTCCGCGCCCCCCCGGACGAGTACCACGGGTCATGGTGACCCTTCCCAGTGAAGCGGCCGACGACTACCGGTTGGTACGGCATCTGGTCGCCGAGGGAATGGACGTGGCCCGGATCAACGGTGCCCACGACGACCCCGACGCGTGGGAGCGGATGGCGCGCCACGTGCGCCAGGCCTCCGAAGAGACCGGCCGCCTCTGCCGGGTGTCGATGGACCTGCCGGGGCCCAAGCTGCGGACCGGCCCGATCGTCGACGGGCCCCAGGTCGTGAAGCTACGACCCGAGCGCGACATGCGCGGTGTGGCGGTGGCGCCGGCCAGGGCGACACTCGTGCCCGGTTCCGGACCTCCCGGACCGGCCCCGGCACTCCCCGTGGACCCGTCGTGGGTCGAGCGCCGCCACCCGGGGGACGCGGTCACCATGGTCGACACGCGAGGCTCGGCGCGTACCCTGCGCGTCGTCGACGCCACCCCAGGTGGATGCATGGTGGAGGTGTGGGACACCACGTACGTGGAGACCGGAGCGATGCTGTCCTGCGACGGCGATACGACCGGGGTGGGCCCACTGGCGGTCATCCCCCAGTACCACCTGCTGCACGGTGGGGACCCGCTGGTGTTGACCCGAGACCTCGACCCTGCCGTCCCGTGGCGCCACGGGCAACCCGGATGTGCCCGGATCGGTTGCACGCTCGAGGCCGCCTTCGAGGCAGCGCAAGTCGGCCAGCGGGTGGTCCTCGACGACGGGAAGATGACCGGCGTCATCGAGAGCGTCGATGCCGACGAACTCCGGCTCCGGATCCTGACGGCCTCGCCCAGTGGCTCGAAACTCCGGGCGGAGAAGGGGATCAACCTGCCCGAGACGGATCTCCCCGTCCCCGCGGTGACCGATGCCGACCTGCCCCTGCTCGAAGTCGCCGCCGCCCACGCGGACATGGTTGCGCTGTCCTTCCTGTGCAGCGAGCACGACGTCGACGACGTCCACGGTTACCTCCGGCGGGTCGGGGCCGAACGCCTCGGCCTCATCCCGAAGATCGAGACCACAGCGTCGTTCGCACGGCTGCCCGAGATCCTCCTGCACGCCATGCGCTCTCCGCTCGTCGGAGTCATGATCGCCCGGGGAGATCTCGCCGTCGAGGCGGGCTACGAACGCCTTGCGGAAATGCAGGAGGAGATCCTGTGGGTCTGCGAGGCGGCACACCTGCCGGTCATCTGGGCGACCGAGGTCCTCGACCAGCTGGCGCGCACCGGCAAGCCGTCCCGGGCAGAGGTCACCGACGCGGCGATGTCCCAGCGAGCCGAGTGCGTCATGCTCAACAAGGGGCCCCACGTAGACATCGCCATCGTCGTGCTCGACAACATCCTGCGCCGCATGTCCGGGCACCAGCGCAAGAAGACCCCGCAATTGAGGCCGCTGCGCAGCTGGGTCGAGACCCCGTGATCGACCAGAAGAGAATGGCGACGTCCCCGTGGACCGGTTCGGCGCCCGCGACGACCACCGTGGCAATACCATCCGCGGTCGAGACCGACAGAGGGCGTTCGCCGACTCGGGCTTGTGACGGGAGAAGGCGGCCATCGGGCTCCCGGCGGGAACGATGACCGCTCCGCCGGCGACGAGCAGCTGGTTCTTGCATCCGCAGGTGCCTGTCGTGGGAGCTCCGCCATCGGCCACCCAGGGGAAGCCGTGTCACGCCCCGCTCGGATTGGGACTTTCGCCTCTTGCGCCGTGCCGGCAAAGTGCTGACGCTGGCGGAAGGACCAAGGGGAAGGGAGGCAGAGACATGAGCGCAGAGAATGCGTACGAATCGTTGATCCGGCGGACCTATCAGGATTTCGAGTCAGGTGACTTGGACCTCCTCAACGTGGTGATGGCGGAGGACGTCGTCTGGCACGAGCCAGGGCGTAGCAGCCTCGCCGGTCACTACAAGGGTCCCGAGGCCGTGCTCGGCTTCCTCGGGCAGCTGAAGGCGGGCAGTGGCGGTACGTTCAAGATCGAGGTCCTGGACGTGCTCAGCAAACCCGAGAGGGCGGTGGTGCTCCAACGGGAGACCGCGACAAGGAACGGCAGGGACTTGGATGTCGTCGTGGCGGTCGACTTCGAGATCCACCACGGGAAGATCACCGAGGTCACCGTCTACCAGGCCGACGCCTACCGCTTCGACGAATTCTGGGCGGACAGTGAGCCACCAGGCCGTTCTCCACAAGCAGTTGCCGAGCCCTAGGGGGATGGGCACGGTGCCGTGCGCGGTGGCGAGGCCCGGATCGCCGGGTCACGGTGGCTCTGATCCGCGTGCCGGTCCGGAGCGCCAACGCCGTTGGTCAGTCCCCGCCCCTGGCGATGAAGATGTCCGTGACCGCATTCACGCCTGAGCCACCATCAGACCGGCCCTCATCGCCGTGGGCATGCAACGACTCACCTTCGGCTTCGACAATCGGTTCGAGCCGGCCCGTGTACGGGGTGCTCGGAGGCGGATGGTGCGACACCGCGCCGCCATCCCGAACGAGCTCCGTGGGAGTCCCGTCAGAAATCCAGCGTGCTTGATGCACGCCGTACGGGTCCACATGCCAACCCTCTGCCTTCATGGTCTCTCCCCCGAGAACCGCCGGTCGCATTCTACCCAAGTGGCCGCTCCGTCTCACAGTGGGAGCGAACCTGGCCGCCGGCCGGCGGCCGTTCCCGTTGATCCTGTGACAATTGACGCTGTCGGTTTCGCCCGCCCTAGGGTGATGATCACAGCCATGGCGAGAATCCCGGCTTCTGCCGCTGAGGCAACCGTGGCCTTGGTCGGAGAAGCAGGTTCGGATCCGGCCCGCCGGGATCTCGGGGGTATCGAGCCGGTCTGCCGGACCGTGGAGACAGGGGGATTGTCATGAAGGAGCTGGTGTATCCCAGGTTCTTGCTGCCGGTCGTCGAACGACTGGCCGACAAGGTCGCGTTCGTCGACCTGACGCGCGAGGGGGTGCGTTACGAAGGAACGTTCGCCGTCCACGCCGACCGGCTGCTGCGGCTGGCCGACGCCATGCGGAATGAGCTCGGGATGGAACCCGGCGACCGGTTCGCGGTACTCGCCACGAACGGGCATGAGTTCCTGGAGCTGTACCACGCCGCACTATTCGGAGCAGGAATCATCAACCCCCTCAACATCCGCTTCACGTCGGCCGAGCTGGCGTATGTCCTCCGTGACTCCGGTTCCAGAGTCGTCTTCACCGACCCGGTGTTCGCCAGGCTCCTCTCCCGCGCCCGCGACGAGGATGGGGTGCAGATCGACAAGCTCGTCATCATCGGCGGGGAGGTCGGCGGGGACGCCGACACCTTCGACTACGAGGAGCTGCTCGCGGCCGGCGAGCCGGTCATGCCGCCGGAGCCAGAGGAGGACGACGCCGTCGTCCTGATGTACACGGGAGGAACGACCGGGCTCCCCAAGGGTGCCCTGCTCGAGCAGCGGGCAGAGGTGCTCAACGTATACCACCTGCTCTTCGAGATCGGGCTTCGTGAGGAGCGGCGATTCCTGTTCCAGTCGCCGATGTTCCACGCTGCCGTAGTGGCCGGCGTGCTGGGCATCCCGGCCAGCGGAGCGACCTCGGTGGCGATTCCGCTGTTCGACCCTGAACTGGTGTTACGCGTCATCGAGGAACAAGCCATCGACATGACGATGATGGTCCCGGTCATGCTGTCGCTGCTGGAGCAGGCAGAAGGCTTTTCGGCCGAACGTCTCCGGTCGCTGCGCCAACTCGTCTACGGGGCGGCACCGATCTCGCAGACCGTCCTCGCCCGTTGGATGGAGATGCTCCCCGACACCGACTTCATCCAGGGATACGGGATGACCGAGGCTGCCTCCGTGCTCGCGTGCCTCGGTCCCGAGGAACACCGTCGCGGCGGCAGCGCGGCGATGGCCGCGGGCAGACCGGTGTGGGGCGTCGAGCTGCGCATCACGGACTCGCTCGGCAATGCTCTCCCCCGAGGAGAGGCGGGCGAGGTCTGCGCCCGTGGCGGGAACATCATGCGCGAGTACTGGAACAAGCCGGAAGAGACCGAATCGGCGATGCGCGACGGTTGGTACCACACCGGCGACGTGGGCTTCGTCGACGACGAGGGTCTCCTGCACCTGACCGACCGGATGAAGGACATGATCGTCACGGGCGGCGAGAACGTCTACTCCATCGAAGTGGAGAACGCCATCGCCGCCCATCCCGCCGTGCAGGAGGTCGCAGTGATCGGGATCCCGAGTGACCTCTGGGGCGAGGCTGTCCTCGCCATCGTTGTCCTCAGGCAGGGCATGATGGCGACGGGCGAGGACCTGATCGAATGGGCTCGCCGGCTCTTGGCCGGGTTCAAGGTCCCGAAGTCGGTGGTGTTCCAGGACGGTCCGCTGCCGCTGTCGGGCGCATTCAAGCCTCTCAAGCGCGAACTGCGGCGGCGCTACTGGGAGGGTCGTGATCGCCAGGTGAACTGATTCCGGGCACTGCCAAGGTCACGGTGGCCGGCTACGGGCCAGGTACCTCTGTCCACCACCGAGTGAGCTGGTCCGTGATCATGCGGAGACCATTCGCAACTGTCGAGCACGTATCCCGATCCGCAGACCGCCTCGCCGGCGCCCAGGGAGAGCACCTCGGTGGCGAAGGGATGGCCCTCGGCCGGAGTGCGGCAGCTCCACGTCGGGAAGGAGTCCCACGTCCCGTACAGGTTGGCCTCGCCAACCGCCGACCGCACCCACCTCCACACCGGAACGATCCAGGACGCGCACCATCGGGCCGCCGATCGGCGGGATCTCCACGTGCAGAGATGCCGCGGCAGCCCGGAGGGTCACCCCGCCATCGAACTCCTCGACCACCGCGTCCGGGGCGGTCGGGACCGGGCCGGACAGGAGCTGGGTGACCCGGTGCACGAAGTCGGGCTCCGCGGTGATCCAATAGCGGAAGGTCCGCTCACCCACGACGTCGAGCCGGATCTTCAAAGGCGAGGTGGACGACCGAACGCCGGAAAGGGTGGAGGACCACCCAGGCCGACCTCTGCGCGGGCACAGCCGCCCGACGCCTCGCGACGCCTCGCGACGCCTCGCGAGACCCCCGTGGGCGCTGTCCCACGGGTCGGGAAGCGAGCACGGATCCTGACCGACACCGCTGTAGCGTCGCCATCATGCCTCTGGTTGCCGGCGTCGACTCGTCCACCCAGTCGACCAAGGTGGAGCTGCGCGATCTCCAGACAGGACAGGTGGCCTCTGCGGGCCGGTCCTTCCACCCGACCACGGTCCCGCCCTGCAGCGAGCAGGCACCGAGCGCGTGGTGGGCTGCACTCGTCGAGGCGACGACAGAGGCGCTCGCCAAGGCCGCCGGCCAGGGAGCGAGGCCGTCCGACGTGGTCGCCATCGCCGTCGCCGGCCAGCAGCACGGCCTGGTGGTCCTGGACAGCCGCCGGGAAGTGATCCGTCCGGCCAAGTTGTGGAACGACATGGAATCGGCGGAGGATTCCGAGTGGCTCATCGACCAGCTGGGTGCATCACGGTGGGCCGAGGCCTGCGGCAGTGTTCCGGTGGCTTCGTTCACCATTACCAAGCTCGCCTGGCTCCGCCGTTCGGAGCCCGGGTCCTTCGCCCGGATCGCCCACGTCCTCCTGCCCCATGACTGGCTGAACCTCCGGCTCACCGACGCCTTCGCCACCGACCGGGGTGACGCCTCGGGCACCGGCTACTGGTCACCGAGCGAGAGCCGCTACCGATTCGACCTTCTCGAGCTGGTAGATCCCGACCTGGACTGGAAGGCCATCGTGCCGACGGTGTCGGGCCCGTGGGACCGAGCCGGCACGCTGACCGACCCGGCCGCAGCCGAGCTCGGGCTGCGGCCCGGCACACTGGTGGCGGCCGGGACGGGGGACAACATGGCCGGAGCGCTCGGGATCGGGCTGCGGCCCGGCGATATCGCAGTCTCCATCGGCACCTCGGGCACGGTGTTCGGGGTCAGCGACCGGCCGACCCATGACCCGACCGGTGCCGTCGCCGGCTTCGCCGACGCCACCGGCCGGTTCCTCCCCCTGGTCTGCACGCTCAATGCAGCGCTGGTCACCGAGGCCGTCGCCCGTCTCCTCGCGGTTGGCCACGCCGCCCTCGACACACTGGCGCTTGCAGCACCCTCCGGGTCCGGCGGCCTGGTTCTCGTGCCCTACCTGGCCGGCGAACGCACTCCGAACCGCCCCGACGCCACCGGCACGCTCCGCCACATCCGGCCCGACGTCAGCCGCGAGCTCCTGGCCCGGGCTGCGTTCGAGGGGGTGGTCTGCGGGCTGTTGGAGGGCCTTGACGCGCTCAGCGCCGCGGGCGTCCCTGCCGACGGCGGAGGTCTGGTCCTGCTGGGCGGTGGAGCCCGGTCGGCCGCCTACCGTCGGGTGCTCGCCGACCTGTCCGGTCGGCCGGTCACGGTCCCGACCGGCGAGGAGCACGTCTCAGCCGGTGCGGCCGTCCAGGCCGCTGCCCTGGCCATGGGCACCGACGCCGATACCGTCGCCGAAGCATGGGGACTGCGCAGAGGCGAGATCATCGATCCGGGCCCCGCCTCGGCCGGTGCCGACGAGATCCGACACAGGTACGCCGATGCCAGGGGTTGAGCGGACCGAGGCCTCCACCGGGCACCTGGGTCCGCGTGTCGGTTGCCGTGCCGGAGCACACCCGGTCGTCGCCCCACATCCTGGGCGGGACGTCACATAGGCTCTGAGCGAAGGCGGCCGATTCCGAGGAGTGACTGCCATGACCGCTCACTTCGAACCAACTCCCGAGGACCGCTTCACCTTCGGACTGTGGACCGTCGGCAATCCCGGACGCGACCCGTTCGGCCTGGAGACCCGGCCCCCTCTCGACCCGGTCGTAGCGGTGCACCGACTCGCCGACCTGGGCGCCTACGGCGTCAACTTCCACGACAACGACCTCGTGCCGTACGGCTCGTCGGCGTCCGAGCGTGACGCGATCGTCAAGCGTTTCCGCCAGGCGCTGGACGCCACGGGTCTCAAGGTGCCCATGGCCACCACCAACCTGTTCTCCCGCCCGGTCTTCAAGGAGGGCGCCTTCACCGCCAACGACCCGGCCGTCCGTCGGCTGGCCGTGGCCAAGGCCCTCGATGCCATCGACCTGGGGGTCGAGCTGGGAGCCACCGTCTTCGTGATATGGGGCGGCCGCGAGGGGGTCGAGGCCGAGGCGGCGAAGGATGTCCGGGGGGCGCTCGACCGCTATGTCGAGGCCGTGGACCTGTGCTGCGCCTACGTGCGCGATCGCGGCTACGACCTGCGCTTCGCCCTCGAACCGAAGCCCAATGAGCCCCGCGGCGACATGCTCCTCCCGACGGTGGGCCACGCACTGGCGTTCATCCGCGAGCTCGAATGGCCCGACATGGTGGGGGTGAACCCCGAATTCGCCCATGAGACCATGAGCGGCCTGTCCTTCACCCACGCCGTGGCCCAGGCGCTGTGGCACGGCAAGCTCTTCCACATCGACCTCAACGCCCAGCGCACCGGCAGGTACGACCAGGACTTCCGCTTCGGCTCCGAAGGCATCCGGGACGCGTTCTACACCGTGAAGCTGTTGGAAGATGCGGGCTGGGATGGCATGCGTCACTTCGACGCCCACGCGTACCGCACCGAGGACACCGACGGGGTGTGGGACTTCGCCCGTGGATGCATGCGCACCTACCTGATCCTGCGCGACAAGGTTGCTCGATTCCACGACGACCCCGACATCGCCGAAGCACTCGCCACCGCCCGCAGGGCGAGCATCGCCGAGCTCACCTCGCCCGACGGTCTCGGCGGCGAGGCCGTCACCACTCTGCGCTCGACAGCGGCCGCCACCTCCGAGGACGCCCTGGCAACCGCCGGCTACGGTCATGAGCGACTCGACCAGCTCGTGACCGAGCTGCTGCTCGGGATCCGATGAGTGTCAGGGCACGGGACCGACCATTGCCCTGAACGGCCTTCGAGCCGGTGTCCCCGGTGCTTTCCGTCGGACGCAGAAGCAGGGCGACAGTCCTCGGTCGTCGATGCCGCTCCTGAACCGATCCGGATCCCCGACCCGGGCGCTCGCGCCGTGGCACCCCGGGTCCGGTTCTTGTCCCCGGCCGAGTCCCCACCCGGGCACCCCCCGGCAACCGAACCCGGCGATCAACCGCCCGTCGTCCCCCGGGAGCACCCGGCCCACCCACCGTCACCGCTACGTCTGGCGCCCCCGACAGTGGTGCGGGACGTCCGGGCACGGCGCTTCTCGAGAGACCTCCAGGCCGGCGCATGCTCGGCCGGCGCGTGCTGGGTGGGGGCCGACGGCGGCCGGGCGTCCACCGACTGGCGGCTTCTGCCACCCGGGAGCAGTTCGACCGCAGGGAGTCCGGCCGACAGGGTGCAGCCGGGGCCGCCAGGTCACCGGGACGCCTGACGCTCGCAGCGAGGTTCGGCGTCGTCATCCCAGAACGACAGCAACTTGGCGAGAACCTCTACTGCTGCGGCCATCCCCCCGAGGTGACTCTCTCCCGGCCGGACGAACAGCTCGGCCAGGGGGATGAGCGGCACGACTAGGCGGGCCTGGGCCAGTGGCACGATGTAGTCGGCGTCACCGTGCCACCACACGACCGGAACCGAGATGTCGTTCAACAGGAAGCCCCACTGTCGGGTGAACAGGATGAGGTCGTACACGGGCGCGCTCAACCCCCGCCGGCTGTTGCCGACAAGGTCGTCGAGGAACATGGCCTTGACCTCCGGCCGTGCGAACAACCGCCGATCGCCCTCGGGGGCGAGAGCCGCGTACAGATCGAATGCGGACGATGCTGCCGGGCGGACGAGGTGGACCAGGGCGCTCAGGGCCAACGACATCGGCACCCTCAGTGGCGGAAGGATCGGCGCGACTCTGGCGAGCAGGCCGACGAGCCCACCTGCGATGGCCTCGGCACCTCGAGCCGGAGCCACTCCGCCGAGGACGCCGACCGCGGCGACCCGTGCCGGGAAGGCGTGTGCCGCGGCCAGCGCGTAGGGGCCGCCACCCGAGAGACCGACCATGGCAACCCGTTCCAGCCCGAGCTGGTCTAACACGATCTCCAAGTCGGTCGTGAAGTCGAGGATCGAGTCGTAGAGATGGGGCGTCGACAGCCCCACGCCCGGGCGGTCGATGCCGATCAGTCGCACGTCGAGCTCGAATGCGGCGACCCGGGCGGCTTCGGGGATCTGGCGGCGGGCTCCGGGAGTGCCGTGGAGCCAGATGACCGGACGTCCCCGGAGCGGACCGAACTCGGCGAAACCGAGCTTGCGGTCCCGCCGGACCACGACCGTCCCCTCGACTCGCGGCGCGGTGATCAGGTTCACAAACAGCCATTATGACTGGCGCGGGTGCCAGAGGTCGCTGCCCTGGCGATCGACGGGCCGCCGGCCGTCGTGCGTCACCACCGCGCGAGCGTCGCTCACCCGCCGTCGGCCGCAAGCGGCGTGACGGGGTCGGGGGCCCCGGACCTGGGCCCGGTGCCCCGGCCTGCCACACGCCGCGCCTTGGAAGAGCGGCAGGGAACGAGTATCGTCCGCGCCGACCGAGGAGACGAGCATGACGACCATCGACGGATCGACAGCACCGGGGTTCGAGGCGGTGCGCGAGGCGTTCCAGACCAACTTCGACGACGGATCGGAGGTGGGGGCATCCTTCGCCGCCTACCACCGGGGCGAGAAGGTGGTCGACCTGTGGGGCGGTATCGCCGACACGAGGACGGGCAGGCCCTGGGCCGAGGACACCGTCGCCCTCGTCTACTCGACCACCAAGGGCGTCACCGCCATGTGCGCGAACAAGCTCGCCCAGGAAGGTCTCCTCGACGTGGAGGCGCCAGTGGCAACCTACTGGCCCGAGTTCGCGCAGGCCGGCAAGGGTGACGTCACCGTCGCCGACCTGTTGTCGCACCGGGCTGGCCTGGCATGGACCGACGGCTCCCTGTCGTTCGAGGAGGCGCTGGCCTGGGACCCCGTGATCGAGGCGCTCGAGCGCCAGGCGCCCACGTGGCCGCCGGGCACCGCCCACGGCTACCACGCCACCACCTACGGCTGGCTGGTCGGCGAGGTGGTGCGCCGGATCAGCGGCCGCAGCCTCGGGACGTACCTGCGCGACGAGATCGCCGGCCCTCTCGGAGCCGAGTTCTACGTGGGCCTGCCGGCCTCCGAGGGGCACCGCGTGGCCCGGCTGATCTCGTTCCTCGAGTCGTTGGGGTCGGGACAGGCCCTGCAAGCACTCGGCACCGGCACAGGGTCCGTCGCCGGCCTCGACGTGGCCGACCTGCTCGAGCACGCGGGCGCCTACCTGGCAGCGGACGGTCCGCTCTTCAAGGCCCTGTCGGCGCCGGGCGGGGCGCTGTCGGACCCGGAGGCCTGGGACGACCCCCGGCTGCACGCGGCGGAGATCCCGGCGGCCAACGGGATCTGCGACGCCCGGTCCCTCGCCTGCCTCTACGGCGCCTGCGTGAGCGACGTGTCGACACCGTCGGGGGGCACGTTGCGCATCCTCACTCCCGAGCAGCTCGACCGGGCAGTGCGCCCGCAGACCCACGGGCCGGACCTGGTGCTACTGGGGCTCGACATCCAGTGGGGACTCGGGTTCATGCTCAACCGCGGGATCATCAGCTCGGAAGGCTTCGGGGGGCCGCGCTCCTTCGGTCACTTCGGGATGGGCGGCTCGGTCGGCTGGGCGGACCCGGACCTCGAGCTCGGGATGGGCTACGTCATGAACAAGATGGAGATCGGCACGACGGGGGACGCCCGCAGCTTCCGGCTGACGCAGGCCTGCGTGGACGCGGCTCGTCGGGCCTCGTAGGCCCGCGACCGCACCAGTCGACGGTCGGCCCCGGTTCGACCGAGTGTCGACGCCCGTGAAGCGAACGGCGGGCCCACTGGGGTGCCGACGCTCCCACCGGAGGAGTCGGGGACCTGGCCCTGCCACACTCCGTCAGGCGGTCTCCCGGGCGGTACCCGATGAGCCGGCAATCGCAGGGGCCACCGTTGGCCCGGATCGGGACTCTACGCTCCACACCAATGGTCCGCCGTGTCGAAGTCCGCTTCTCCTCCGAGCTGAGCGACCTCCTGCCGCCTCGTCGGCGCCACCGGCCGATCACGCTCGAGGTGGCCGCCGGCACCACGGTGAAGGATCTCGCCGAGTCGCTCGGGGTGCCGCACACGGAGATCGACGTGATCCTGGTGAACGGCGGCTCCGTGGGCTTCGCGCACCAGGTGCACGAGGGCGACCGTGTGGACGTCTACCCGATGTCCGAGGTGCCCGGCGTGTCGCCGCTCGTGCGGCTGTCCCCAGGCCCGCCGCGTGAGCCACGGTTCGTGCTCGACGTCCACCTCGGGCGGCTCGCCCGGACCCTGCGGCTCCTAGGATTCGATGCGGTATGGCGGAACGACACCGCCGACGACGAACTGGCTGCGATCTCGGTGGACGACGAGCGAATCCTCCTGACCAGGGATCGCGGCCTCCTGAAGCGGGCCAAGGTCACCCGTGGTCACCTGGTGCGGGAGACCGACCGTCGGTGCCAGGCGATCGAGGTCCTGCAGCGGTTCGACCTGTTCGCTTCGATCACGCCGTTCGGCCGGTGCCTCACGTGCAACGGCGTGCTCGAGCCCGTGGCGAAGGAGGAGGTGGAGCACCGCCTTCCGGCCCGGACGCGGCGGGAGCACGCCGACTTCCGCACCTGCCCGGGCTGCGGCCGGGTCTACTGGAAGGGGTCGCACTACGACCACCTTGCCGCCTTGGTGGAGGACCTCCGTCGCGCCGGCCCGACGGCGCACCGCGCTGCACCGGCCCCGAACGGGGTCCGGTGACAGCACCTGCGGGAGCCCGGGGCGGCACAGTGCGTCGGACCAGGGACTTCCGCCTCTGGACCTCGAGCACATGATGGGCGACCCTTGATCCGTGGAACTCGAGGCGACGCACGGCGAGGCGCTCGTTCGCGCCGCCCTCGATGCGGTGGCCCGGGGATGGTCGGTGGTCCCGTTGCACACCCCGATCGCGGACCGCTGCTCGTGCGGCGATCCGTCCTGTCCGGCGGTGGGAAAGCACGCGCGCATCCCCTGGAAGCTACGGATGAGCGATGCCGCCGGCAGCGAACAGGTCCAGGGGTGGTGGCGACGGTGGCCCCATGCCAACCTCGGTGTCGTCACCGGGGCGGTCTCCGGGCTCGTCGTCCTCGACATCGACCCCCGCAACGGGGGGGACGGCTCGCTGGCTGCCCTCGAGGGCACGCACGGCCGGCTGCCCCACACCGTCGAGTCGTTCACCGGGGGCGGTGGACAGCACCTCTACTTCCGCCACCCCGGCGTCGCCGTCCCCTGCCACCCGATCGCCCCGGGCCTGGACGTCAAGGGCGACGGCGGGCTGGCGGTCTGCCCCCCCAGCACCCACGTCTCGGGCCGCGACTACGAATGGGAGCCGGGGTGCGCACCGAACGAGGCCCCCCTGGCCGAACTGCCCCGGTCGGTCCGGGCCATGGCCCGGGGCCATGCCCTCCCCCCTGGGAGGGCAGAGGCGGCGCCTCACCAGGTGCCGGTGCGCACCATGGGGGAGCGAGCCGAGTTCGCAGCACTGTGGGACCACGTCGGCATCGGCCTCCGCCCCGGCGACCACACCTACCTCTGCCCGTTCCATCCCGACCACCACCCCTCGCTCCACATCGACTCCGTGGGGTGTCGCTTCTACTGCTTCGGGTGCGGGCGTGGCGGCGGGAGCGGCCGGCTCCGCCGGCTCGTGGACGGGCCACGCCGCCCGGAGACGGCTCCGGGCCGGGCCGGCGGCGGGAGTCCCGGGCCGGCGCCGGCGGCCTGGCCGACCCTGCCGGACACCACCGAGGTCCGTGTCGTGGGGGACTCCGCCCACCAGGACGCTCTCCTCGATCTCACCGGTGGCCGTCGACACTACGGAGGAGTGAGGATGGAGACGGTGGCCCGCCTCGCCCCCGAGCCGAGCAACACCGCCGACCCGGCGGCCATCGCCGTCACGATCGACGGGCGCACTGTCGGATACCTGTCGCACCCCGACGCGGTCGCCCACCGCTCGGCCGTCACCGCCGCCATCGAGCGCTCCGGGGAGGCGACCTGCCCTGCCCTGATCGTCGGCGGATGGGAGCGAGAGCGCGGCGACGTCGGTCTGTTCGGCGTGCGCCTGCGCCTCGGCGGCCCCTCGGCGGAGGACGAGCCACGCCATGCCCATCCCCCGCGTCGGTGACCCTCGGCCGCCCACCAGGTCCCCTTCCGGGTCGGACCGCCCGGTGCGGATCGACTGGACGGCCGGAGGGCAGCGAACCCGGTCAGTCGGTACAGGTGGTCCCGGTGGCCGGCAGCACCCCGGATACCAGGTAGCCCTGGGCGACCGAACGCACGCACGGACTGTAGAAGTAGGCCACGTGGCTGCGACCCTGCCAGGTGAGGAGCGCGCCGCCGGTCAGCTCCTTGGCCAGGTCGACGGCCCAGGTGTAGGGAGTGACCGGGTCGCCGGTGGTCCCGACCACCAGGATCGGGGGTGCCCCCGGGTCCGACACCGGCGCCGGGGTCCGGGTGGGCAGTGCGGGCCAGGTGGCACAGCTGAGAAGCCCCCAGGCCAGCAGGGGGCCGAAGACCGGGGCCGACGTTCCGACCTGGGCGGCCAGAGCCGGATAGCTCGACGGTTCCCGATCGACCGGGTGGTCGAGGCAGTCGATGGCCTGCTCGGCATCGGCCCCGTTGGTCGAGCCCCCGGACTCGTAGTGGTCGGTCATGGAGGTCACCGCCGAGCCATTGCCAGCTTCGGCCTCGGCCAGCGCAGCAGCCAGCGTCGGCCATGAGGACTGGGATCCGAGGCCGGGCAGCAGGGCGTGGTACAGCTCACCAGGCCCGGCCCCGCGTCCGCCGGACACCGAGAGGGGCTGTGCCCGGCTGCGTTGGATGAGACCGAGCAGGGCGGTCGTCGGGTCCCCCGCCGGACGCCACGGGCACCCGGCATCGGCGGCACACCAGGCGAAGAACGAGCGCAGTTCGGACTCGAAGCTCATCGCCTGGTCCGTGACATACCGGACGGTGTCCAGCGCAGGGTCGATGGCCCCGTCGAGCACCATGGCACGCACATGGGTCGGGAACAACCCGGCGTAGGTGGCCCCGAGCAGCGTGCCGTAGGAGTGCCCGACGAAGGTCAGCTGGGCATCGCCCAGTGCCGCCCGGACCCGATCGAGGTCCCGGGCGGTATCGACGGTGCCCACGTAGGGCAGGATGCTGCCGCTGACCTTCTCGCACTGGGCGGCGTACGCCTGGTCGATGCCGAGCAACGCCTGCTCGGCGGCCGGAGTGGTGGGGACCGGATCGGGCTGCTGACCCGGAGACCCCGGGCCGCCTCCTGCACTGCAGGTCACCGGGCTGCTGCGCTCCACCCCCCGCGGGTCGAACGAGACGACGTCGAAGCGGGCGAGGACCCCGGCAGTGAGCACCGACAGTTCGTTGGGCAGGTCGTCGATGCCCGAGCCCCCCGGGCCGCCGGGATTGATCACCAGGGACCCGATCCGTTCGGCAGGCACCTCTGCCGGGTGCCGGGCGACGGCGATCAGAAGGGTGGGACCCTCGGGATGTTCGTAGTCGAGCGGTACGGTCACCGAGCCGCACTGCAGACCTCCGCACAGCGTCCACCGCACCGGGGTCACCGGCAGTGAGGGCTCGGTCGTGGTGGTCGGCGCCGCCGGCCTCAGGCGGACCGCCGGGTCCGGGGCGGTGCTGCTCCTCGGCGAAGCGGTCGAGGTGGGATCGGCGCAGCCGGCGAGGAGTACGACCAGGACGCCCACGACTGTTGACCGCCCGAGGGCGCGAGAGACCGCCGGTCGGATGGCGCGCCGGGGGGACACGTCGTCAGTCTGGCACCGGGGACCCCGTCCACGGACGGCGGCCGGTCCGGGTCGCGGTCGTCGGCGAGGGCCGGAGACCGAGGATTCCAGTCGGTGGGCGGCTCCGTCGACCGCGGAGAACCACATTGCGGCCTGTGGGTCGCCGAACCGCAGGCCGCCTGGGGCCTACGGGCATCACCGATGGGCCGGCTCGAACGGGCTGACGGCTCGGCGGGCGGCTCGGTGTCGTTCCTGCGGATCCCCCACGGTCCCAACCGTCGCAGCCTTGCGTGGCGGATCGGGATCACCGTGCTGCCGGACCGTCGGGATCTGCGCTTCGGGTTGCCGGCCCGGCAGCGGATCCCCGGCGCCGGGGAGATCGGGCCGTGCGAGCCGAAGCACGCATTCGCCCACGACCTCGACGGCTGACCCGTTCGCGGCGGGCACAGGACACCCGGCCAGAGGAGGTTGTCGCGAACTGTTCACCGAGTCTTCAGCGTCTCGTATCCCTGCGATAGCCGGGCCGGGAGCGGAGCGTCTCCGGGCCGGAGCACGGCGGAAGCACCGTTGTCGGGGCCCAGGGGTCGCAGCGCCCTGAGCCCGCGTCGTCCGCAGGCCGCCGTGAGGGCACTCCCCCGGTGGCGTGTGCAACCGGTGACCCTGGCGGGGGCCGGCCCCAGCGGCAATGCTGTCGTCATGGCTGTGGACGCCCGCACCCCGTTGCGGGAGCTCGACCTCGCGGATGCAGCCGGTCTCTCGCCCGATGACGTGCTCTCGCGCCTCGGAAGCGGCCGCGATGGTCTCTCCTCCGACGATGCCGCGGACCGGCTCCGGCGGTTCGGGCCGAATGCGCTCGGCACCCGTCGGGTGCGCGCCACCGCCGTCCTCTTCCGTCAGATCCGGAACCCGATCCTGATCCTCCTACTCGGGGCGGCGCTGGTGTCTGGCCTTACCGGTGGTGGCACCAACGCAGTGATCATCGCGGTGATCGTCGCCCTCAGCGTCGGCCTGGGCTTCTTCAACGAGTACCGGGCGGAGGTCGCGATGGCCTCCCTCCGCAGCAAGATCCGGCACGACGCCGAGGTCCTGAGGGACGGCGCTGCGATCCGGGTCCCCGTGGTGGACCTCGTGCCCGGAGACGTGGTGTCGCTGCGCATCGGCGCCCTCATACCGGCCGACCTCCGGTTGCTGACGGTCGACGAGCTGGAGTGCGACGAAGGCGTCCTGACCGGCGAGTCGATGCCGGTGGCCAAGTCGGTGACGCCCGTCACCGACCGCCAGGCGCTGGACCAGCCGGGATGCGCCTTCATGGGGACGATCGTCCACCAGGGGTCGGCGCTCGGTGTGGTGGTCCGGAGCGGAGCCCGCACCGCCTTCGGTCAGATCGCTGCGGGCCTGGCCGAGAAGCAGGGCCAGACCGCCTTCGAGGCAGGCCTGTCTCGCTTCTCGCGCTTCTTGTTCGGGGTGGCGGCCGTGCTCACGGCGTTCATCTTCATCGTCAACGTGGCGCTGTCACGGCCCATCA
The DNA here is from genome assembly GCA_036722795.1 of Acidimicrobiales bacterium. Taxonomy (GTDB): domain Bacteria; phylum Actinomycetota; class Acidimicrobiia; order Acidimicrobiales; family RAAP-2; genus Bog-756. The sequence continues at coordinate 7,457 of DAIMIK010000026.1, read as the reverse complement.
TCGACGCACTGCTCTTTTCGCTGGCCATCGCCGTGGGCATCGCCCCCGAGATGATGCCGGCCATCGTGACGGTCAGCCTCTCCGCCGGCTCGAGGGCCCTCGTGGCGAAGAAGGTGCTGGTGAAGCGGCTGGTCGCCATCGAGGACCTGGGCAACATCGAGATCCTCTTCACGGACAAGACCGGCACCCTCACCGAAGGGGTGATCACCTTCGAACGGGGACTCGACGCCGATGGGCAGCAGAGCGATCGCCCGCTGCTGCTCGGGCTGGTGTGCAACGAGGCGACGGTCACCGACGAGGGGCCGGTCGGGGGGAACGCGTTGGACCAGGCTCTGTGGTCGGCCCCCGGGGCGGCTGCCGGGGAGGACATCGCCGCCACGGCCGCCGGCTACCAGAGGCAGGGCGTCCTTCCCTTCGACCACGAGCGCCAGCTGGGCTCGGTGCTGGTCATCGACCCCGCTGGCAAACCGCTGTTGATCACCAAGGGCGCACCCGAGGTGGTGCTGGACCGGTGTGCGAACGTGCCCGACGGCGCTCGGCCGGCACTGGAGGCACTGTTCTCCGAAGGGGCCCGGGTGGTGGCCGTGGCCGCCCGTTCGGCCGAGGGCATGGAAGCGGTCACCGCCGAGGACGAGCAGGGGTTGGCGCTGGTCGGGTTCCTGACCTTCGCCGATCGCCCGAAGGCCGACGCCGGCTCCTCCATCGCCCAACTCGAACGGCTGGGGATCGAGGTGAAGATCATCACCGGGGACAACGGCCTGGTGGCAGCCAAGGTGTGCTCGGACATCGGGGTCGAGTGCGCGGGGGTGCTCAGCGGTCCCGAGGTCGAATCGCTCGACGACGACCAGCTCGAAGCGGCGATCCTGACCACGACGGTGTTCGCCCGGATCAGCCCCGACCAGAAGTCGCGGATCATCAAGGTGGCCCGCCGCACCGGAAAGGACGTGGCCTTCCTCGGCGACGGGGTGAACGACGCGGTGGCGCTGCACCATGCCGATGTCGGGATCTCGGTGGACTCGGGGACCGACGTGGCCAAGGATGCCTCCGACGTGGTGCTGCTCGACAAGGATCTCGGGGTGCTGGCCGAAGGGGTGATGGAGGGGCGGCGCATCTTCGCCAACACCATGAAGTACGTCCTGATGGCCACGTCCTCGAACTTCGGCAACATGTTCAGTGCGGCCGGTGCCTCGGTGTTCCTGTCGTTCCTTCCGATGTTGCCGACGCAGATCCTCCTCAACAATCTGCTCTACAACGCCGGCCAGCTGGTGATCCCGACCGACCGGGTGGACCCCGAGGCGCTGGCCCGGCCGGCGGCGTGGGACATGAAGTTCATCCGGCGCTTCATGTCGGTGTTCGGCCCGGTCAGCTCGATCTTCGACTTCCTCACCTTCTGGGTGATGCTCTCGGTCCTGCATGCCGGCCACGTCGAGTTCAGGACCGGTTGGTTCGTCGAGTCGATCGCCACCCAGACCCTGGTCATCTACGTGATCCGGACCCGACGGGTGCCGTTCTTCAAGAGCCGGCCCAGCATCCCCATGCTGTTCGTGCCGACCGGGGCGGCGCTGGTCGGTGCCGTCCTGCCGTACACGGGGCTGGCCAACCTGCTGGGCTTCACGCCACTGCCGACGACCTTCTTCCTCCTGCTGTTCGGGATGGTCGTCGTCTACCTGGTGCTGGTCGAGCTGGCGAAGACCCGGTTCTACCGCGCCCCCCATGCCCGGACCCCCCGCCCTGTCTCTACCCACGCCGAACGGCTCGAGCGGCGCATCCGCCGCCGGGCGTCCCGCTTCATCCGCTTTGCGGTGGACGAGGTGGAGACCCGGGGAAGGCCCAAGGGCCCGCCGTCGCGGGCCGGTGGCGCCGACAAGCCGGCCGATCGATGATGGCGGCGGCTCGCCGGGACCCGGAGCCCGGCCGACCGCATTCCCAGCGGATGCGGGGACGGGTAGTGCCGCCTACTGTGGGCGGTAGCCCATGAGCAAGCAGGCACTTCCCCCGCCGACCAGTGACAACGGCGCATCGACCGCTCCCCCACCGCCGCCGGCGTGGCGCCACTACCTCTGGTTCATCGCCGTCGCGATGTTCATCGTCCTGTTCCTGATCCTGCCGGCGACGCAGAGCAAGGGCCAGGTCACCATCACCTACTCGCAGTTCTTGAAGGACGTCTCTGCACACAAGGTGAAGACGGTCACCATCCAGACGAGCGGGGCGGCCACCGGCACCCTGTCCGACGGCGACTCCTACACGACGGCGATCCCGCCGCAGGCCGGGCAGTCGTTCCTCGACGAACTGCAGAAGTCGGGCGTCCAGATCACGGCGGTGACGAGCGGCACCTCCTTCGGCACCGAGGTGCTGTCCTGGCTCATCCTGCTGCTCCCCTTCCTGTTCATCGGCTACCTGTGGTGGCGCCTCTCCAAGGGTGCCGCCGCGGGCCTGCAGGGGGCGTTCGGCGTCGGACGGTCCAAGGCGAAGGTGTTCGACGAGGAACGCCCGAAGACGACGTTCGCCGACGTGGCGGGGTACGACGGGGCGAAGCTCGAGGTCCGCGAGGTGGTCGACTTCCTGCAGCACCCCGAGCGCTATGCACGGGCGGGAGCGATGCCGCCACGGGGCGTCTTGATGGTCGGCCCTCCCGGCACCGGCAAGACCCTGCTCGCCCGGGCGGTCGCGGGGGAGGCGAACGTCCCGTTCTTCTCGGTCACCGGATCGAGCTTCGTCGAGATGTTCGTCGGTGTCGGGGCTGCCCGGGTGCGCGACCTGTTCGAGGAGGCCCGCAAGCGGGCCCCGGTGATCGTCTTCGTCGACGAGATCGACGCCATCGGCCAGCGGCGGGCCGGCGCCGGCGCGATGGTGGCCAACGACGAGCGCGAGCAGACCCTCAACCAGTTGCTCTCCGAGATGGACGGCTTCGACCCGGCGACCGGGATCGTCGTCCTCGCCGCCACCAACAGGCCCGAGGTGCTCGACCCTGCGCTGCTCCGGCCCGGACGCTTCGACCGGCAGGTCACCATCCCGCTCCCCACCCTGTCCGAGCGCCTCGCCATCCTGAACGTCCACTGCCGGGGCAAGCAGCTCGGCCCGAGTGTGAACCTCGACGTCGTGGCGAGGGGGACGCCCGGCTTCTCCGGGGCCGACCTCGCCAACCTCGTCAACGAGGCGGCCATCGTCGCCGTGCGGGACGACCGCGACGTCCTCGAGGGTGCGGACTTCGCCGCCGCCCGTGACCGGATCATCCTCGGGCGACGGGAGGGCTCCAACGTCCTGCTCCCCGAGGAGAAGAACGCCGTGGCCGTCCACGAGGCCGGCCACGCCCTCGTCGCCGCCTACTCGGACAAGGCCGATCCGGTCGAGAAGGTCACGATCCTGCCCGCCGGGCCGACGCTCGGCGTCACCCACCAGCTCCCGCTCGTCGAGCGCCACCTCTTCGGCGAGGACTACCTCTACGACATGCTGACGGTCTTCCTCGGCGGGCGGGCCGGCGAGCTCGTGGTGTTCGGCCAGGGCTCGACGGGCGCGGCCAACGACCTGGCCAAGGCGACCGAGCTGGCGACCAAGATGGTCCGCGAGTTCGGCCTCTCCTCGGTCATCGGGCCGGTGGGCTACCCCTCGGGGGGCTCCGTCTTCCTCGACGGCGGCGGCGGCGGCTTCTCGAGCCGCCCCTTCGCCGAGCACACCCAGGCGGCCGTCGACGCCGAAGTCTCACGGCTGCTGGCGGAGGCCGAGCAGCGGGCGGTCGAGGTGCTCGAGGAACACCGCCAGATACTCGACCAACTGGTGCAGCTCCTCCTCACCAACGAGACGGTGGACGGCTCGGAGATCTATGCCCTGGCCGGCCGTCCTGAGCCCACCGGTGGCGAGGGCGTGACGGTGGCGCCCGAGCGGGCCACCGCGCTCGAGGGGGAGCCGGTGGCGGGTGGGACCGAGGGGATGGAGGAGTACCCGGGGCCCATGCCTTGATGTCGCACCCGCCCGTGACGGCTCTTCGGGTGGCCGCCGGATCCCCCGGCACGCCTAGCTTGTAGGGGGATCAGACTGGGCGGCGGGCGGGGCGGGGCACCCCGACCGCACAGACCTCCGGATCAATCGCCGACGAGGGACAGAGACGGGAGCAGTGCCAGCCATGGAGGATCTCACCGACGAGCTGGACCGGTACATCATCGACGACAGCGACGAGGAGCCCATCCTGTGCTGGCGCGACGGCACCGAAGTGGACACCTGGAAGGAGGGCTACCCCTACGACCGACGCCTCAATCGCGACGAGTACGAGATCGAGAAGCGCCGGCTGCAGATCGAGCTGCTGAAGATGCAGAACTGGGCCAAGGACGTCGGAGCGCGCATCCTCCTGGTGTTCGAGGGCAGGGACGCCGCAGGAAAGGGAGGCACCATCAAGCGGTTCACCGAGCACCTCAACCCCCGGGGAGCGCGGGTGGTGGCGCTGGAGAAGCCCAGTCCGCGCGAGCAGGGCCTCTGGTACTTCCAGCGCTACATCAGCCATCTGCCGGCCGCGGGCGAGATCGTCCTGTTCGACCGGTCGTGGTACAACCGGGCCGGGGTCGAGCGGGTCATGGGCTACTGCACCGACGACCAGTACCGAGAGTTCCTCTTCCAGGCACCGCTCTTCGAGCAGCTGCTCGTACGCGACAAGATCCACCTCTTCAAGCTCTGGTTCTCGGTGTCGCGGGGCGAGCAGCACACCCGCTTCCTCATCCGGCGCATCGATCCCGTCCGGCGATGGAAGCTCTCCCCCATCGATGTGGCGTCCCTGGCCCGGTGGGACGACTACACCGAGGCCCGGGACCGCATGTTCGCCTCCACCGACAGCGAGATCGCCCCCTGGACCGTGGTGAAGAGCAACGACAAACGGAGGGGCCGCCTCGACGCCATGCGTCACGTCCTCTCGGCCATCGACTACCACGGAAGGGACGCCGGGGTGGTGGGCACTCCCGATCCGCTCATCGTCGGACGGGTGGCAACGATGACCGAGGTCGGCGAGCACGGCGAGCCGACAGTCGGAAGGCCGGTTCCGGATGCCGGCCCCGGTTCCCCGGGGCTCAGCCCTTGACGGCCCCCGCCGTGAGTCCCCGGACCAGCTGCTTCTGGAAGGCGAGCAGCAGGACGAAGATGGGTAGGGCGGCCAGGAGGGTGCCGGCGAAGATTACGTTGATCTGGTCGATGCTGAGCGACTGCAGCTGGCGCAGGCCGATCTGGACGGTGCGGACGCTGTCGGAGTCGGTGGCGATGAGGGGCCACAGGTACTGGTTCCAGGCGGTCAGGAAGGCGTAGACGCCGAAGGCGGCGATGATGGGCCGGTTGAGGGGCACGACCACCCGCATCAGGAACCGCAGGTGGCCGTAACCGTCGAGGGTGGCGGCGTCGTGCAGGTCGTGGGGCAGCTGCAGGAAGGCCTGCCGCAGCAGGAAGACCCCCACTCCGCTGGCCATGAACGGCACGATCAGAGCCGGGAACGTGTTGTACCAGCCGAAGGCGCCGATGGTCTGGCGGTTGGGGATCAAGGTCGCCTCCATGGGCACCATCAACGTGGCCAGGCACACGAAGAACAGAACGCGCCGGAACGGGAACTGCACGAAGGTGAAGGCGTAGGCGGCGAGCACCGACGTCACCAGTTCCGCCACCGTGATGGACACCGTGACCACCGCCGAGTTGCGCAGGTACAGCCCGAGATGGGCGGTGGTGAAGGCCTGGCCGAAGGCCCCCCACTGCGGGTGGAGCGGGAACAGGGTGGGAGGCCGGTGGGCGATCTGCTGTGGCGTGAGCAGCGAGTTGACCACCGTGATGTAGATGGGGAAGCCCACCACCACCGCCGCCACCGCCAGCAGCGCGTAGCGTCCGGTCCGCCCCCAGTGCCTACCCATAGAACACCCGCCGCTCCACGAAGCGGAACTGCACCAGGGTCACGGCCAGCAGGATGAGGAACAGGGCCACGGCCAGCACCGAGGCCTGGCCGAAGTCGTTGTTCTGGAACGAGGTGTACAGGTAGTAGATGAGCACGTTGGTGTGATTGTCGGGTCCGCCCTGGGTCAGCAGGTCGATCTGGCCGAAGGCCTGGAAGGAGGCGATGATCCCCACCACCCCGGCGAAGAAGACGGTGGGGGAAAGCAGCGGCAGCGTCACCCGCCAGAACCGCGACCGGCCACCGGCGCCATCGATCCGGGCCGCCTCCAGCAGGTCCTCGGGGATGGCCTGCAGCGCCGCGCTCATCAAGATGAAGGTGAAGCCGATGTTCTGCCACACCGTCACGGTGGCCACGGCGGGCAGTGCCCAGGTGTTGGACTGCAGGATCCCGTTGCCGCCCTCGATGCCCAGCCAGTAGCTGAACAGCCCGACGGTGGGGTTGAGCAGGGTGAAGAAGATCACCGAGGCAACCGCCACGCTGGTGGCGACGGTGGAGGAGTAGAGGGTGCGGAAGAACCGGATGCCGCGGATGCGGGCGTCGGCCAGCGACGCCAGGGCAACTCCCAGCACGATGCCGATCGGAACGGTCAGCAGCACGAACTCCACGGTGCGGCCCAGGCTGGCCCAGAAATCGTGGGAGGTGAGGACGCTCCGGTACTGCGACAGCCCCACGAACTTGGACGGGATGGTGGGATAGGGGGCGACCCGGAAGAAGCCCAGCCAGAAGGTGCGCAGGAGGGGGTAGAAGACGAAGACGGCGAAGACCGCCATGGCCGGCAGGACGAACAGGTACCCCACCGCCGCATCCCGGCCGCTCCGGCCCAGCCGGCGGCGGCGGCGACCCGGAGCGTCCCCCGACGCGCCGGCGGCCACCTCGCCCAGCGCCGCGACTCCCGGGGCCAGACCGGCGTCAGACATCGATTCGGTTCCCGTCGACCGGGTCGAACAGGTGGGGGTCCCCCTCGACGGCCAGGGTCACCGAGTCACCAGGCAGTAGGGCGGAGCCGGTCCCGGGCAGGCGCACGGTGAGCAGCCCTCCCCCTGGCAGCCGGCACCCGAGGTGCTGCTCGTGTCCCAGGTACTCGGCCAGGGCCACCGTCACCTTCAAGGTCCCGGCCGGATCGGCCCGGAGGTGCTCGGGCCGGACCCCCACCGTCACCTCGGGCAGAGCCCGGCGGCGGAGGGCCGCGGTGGCGGCAGGGCCGAGCGGGATGCTGCCGCCGTCGACCACCACCTCGGCGGCGCCGTCGGCCGTGTCGACCCGGCCGGCGAGGATGTTCATGGGGGGGCTGCCGATGAAGCCGGCGACGAAGGCGTTCGCCGGACGGTCGTGGACGGTCCGGGGCGCGTCGACCTGCTGCAGGACCCCGTCGCGCAGGATGGCGATGCGCTGGCCCATGGTCATGGCCTCGACCTGGTCGTGGGTCACATAGAGGACGGTGACTCCGAGGCGCAGGTGGAGCTCGGCCAGCTCGGCCCGCATCTCGGTGCGCAACCGGGCGTCGAGGTTCGACAGCGGCTCGTCCATGAGGAAGGCACGTGGG
>DAIMIK010000025.1:0-27837 GCA_036722795.1 Acidimicrobiales bacterium | reverse complement strand
GGGCCGGGGCGGTGGAGCGCCGGGCGGCGGCCGTTGCCGATGGCGCCATCACGCCACCTCGCCACTGGACTCGGACGGACGGGACGTGGGGGGCAAGCGCTCGATCACCCGTAGGCGCGCGGCCTCGGCGCGCCGGTTCCGCCCGATCTCGTCACTCGTGGGACGCCGAGCACCTCGTGCCACCAGACGGAACTGTGGATCGGCACCGCAAACGCAGGGGAGACCGGGTGGGCACTGGCAGTTGTCGGTGGCGGCCCGGGTGAAGGCAGCCTTCACCAGGCGGTCCTCTCCGGAGTGGTAGGCGATCACCACGCACCGCCCACCGGGCCGGAGCAGGGCCAGAGCGTCGTCGAGAGCGCCGCCCAGCTGGTCCAGCTCTTCGTTGACCGCGATCCGGACGGCCTGGAACACACGACGCGCCGGGTGGCCCCCGGTTCGCCGGGTGGCGGCCGGGATCGCCGCTCTCACCACATCGGCCAACTGGCCGGTGGTCGTCACCGGCCGCGCCGCGATGATGGCACGGGCGATCCGGCGGCCGAAGCGCACCTCGCCGTTCTCGGCGAACAGCGCGACCAGGTCCTCCTCGTCGAACTCGTTCACCACGTCGGCGCCGGTTCGCCCGGAGGTCGGGTCCATCCTCATGTCGAGGGCGGCGTCGCGACGGTACGAGAACCCGCGTTCGGCCACGTCGAGCTGCGGTGAGCTGACGCCCAGGTCGAACAGCGCACCGCTGAGACCCAACTCCTCGGGGGGCGTCCCGAGCTCGGACTGGACCTCACGGACCGCCTGGGCCAGCGCATCGAAACGCGACCGGCGGACCATGGCCCGGGCTCCGAACGGGGCCAGTTCATCGGCTGCCGCAGCCACCGCTGCCGGATCACGGTCGATCCCGAGCACTCGGATCCCGGCATGGGCACGGAGCAGGGCGGCGGCGTGGCCGGCACCCCCCAAGGTGGCGTCGACGATCAGGCCCGGCGGTACCGGCGCGAACAGGTCGACGACCTCGGAGGCCATGACGGGCTCGTGGGGGAAGGTCTGGCTCATCCGCAGTCCCCCGACCGGCACGATGCCAGCGGGTGGAGTTCCGCGACGATCACTCTGGAAGTAGGCGGAGGAGGATTCTTCCAGCGATCCGGTCGAGGGACTGCGCATGGGCCAGACGCGTTCGATGTGCACATCGTGACGAGCCACCGCGGCCAGTCCCGATTGGTAGGGCGTCGGGCGGCCCGGGCCACCCGAAGAGCCGACAGCGAGCCCGACCGGCGTGGCCAGGGCCGATGTGGTGATCCTTCTGATAGGGCTCCTTTCATCCGGGGCGTCCGATCCGTTCCGGGCGTTGAGGCCGTGGGCTCCGTGGGCTCCGTGGGCTCCGTGGTCGGCAGTGGAGGCTCCGGAGCCGGCACCGGTTTCACCGTCGGCCGTGCCATCGGATCCATGTCGCACGACATACAGGCCCATCGCGTCACTCAGCCGTCGTCGCCCTGTGTGAGACGTTCCTCCTCGGGCAGGACCTTCCGGTCCCAGGAGTCCCGATTCCACAGCTCGACCCGGTCGATCGCCCCGAGCACCAGGACGTCGCCGACCAGGCCGGCGTACTCGCGGAGACGGGCCGGAATGGCCATCCTCCCCTGCTTGTCGATCTCCAGCTCGTGCGATGTCGACGCCCACAGGCGCACCAGGTTCCGGTCGCTCCTCCCCGAGTTGGCCCGCTGCAGCATCGACTCCATCTGCAGCTCGAATTCGTCCGGAGTCCACAGCGACAAGCACCCGTCCTGGTACTCGGTCAGATAGCCCCCGTGTTCGAACGGACCGCGGAACTTGGCCGGGAGGATCACCCTTCCCTTGTCGTCGAGCGAATGCTCGTACCTGCCGAAGAACCGTGCCACTGGTGATTGCTCCCACAATGCTCCCCGCAGTGCCCAGGACCTGACTGTTCAGATCCCTCCCTTTCACACCACTTTGCACCACTCTATGCCCCATCCCCCCACCCGTCAACCACTTGGGCACTGATTCCGACCATTTCGGCAGCGCGCGTCACGGGGCCGGGAGACGGCGATCGGATCGAAGCGCGTCGATCGGCGCGGGCCTTCGGGGGATGGTGCCCGGCGCGCGGGTGTGGAGTGCCCCGGCGCCGAGAGTGCGGGCGATCAGGGGAAGCGGCTGCTACCGGCCAGGGCCACGCCTGCTGCCGGCCGCCGGACGGGGACCACCGCGATCCGGTCATCCCCCGGTGGCCGGCCGCCGGGGTCAGGGCAGCGCGGCGATCAGCCAGTCTGCGACGGTGGAGGCATCAGGTCCGGAGCCACCCGCCTCTTCGGCGAGGTCGGCCACGCCGGCCACGGCCCCGGCCAGAGCCGCCGTCGCTTCGCTGCGTTCGGCCTCGGGAAGATCCAGGATGTCCACGAGCGGCGCCGGATCCCAACGGAGCACACAGGCCCCGTGGAACCAGGCCCCGTGGCGATTCCGGCGTTGGGCGAGTCCCACGATCTTCCGCCCGTCCCCGGCGACCACCTCGCCCGTTCCGACTCCCCCGAAGCAGACCAACTGGGACCAGCGGGTGCACGCCACCGAGCCCTCCCGGTGGGAGGACAGCCCCTCGAGGCCCGTGCGGCCGAGGGCAGAGGCCCACGCGCTTCCGATCCAGTCGAAGGCCCGCGCGACATCTGCGTGCCACAGCGGGTCGCCGGAGGGGATCCAGACATCGACCCACACCGGGTCGTCCTCGGTGACCAGCACGGCGCCCCCACCCGATCTGCGCCGGGCCACCGAGATGCCCGCGGCGCCGGCCCGTCGACGGTCGATGACCGACCCCGGTTGCGTCGAGCCGAGCACGACGGCAGGAGCCGTCACCCGGCAGAGCGCCACCGCACGGTCCCCCGGGTCGGCTTCGACGGCCGGCCACGAGGCGTGGAGCTCCGACGCCGCCCCCACCCGCTCGTCGATACTCCAACCACCGGTCACCGCGTCACACTCCCATCGGCCTCGCCGTAGCCTTCGGGATGGTACCGACCGGAACGGACCACCGGGTCCGAAGGATGCCCCGGTGCGGGGCCGAGGGCCCGCGAGCTCACGCCGTCAACTGGCCCCGATCGGCAAGGGGGGGGCCGAGGTAGGTGCCCCACTCCTCGCCAGCCCCTCCGCACAGGGCCAGGAGCTGCACCCGGTGCCGAGGGGCGACCGGTGCGGTACGCAGGACCATGCCGGCCTCATGGGGCAGCCTGTCCTCCTTGCGTGTGTTGCAGCGCCGACAGGCCGCCACCACGTTCTCCCAGGTGTGGGGGCCTCCCTTGCTCCGGGGGATAACGTGGTCGAGGTTCTCGGCCGCCGACCCGCAGTACTGGCATCGGGAAGCGTCACGGGCGAAGACCGTCCGACGGTTGACCGCCACCCGGTAGTGGAGCGGGACGTGCACGTAGCGGACCAGCCGGACCACCGAAGGCTCCGGCACGCTCATCCGCTCGGCCCGGAAGACCCGCTCGGTGGCATGGACGAGCTCGGCCTTGGTGTCGAGCACCAGCAGCACCGCCCGCCGCGACGAGACGATACCCAGTGGCTCGAACGTGGCATTGAGCACCAGGGCCCTCCGGGACGGGGACATGGGCGACCGCACCGGCTCGGCGACCTCGGGCGGCGAGCTCTCGAGGGAACCGCCCTTCGCCCCGGCCTTCGACCGTCGATCCATGGTTGCGGAAATTAGCCCGGCCGGCTCGCGACGTAGCGGTTGGTCCCCCCGACGATCACCGTCGCCTCCCGTTCGTCAGTCGGGACCGTGCTGTCGAGCGACACCACTCGAGGTAGGAGATGACATCGGGGGCACAGGGGACCGTGTCGGGGCTCCCGTACGCCGTGACCATCCGGAACCCCCACAGTCGGTCGTCAGGGAGCGGGAGGTGGGGTCTGGCCCGCCACCAGCCCGGTGGGGCCAGGCGACCGAGAGCGCAGACCGCGGTCCACCACAGGTCCGGTCGGGCGAGCACCGCCCGCACCACGGCGGCCCGGGCGCCGGTGGACGGGCCCCGGCCCGGGCCACGGCTCACCGCGGCGTTGTTCCTCACTATGCCTCCCCGTGATGCAGCGCCGCCGCCACGGCGCGTCGGCCGACCGCCGCAGCGCCCGTCAGCGGCCCGTCGGCGCCCAGTCCTGCCGGGACGATCCGGGTGGACCGCGAGAAGTCGAGGCGGCACCGGAGGTCGACCTCCTCCTGGGCCGCATCGAAGAAGACCGAGCCGAATCCGAGGGCCACCGAGCCGGCCACCACCGCCAGATCGAGATCGAGCAGGTTGGCCACCGATGCCGCGGCCCGCCCGACCAACGTCCCCGCCCGTCGGCGGACCCCTTCCGGGGCCTCCGACGCGTGGAGGCCCGTAGCCGCCTCGATCGACGAGCCGGAGGCCTCCGCCTCGAGGCACCCGCGTCCGCCGCACACACACGCCCGGCCGTCCGGCTCGACGACGACGTGCCCGATGTGACCGGCATTGCCGGCACGGCCGTCGAGGAGCCGGCCGTCAAGCACGATCCCCCCGCCGACCCCCGTCGACACGACCATGGCCAGATAGTCGGACACATCCCGGGCGGCGCCGAGCCACCCCTCTCCGAGGGCCAACGCCTTGGCGTCGTTGTCCACGGCAACCGGCAGTCTCACCAGTTCGGCCAGGCGGCTCCGGAGCGCGAAGCCGCGCCAGGCCCGGATGTTCAGAGGACTCACGGCCTCACCCCCCCGCTGCATCGGGCCCCCGCATCCCACACCGCAGACGACCGGTTGGAGAACGGCAGCGGAGAGCACCCGGTCGATGACAGCGGCCAACGCCCCGAATACCTGCTCCGGATCGTCGGAGGACGGCGTGTCGACCCGGGCCTGATCGAGCAGCCTGCCCTCACCGTCCACCACCGCGGCCGCCAACTTGGTGCCACCGATGTCCACCGCCAGCACCACGGGTGGATCGTCGGAGAGGAGCGCCGCGCTCATGACCGGGCCGACCGCTCCCCCGGGAGGTGTCGCCGCGGCCGACGATTCAGTCGTCGCGGTGGAAGCGACCACGGATCCAGTCGCGAGGATCGTGGACGGTGCTGCCGAGATTGCGGCTGTGGAGTGATCGCGAGATGTCGTCGATGCCCGCCTTGCCCATCCGACGGGCATTGTTGGCGAACACCACTCCCGAAAGGAACATCACCACGACACCCACGAATCCGAGGACCACGGAGGTCGAGAAGGTGAAGAACATAAAGACCAGTGCGGCCAGGAAGACCAGTGCGGACCAGATGCAGTACCGCCCCGCATGCCGGTACACCGTCTCGGACCGCACCCGTTCCGCGAAGTCGGGATCCTCGTGGTAGAGGGACTGCTCCAGTTCATGCAGAATGCGTTGTTCGTGCTCAGACAGCGGCAACGGCTCGTTCCCTCCACCCGTCTTGGAACCCAGGAGTGATCACCAATCTCATCCTCGCGCAACCTTCACCAAAAAACATCGCACATTCGAAGGATCGGAACGCACGGGGCACCACTTGATCGTTAGTTTCCAGCATATTACAAGGTCCCCCGGCTCTCGCCATCGGATTCGGGGGGTTTCGGTGCAGGTGGGCCCCATTGGGCCTCCCCCCGACGCCGGACCCCCAGCCCGCCGGATCCCACCAAGGACGCCGGCCCCACCGAGGTCCCCCCGTACCGGGCACGGATGGCGTCGACCGCCGCGGTGACCGATCCCCAGGACTCCTGGAGCCGCTCGGCCTCGTCATGGGCCCGAGCCAGCCGATCCTCCACCTCGGGCCGGTCAAGCCGCGACGGTCCACCGGGGGGGCCACCACCATGGTCGAGGCCGGAGCCGGTCACCCCGGGGTTGCCCGGCCCCGGCCGGACGTCGTTCCGGTCGGCGGCGTTTCCGCCATCGAGGTCGAGGCTCAACTGGGTCCCCACCTCGGGATCGGCGAATCCCGACAGGCTGACTCCGAGCAGCCGGACGCCCTGGTCCAGCTCCACCGAGTCGAGCAGGGCCGCGGCCACGGCACCGATGGCCTGCGAGGCGTCGACCGGCACCGCCATCGAGTGGGACCTCGTGATCAGCGAGAAGTCCGCGAGCCGGAGCTTCACCGTGATGGTGCGGGCGGCCAGCCCGGACCCGCGGAGATTGGTAGCCGAGGCATCCACCATCCGCACCAGATGGCGGCGCAGGTCGTCGCGGTTCCAGAGGTCCGACCCGAACGTCTCCTCGTGACCGATCGACTTGGCGGCGTGGTCGGCCACCACAGGACGCCTGTCCTCCCCGCGGGAGAGCGCAGCCAGGTGGGCCCCGGCCGCTGCTCCCAGGTAGCGCTCCAACGTTGGCGGCGGCAGTGCGGCGATCTCCGCCACCGTCTGCACCCCCAGGGCGTTGAGCCGCCGTCCGGTGACCGGCCCCACGCCCCACAGCGCCCGGATGGGCAGGGGATGGAGGAACTCGAGCTCACCGTCACCCGGGACCACCACCACGCCGGCGCCCGGCTCGATACCGGAGGCCGTCGCCTTCGGCTTGGCAGCCTTGGAGGCCAACTTGGCCATCAACTTGGACCGCCCCACTCCCACCGAACAGGTGAGGCCGAGCTCAGCGACCACCCTGCGGCGGATGGCCGCGGCGATGGAAGGACCATCCCCCAGCAGCTGCTGCGACCCGGTCACGTCCAGGAAGGCCTCGTCGAGGGAGATCCCCTCGACCAACGGCGTCACCGACTCGAAGATGGCGTGCAGCTTTGCGCTCTCCTCGACGTAGCGGTGGTATCGACCGTCGACGAACACCGCCGAGGGGCAGAGCCGGCGGGCCACCGAGGAGGGCATCGCGGAATGGACGCCGAACATCCGCGCCTCGTAGGTGCAGGCGGCCACCACACCACGCCGGCCGCTTCCCCCCACGATGACGGGCAGCCCGGCCAACGAGGGATCATCGAGCACTTCGACCGAGGCAAAGAACGCGTCCATGTCGACGTGGAGGATCACCCGGTCGGCGGTCCCACCGTCCGCGGCCGTGGAGGGATCTCCGCGCAACACCGGCCCGGCTCCCGACTCCTCACCCACCGAGGCGCAGCCTCCGGAACCCTTCGGCAAACGGCACACCGGCCTGCCGGCCCGCTTCCTCGGCGCCACGCCTGACCGCGGTGGCGGCCCATTCCACCCCGTCGGGGAACTGACTGCGATGGCACCCGACCGCCTCGCCCTTGACGTCCACCGTCCCCGAGATGTCTACCCACACGTCGGGCTCGAGTGTCCCCGACAGGAGCACGGTGCCCACCTGGTGGCCGGGCCCGGCGGCGGGAAAGTAGAGCGGCAGCGCCGCGGCCGGGGCCACGGCGTCGAGCACCGCCAGGCCCAGGACGCGGTGGTCGTGGTGGTTGAAGTACCCCTGGCCGAAGAAGATCGCGGTGGGGTCGGGGCAGAGCACGACCTCGGGTCGGAGCCGGCGCACCGTCGCCACCAGCAGCTCGCGGAACTCCGGGTCGTCGCTCAGTTCGCCGTCTGAGTACCCGAGGAGCTCCTGGCCCGCCAGCCCGATCGCCGCACCGGCCTCGGCAGCCTCGGCGGCCCGTTGCACCGCCAGCGCTCGCGGATCGACGTCGGGATCCAACGTGCCCTTGCCCCCATCGGTGCACAACAGGACCCGTACGTCGCACCCCGCCTGGGCCCAGGTGGCCAGCGTCCCCCCGCAGGACACGTCGGGATCATCCGGATGGGCGTAGATCGCCAGCGCCCTCGTCGGCACCTCGGCCAGGAGCTCGGCCATGCGTCAGCCCTCGTGTCGCTTGGGGGCGGTGGTCTTGGTCAGCAGTCCCACCTCGCGCCGGAAGTCGTCCACGCCCTCGAACCCCTTGTAGACACTGGCGAAGCGCAGATAGGCCACCTCGTCGAGGGAGCGGAGGCGCTCGAGGACCGCCAGGCCCACCTGCTCGGAGGTGGGCTCCGAGCCGTCCTCGCGCAGTGCGTCCTCGACCTGCTGGGCAACCGTCTCGAGCTGCTCCTCGGTAACCGGTCGGTTCTTCGTCGCCGAGCGGAGCCCGTCGACCAGCTTCCCCCGATCGAACGGCTGCCGCACGCCGGAGCGCTTGATCACCATCAGGGGGATCTCGTCGATCCGCTCGAAGGTGGTGTACCGATGGCCGCAATCGGCGCACTCACGCCGTCTCCGGATGGCGGCACCATCCTCGGCCACCCGGGAATCGACCACGCGGTCGTCGTCAGCCAGGCACCATGGACAACGCACGGTACGAGGCTAGTGCCCATCGCATCCGTCCACGCTGACAGCCCGTGCCGGCCGGGCGGCCCGCACACCGCCCTGCCCAGCGTCAGGGGAGCACGATCCGTTCCCCGGGAACCACCGACTCCGAGCCGGTCTTAGCGGCCAGTCGGGCCACCAGCGGCCGGGGATCTCCGGTGGGATCCACCCGTTGGGCGATCGACCACAGGGAGTCCCCGGGCTGCACGGTGTACGCGAACGGGTGACCGTTCCCCGCCAGGGCGGAACCGGCGGCGTGGGAGTTACCACCGGCTCCGCCCAGCGGAAGAGCCAACCCGACCAGAAGCAGGCCCGCCAGCGCCAACAGCGAGCGCCGGCGCCGGACGGCGGGAGAGGCACTCTGGCGCCCTCTCCCGACCGGGCGTCGCTCCGGAACCGCCGTCACGGGGAGGGCGTACGCCCGGCGACCCTCCGTCAGGCCGCCGACGTGCGGCACCTCGCCGGCCAGGCCCACCACGCGCAGCGTGGATCCTCCGTCCGCAGACGCAGGGTCGGGGGTCGAGGGGAGTGAGTCCAGCAGGAGAGCGCTCATCGGATGGACCTCCGTGTCTGTGCCGATCCGACGGTCGCATTCGAGCGTCGGATCATCGAACCTGTGTTCGCCATGTCGACATCTCAGCACGAACACCTGTTCGTTGTCAACACTTTTGTCGAACGGATGTTTGCTTTTGCCCGGCCCGACCGGTACGGTCGTACAAACAGACGTTCGCCGACAGCCCCGCCGGCCGGAGCAAGGAGTGTCATGGCCCAGGTATTGAGCATCAAGCGCAAGCAGATTCTGGACTGCATCTCCGAGTCGGTCAGGGATCGTGGCTACCCGCCCTCGGTGCGCGAGATCGGAGAGTCGGTGGGGCTCACCTCGTCGTCGACGGTCCACGCCCACCTGGCCGTGCTCCAGCGGGAGGGGTACCTCCGACGGGACCCGACCAAGCCCCGGGCCATCGAGGTCTGCTACGACCCCTCCTCCAAGGTGATCATGGACGCACGCCCCATCCGCCACGTGCCGCTCGTCGGCGACGTGGCTGCCGGCACCGGGGTCCTCGCACAGGAGAACGTGGAGGAGCTCTACCCGCTGCCCGAGGACTTCACCGGCACCGGAACGCTGTTCATGCTGAAGGTGCGGGGTGACTCGATGGTCGGCGCGGGCATCGTGGACGGCGACTTCGTGGTCGTCCGCCAACAGCCCGACGCGGAGCGCGGGGACATCGTGGTGGCGGGGATCCCCGACGAGGAGGCCACGGTCAAGCTGTTCTCTCGGCGGAACGGAGTGGTGGTCCTCACCCCGGCCAACGACAGCCTCTCCCCCATGGAATTCGACCCCTCGGAGGTCAACATCTACGGCAAGGTGGTCACCGTGCTCCGTCGCCTCTGACCGGCGAGGCCGGGCGGGCACAGCCCGTCCCCCCGGCCAGGGACCACACCCGTCGACCGGGGAGTTCTCGCTTCGGAGATTGCCGCCCGGGCAACCGCCTAGGGCCCGGTGCGAAGCAGTGCGCCGAGGACGGTGGCAGCGCTCTCCAGCTCCGCCCAGCTCACGTGCTCACCAGGGGTGTGGGCGAGCAACGGGTCGCCCGGACCGAAGTTCGCAGCAGGGATCCCGTGGGCCCACATCGATGCCACGTCGGTCCAGCCCAGCTTCGCCCGCGGTGGCACACCGGTGGCCGCAACCAGGCCGGCCAGCAGCGGGTGGTCGAGCGCGGGGGGAGCTCCGGCGGCGTGATCGATCAGCTCCCACCGGTCCTCCGGGCCCAGATGGCCGCCCAGCAGGTCCCTGATCGACGCCTCGGCGGCCTCGATGGTCCGATCAGGGGCGAACCGGTGATTTAGCACGATCGACGCCTCGTCGGGCACGACGTTTCCGGACACGCCACCCCCGATCTGCACGGCCTGGAGCTGCTCCGAGTACTCGCACCCGTCGAGCACCGGGCGCCGGCCCCGGTAGTCAGCCACGGCCGACAGCACCGGCGCCAGGCGGTGGATCGCGTTCCTGCCGGTCCACGGGCGGGCGGTGTGCGCCCGTTCGCCGTGCATGTCGATCCGGATCCGCAACGTCCCCTGGCACCCGGCCTCGACCACTCCACCGGTGGGCTCCCCGAGTACGGCAACATCGGCCTCCAGCCAGTCGGGCCGCTCCTCCCAAAGGCGGAGGAGGCCGTTGTGGCGCTGCTCGACCTCCTCACACTCGTAGAAGCACCAGGTCACGTCCACTGCGGGTCCGGGGATGGTGCCGGCCAGATGGAGGAAGACGGCCAGACCGCCCTTCATGTCGGCGGAACCCACGCCGTAGAGGGTGGAGTCGACGACACGGGGCTCGTCGTTGCCGTCGACCGGCGGGACGGTGTCGAGGTGGCCGGCCACCCGGATGCGTCTGTCCCGGTGCAGATCGGTGCGGGCCACCACGGTGTTCCCGACCCGGTCGACCGCGAGCCACGGGCAGAGGTCCAGGGCCGCCTGCACCGCATCGGCCATCGGTCCCTCGTGGTGGCTGACCGACGGAATGGCCACCAGGGCGGTGGCCAGTCCGAACAGCCCGTTCGCGATCTCCGAGGTCACGTGGACACCCCGTGCGCCCGGAGGATTCCGTTCAGCTGCGCCTTGTCGTGCCGCTGTCCCTCGGTCAGGCGCTTGATCACCAGGACGCAGGGGAGGAAGAATTCACCACCGGGGAACTCGCGTCGGCGGGAGGCCTGGACGGCCACGCACCATGCCGGAACATGCCCCCGGCTGAGCTCCACGCCGGTCTCCGCGTCGATCACCGGGATGGAGGGGTTCAAGATGGTGCCCTCCCCCACCACCGCCCCACGGCCCACCCGGGCCCCCTGGGTGATCATGCATCGGCTGCCGATCATGACCTCGTCCTCGATGACCACCGGGGCCGCTTGCGCAGGCTCGAGCACTCCCCCGATTCCGACTCCGCCCGACAGGTGGACCTGCTCGCCGATCTGGGCGCACGACCCGACGGTGGCCCAGGTGTCGACCATGGTGCCCGCCCCGACCCGGGCCCCGATGTTGACGTAGCTCGGCATGCAGATGACCCCGCTCCCCAGATACGAGCCCCACCGGGCCGAGGCACCGGGCACCACCCGGACCCCCGACGCCGCATAGTCCCTCTTGAGGGGGAGTTTGTCGGCGAATTCGAACGGGCCCACCTCCATGGTCTCCATCGATCGCAGCCGGAACAGCAGCAGGATGGCCTGCTTGAGCCACTGGTGGACGACCACCTGATCGGTGGCGGGATCGACCTCGGCCACCCGCGCCTCGCCGCTGTCGAGCAGGTCGATCGCCTCGGTCACCACGGCCAGCGCGTCGGTGTCCGTCGGCCCCAGCGCGCCCGCACGACTCCACAACTCTTCGATCCGGGACTGGAGGTCTGCCATGGGTCCAGACGTTAGCCCTGGGGCGCCGGCGGTCCAGGTCCGTGCGCCGGTCCTCCGGGCGCCGGCGTCGACGATCAGGCCCGTCCGAGCGCGGGTGCCAACCCGCGCCATTCCCGGAAGGGGACCTCGGAGAGGTCGTGGCCGAGGACCTGTACGCAGACGTGATCGGCTCCGGCGTCGAGGTGCTGGCGCACCCGATCGAGGACGGCTGTCTCGTCACCGAGCACGACCAGGGCATCGACGAGGCGGTCCGAACCTCCTCGAACCAGGTCGTCTTCGGTGAACCCCTGTCGGATCCAGCTGTTCCGGTAGTTGGTCAGGCCCGTGTAGATGTTGAGGTGCTCGTGGCCCCGTCGCAACCCTTCGGTGCGGTTCTGGTCCAACACCGCCGCCTGCTCGACCACCAGCAGCGGCATACTCCCGAGGATTCGACGCGCTTGCCGCGTGTGGTCGGGCGTCACCAGGTAGGGGTGGGCGCCGGCCGTCCGGTCGCGGGACAGCCGGAGCATCCTCGGCCCGAGCGCCGCGAGCACGATCGGTGGCAGTTCGGCGTCTGCGCCGAAATAGGGCGCCTGGTGCAGTGCGTCGAGGTAGTCGGCCATGGCCCGGACCGGTGGACGATAGTTGCTGCCCCGGTCTCGCTCCACGAGCGGCTGGTGGCTCACCCCGAGACCGAGCACGAACCGGCCGGGTGCGAGTGCATGGACGAGGCGGGCGGCGGCGGCGGCGGCCATGGCACCCCGGGCGTAGATGTTGGCGATGCCGGTCCCGACGACCAGCTTTCTCGTTGCACCGGTCAGCGCCAGGGCGGTGGTCAGGCTCTCCCGGCCGTAGGCCTCGCCGAACCACAGCGAGCCGTAACCGAGCTCGTCGAGCTCGGCGGCGGCATCGAGGAGCCGGGGAGCCGGGAGGGCGTCCAGTGCCCCGGTCCACAGGCCGGCCCTACGCCGGCGAAGGGCGGTGGTGGCGTCCACCACGTCACTCTACGCAGCGTGGGCCTCCACGCGCCCGGGTGCCGGGGCGGGAAAGCCGCCGGTGGAAGGCCGTTGCCACGCACCCGGCCGTGGCGGCCTGCCGGCGAGCGTCGGGCTGCAACCGGACTGCGCCCGATTCGATGCCCGTCCGGCAACCCTCGCCGGTCAGAGTCGCGGATGAGGCCACCGACCGCAGGGATCCCCTGACATCCGGCCGCTCGAAGGGGAACCAGTGGGGCCCCGCCGATTCAGCGCGAACCTGGCCCCCCGAGCCTCTCGGTCAGTGTGCCCCGGGACAGGCGGTCGACCACCAACTGCAGGCGCTCCATCGGCTGCACCACCGCCACGCGCACAAACCGTGCCCCGTCGGGGCCGTAGAGGTCGCCCGGGCTCACCAGCAGGCCGACCTCGAGGGCGAGCGCCTCGGCCAGCTCCCAGCCGCCGCCGGTCATGCCGGCCGGTACCGGGACCCACAGGTAGAACCCGCCCGCCGGCATGGGGGTCGGGAGCTCCACGGTCCCGAGCGCGCCGCGCAGGTACTCCAGGCGCTCCTCGTAGCGCAGGCGCTGATCGAGCACGTGGGCGTCGTCATCGAAGGCCACCACCGCACCGGCCTGTACCGGTCCGGGGACCATCAGCCCCGCGTGGCGTCGAACGTCGAGGAGATAGCCGACCAGGTCGGGGTCCCCCGCGTAGAAGCCGGCCCGGGCACCGGCCAGGTTGGATCGCTTGGAGAGCGAGTGCACCGCCACCACCCCGTCCACGCCGGAGGCCAGCACGGTGGCCGGGGTGCCCTCCCAAGTGAATTCGGCGTAGCACTCGTCGGAGAACACCGGAACACCGTGCTGCCTCCCCCAGCGGGCCGCGGCCTCCAGATCGGTCAGCAGCCCGGTCGGGTTGGATGGCGAGTTCGTCCAGAGCAGCAGGGCCCGATCCAGATCGGACCGGTCGATCGAGCCCAGGTCGGGTCCACCCTGGGCCAGCTCCCGGACCGGCACCGACCGGCAGCCCCCGAGAGTCGCCCCCATGGCATAGGTCGGGTAGGACACCGCCGGGTAGAGCACTGTGTCACGGGCGGGGTTGCGGAGGTGGAGGTACTGCGCGGCCGAGGCAACGAACTCCTTGGTGCCCACGCAGGCCGCCAGTTCGCGTTCCGGATCCACCGATACGCCGAACCTCCGTTGCAGCCAGCCGGCGGCGGCGGCCCGGTAGGCGGCCGACCCCGGAGAGGTCGGGTACCCGCGCTCGGTGCCGGAGCGGGCCATGGCATCGAGCACCGGGGCCGGCGGTGGGTCACAGGGTGTGCCGATGGAGCAGTCCACCACCCCCCCGGCGCCTCCCGGTCCCCCGCCTTGACCGAACCGTACGACCGCCTCCGCCCTCAGCCGGGCGAGCCGGTCGTAGGGATAGGGGGGCGGGGCGAAGCCACCCGGGTCGCCGGCATCGGTGGCAGGGGGACCGGCGGTGATACCGGCGGTCATGACGCCACAAACTCCGCGAACCGTGACCTGCCCACGTCATCGAGAACCACCTGGATGCGCGTCGACTGCTCGCCGGCCACCTCGCCCACGATCTCGCCCTCGCGGTGGACGGCGGCCAACACGTCGCCCCGTGCCCAGGGGATGACCAGCTCGATCACCCGGTCGCCGACACGGAGGCGGTCCCCCATGGCCACCAGCAGCTCGTCGATCCCCTCGCCCGACCTGGCCGACACCATCACCGACCCTTCGTGGGCCACCATCAACCGCCGGGCCTCCTCGGCGGACTCCGGGCCGAGGGCGGCCAGCGCGTCGGCCTTGTTCAGCACCAGCAGCTCGGGCAGCCCGTCCGCGCCGATCTCGGCAAGCACGGTCCGGACGGCATCGACCTGCCCTTCGAGGTCCGGTCCGGAGCCGTCGACCACGTGGACGATCAGGTCCGACTCGCACACCACCTCGAGCGTCGAGCGGAACGCCTCGACAACCTGATGGGGAAGCTTGCGCACGAAACCCACCGTGTCGGTCAGGAGCACCGTCTCCCCGCCCGGGAGGTCGAGCTGCCGGGTGCGGGGGTCGAGGGTGGAGAACAGTCGGTTCTCGACCAGGACGTCCGACCCGCAGAGCCGGTTCAGCAACGTCGACTTTCCGGCATTGGTGTAGCCGACCAGGGACACCGTCCGCTGGCGGGACCGCATCCTCCCCCGGCGCTGGGTGCGCCTGGTGCGGTCCAGCTGGCGCAGGTCGGACTCCAGGCGGCTCATCCGCTGCACCAGGCGCCGCCGGTCGACCTCGAGCTTGGTCTCGCCGGGACCACGGGTGCCGATGCCACCCGCCTGCTGGCTGAGCGACCGGCCCCTTCCCCGCAGCCGCGGCAACCGGTAGCGGAGTAGCGCCAGCTCCACCTGGGCCCGGCCCTCGGGGGTGCGGGCATTCTGGGCGAAGATGTCGAGGATCACCGCGGTGCGGTCGATGGCGGTGCGCCCCAGGATCTTCTCGAGATTCCGCTGCTGGGCCGGCGAGAGATCGTCATCGAAGACGACCGTGTCGGCATCGACGGCCAGGCACACCGACAGCAGCTCCTCGGCCTTGCCCTTCCCCAGATAGGTCGCCGGGTCGGGCGTGCTCCTCCGCTGCACGATCCGTTCCATCACGTCGGCGCCGGCGGTGTCCACCAGGAGGGCCAGCTCGTCGAGGCCGGCCTCGGTGTCGGCCAGGGTCGAGTGGGGGAAGACGACACCCACCAGTACGATCCGCTCCCGGACCGACCGGGAGATGAGGGTGTCGGTGAAGGCCGACTCGGTGGGCGTCACGGACGTGCCGCGTCCAGCACCGACCGGGGGTCGACCAGGAGATCGGCCACCTTCCGCACCGGCCCACGCAACCGCACCAGGCCGTCGACGAACGCCACCTGGAGGGTGCCGCCCGGGTTGTGCACCTCCACCGTGTCGCCCACGAGGTCCCAGCTCCGTGCGGCGGCGGCGGCTGCGGCGCTGCCGGTTCCGCAGGCCTCGGTCTCGCCGACACCCCGCTCCCACACCCGGAGGGTGATCGCCTCCGGGCCGGGTCCGAGCGCGACGAACTCGACGTTGATGCCGCCGGGGTGCACATCCTGGAGACGGCTCCCGAGCCCCGGCACGTCGACCTCACCGAGGTCTGGGCCCAACAGCACGAGATGGGGGTTGCCCATGTCGACCCGGCGGGCCCTGCGGTCCGGGAACTGTTGCGGCTGGTCGGGACCGAGCGTGGCCGCGCCCATGTCGACGGAGGCCTCCGCGGCGTCGGCGCGCTCCCCGGAGTGGTACTCCACGGACTTCACGCCGCCGAGCGTCGACACGGTGAAGGTCGGTAGGTGGACCAGGCCCGCCCCCACGGCCGCCTGGGCCAGGCAGCGCACGCCGTTCCCGCTCATCTCGGCCTCACCGCCGTCGGCGTTGTGTAGGTCCATGGCCAGATCGGCCTCGCCCCCCCCGTCGAGGACCCGGATCACGCCGTCGGCCCCGATCCCGAACCTCCGGTCGCACAGGGCCCGCACCAGCGCGGTGTCGAGGGGAGTGGCGTTCCCCTGGTCCACCAGCACCAGGAAGTCGTTGCCGGCGCCGTGGTGCTTCGTGAAGCGGAGCGGAGGAAGATCGGGCATCGGCGCATTCATCGTGTTCCCCATCAGTCTCCCACCGTGGCGGCTTCCCCGGGTGTCCCCCCGATCAGGGCCAGGATCGCTCGGACCGGGGCGTCGTCCGGGTCCAACCAGACGATACGGGGATCGCGCCGGAACCACGCCCACTGCCGGCGGGAGAAGGCCCGCGTCCTGCGCTCCGCTTCGGCGACCGCCTCGGCCAACGGGACGCCGTCTTCGACGTGAGCGAGGAGCTCACGGTAGCCGAGGGCCTGGCGGGCGGTCCTCGACACCCCCTCCGGCCGGTCGGCCAGGGCGCGTACCTCCTCGAGGAACCCCTGCTCCATCAGGAGCTCGAACCGCTCGGTGATCCGTCGGTCCAGCGTCGTCGGGTCGCGCCGCAGGCCGACCAGTCGGACATCGGTGGGCGGGTACCGCTCGAGACCGGGGCCGAAGGAGGAGAACCGGTGGCCCGATCCGATGGTCACCTCCAGGGCACGGAGCAGGCGGCGGCGATTGGTCGGCTCGATCCTCCGGGCGGCAGTCGGGTCGAGGAGGGACAGGCGCCGATGGAGCTCCTCCAGGGCCGACCGCTCCGCGTCGCTGCCCGGGGGGCCGGCCGTGTCGACCTCCCCGGCCAGGGCGGCGGCGGCCTCGGGATAGCGCCCGGGGAACGTCAGGTCATCGATCACCGACCGGAGGTACAGCCCGGTGCCACCCACCAGCAGCGCCCCGTGGCCGCGGGAGGCGATGTCGCCGAGGGCCCGGCGGGCGAGCCCCTGGAACCGCTGCACGGTGAACTCCTCCCAGGGATCGACCAGGTCCACCAGGTGGCAGGGGATGCGGGCGCGCACCTGGCGCGACGGCTTGGCGGTGCCGATGTCCATCCCCCGGTAGACGGCCATCGAATCGACCGACACCAGTTCGACCGGGGGAGGGCGGTCGACGGCGTCCTCCCGGCCCGCCGCCCTCGAGGCCTCCGCCACCCGCAGGGCCAGCTCGGACTTTCCCGACGCGGTGGGTCCGACCAGGGCCACCACCGACGGCGGCTCCACACGGTCCGGCGCGTGCCCCTGGATCCGGCTGCCGGTCACGGCACGTCGCGGAGCCGGCAGGGGCGGCTCAACCGGCGCTGACCGGGATGCGGACCCGGTGCGAGGGCCGTGCGGTCACGGCGCGCAGCTCGCCGGTCAGGTGGTGGCGGGCCGCACCGGTGATGGCGACCTCGGCGAAGGAGCCGCCGGCAATCCCCTTCCCACCGTCGGGCCGGAAGTGCACCAGCTTGTTCTGGCCGGTCCGGCCGGTGATCACCGACGGATCCCGTTTGGAGGGCCCTTCGACCACCACCTCCTCCACCCGTCCGATCCGGCCGCGGTGGCGGGCCAGGGCGGAGCGCTCCACCACCACCCGGAGGCGCTCGAAGCGCTCGCCGATCACGTCGGCCGGCACGAACCGGTCCTCCATGGCCGCTGCCCGGGTCCCCGGTCGGGGCGAGAAGATGAAGGTGTACGCACTGTCGTAGGAGGCCTCGGCGGCCACCTCCAGCGTGCGCTCGAAGTCGCTTTCGGTCTCACCGGGGAACCCGACGATCAGATCGGTGGTCACGGCCAGGTCGGGGATGGCCGCCCGGGCCTCGGCCAGGCGCTGAAGGTAGCGCTCGGCGGTATAGCCCCGCCGCATGGCCGCCAGCGTGGCGTCGCTGCCCGACTGCAGCGGCAGGTGGAGGTGGTTGCAGACCTCCTCCGTTTCGGCCATGGCGGCGATCGTCTCCGGGCGGAGGTCCTTCGGGTGGGGGCTGGTGAACCGGACCCGGCGGATCCCCTCCACCGCCCCGGTCACCCGCAGCAGGTCGGCGAAGAGGGGCCGGCGTCGGGTCAGGTCCCGACCGTAGGAGTTCACGTTCTGGCCGAGGAGGGTCACTTCGCTCACACCGCGCCCGGCGAGCACCTCCACTTCGGCCACCAGCTCGGGCATCGGGCGCGACGCCTCGGGGCCGCGCACCGACGGGACGATGCAGAAGGCACAGGAGTTGTCGCATCCCATCTGGATGGTCACCCACGCCGCGTAGGGCAGGTCCCGCACGGCGGCGAGCGCCACGGCCTGCTGGTCGCCGGAGGACGGATCGTTTGCCGGCTGCGGCTCGTCGAGGATCTCCACCACCGGCCCGTGTTCCGCTGCCTGGCGCAGCAACTCGGGCGCCCGCGAGAGGTTGTGGGTGCCGAACACCACGTCCACGTGCGATGCCCGGTCGCGGATCCGCTCCTTGTCCATCTGGGCCAGGCAGCCACCCACGGCGATCTGCATACCCGGACGGCTCTCCCGGAGGGTCTTGAGGTTTCCCAGGTGCCCGTAGAACCTGTTGTCGGCATTTTCGCGGATGCAGCAGGTGTTGAACACAACGACATCGGCGGACTCGAGGTCCGGTGCGGCCACCATGCCGTCCGCCGTGAGGGCCCCGGCCAGACGCTCGGAGTCGTGCTCGTTCATCTGGCATCCGAAGGTCCGGATGTGGAACGTGCGCGGCGACGTGGCCATCCCGTCTGGAACGGGCCGGTCGGCCGGGACGGGGGAAGCGGTGGGCACCACCCCAGGATACGACCACTACACGACGAGGGGTGCCGTGGGCACACGGTGCGCGGCCCGGCCGCCCTCAGCGCCGCCTCAGGGGTGGGACGCCTCCACGACGGTGTGGATCCCGCCCCGCACCAGCCAGTCCGTGGTGACCGTCATCCTGCGGGGGGCGATGGTGGCCACCAGGTCGTCGAGGATCCGATTGGTCATGTCCTCGTGGAATCCTCCTTCGTTCCGGTAGCTCCACAGGTAGAGCTTGAGCGACTTGAGCTCGACCAGGGAACGGTCCGGGACATAGGTCACGGTGACGGTCGCGAAGTCCGGCTGCCCGGTTAGGGGGCACAGGCAGGTGAACTCGGGCGTGGCGCAGCGCACCTCGTAGTCGCGCCCGGGGCGGGGGTTGGCCACGGCCAGGAGCTCCTTGGTCGGCTGGCTCGGCACGGCGGGTGTGGTCCGGCCTACCGGCCGGCGTTGAAGTCGTAGACGTCCGCTGAGGCCTCGACGTCGCCGATCAGCCCGTGCATGTCCGGGTGGAGGATCAGGACCTGACCCGGGACGTCCGCCTCGGCCAGGGCCGCCTCCGCGGCGGACTGAACGCCGGGGGCGTCGATCCCGTGGCAGATACCGAGGAGGGAGGGCCCGGCTCCGGACCAGCACACCGCCAGTGCCCCCCCGGCGGACAGGCCGGCCAACAGCATCGGGGCGGCCGGGAAGAGCGGGCTGCGGTAGTCCTGGTGCAGCCGGTCCTCGGTGGCCTCGCTGATCAGCGCACGACTGTCGGCCAGGCCGGCGATCAGCAGGGCCATCCTCGACAGGTTGAAGGTCGCACTCTCGCGGCTCACCTCGGTGGGCAGGGCCTGGCGGGCCCGGGCCGTCGACAGGGTGACGTCGGGGACGATCACCACGAAGGCCAGGCTCACGTCCAGCGGGAGCCGGACGACGTGGACCCCGCCTTTCACCCGTGCGGCCGCCACCAGGCCGCCGACCACGGCGGCCGCGGCGTTGTCGGGATGGCCGTCCATGGCGGCGGCGACGGCCAGCGGGTCCTTGGCGCCGGCGGCGGCTGCTGCTGCCACCGCGAGGGCCGCCGAGGACCCGAGGCCCCGGGCGACGGGGATCTGTGACCGCACGGTGATGGCCAGCCGGTCGGTGCCGGCAACGTCGATGGCCACTCGGGCGGCCAGATGCGACGGATCGTCGGACAGCCCCGCCCCTTCTCCCTCGGATCGGACGATGAGCCGGGATGCGGGCTCGACCTCGACCTCGACGTACCGATCGAGGGCGATGGCCAGCGTGTCGAAGCCAGGTCCGAGATTGGCTGACGACGCTGGGGCTCGTGCGCGCACACCGACACGGTACTCGGGACGGTGTGCACCCGCCGGGATCGCCCCGTTGGCCGGTCCCCGGTCAGCGGCTGTGGACGAGCCTCCACCACCACGACGGCTCCGGCACGGTGTTGGCCAGCCGCAACGGGACGGAGGCGATCTGCGTTCCCAGGGAGAACAGGGCCGTTCCGACCCGGCTCCCCTTGGTGCTCCCGGGCGGCACAGGGGAGAGCTCGCTGGCCGAGGCCACCGATTGGCCCGGCCACGCCAGCAGCCATGCGCCGCGCCCGGTGACCATCGGCACGGGGTGGGAACTCCCTCCCCAGGTGACGGTCACCGCGCCGACCACCTGGCCGGCAGTGGCGACCGCCACCCGCACCACCGCGTTCTCCGAGGCGGTGAGGAGCGCCTCGGTCACCGGCCGGGTGTAGCGGAGCGGGTCGGGCACCTGGAGGTCGTTGAGGGGGATCGAGGTGCTCGGCGTCGTGCGTGGCGGAGCCGCTGTCGTGGGCGGAGCCGCTGTCGCGGGCGGCACCGCTGTCGTGGGCGGAGCCGCTGTCGCTGGCGGCGCGGTCGAGCCGGGCGGGGCGGCCGTGGTGGGGGCGGCCGTGGTGGGCGTGGTGGGCGTGGGGGCGGCCGTGGTGGGCGGCGCGGTCGATGCCGGCGCAGGCCTCGTCGTGGTGGTCGACTTGGGGATGATGGGCGGTGGGACCGGTTGGCTGAGGACCGCCACCAGCACCAGGACCGGGCGTCCCTGCACCATACGGTTGCCGGCCAGCACCAGGCAGCCACCGGCATACGAGGTGTACCCGGACTTGACGCCGACCACCCCGTTGGAGCCGATCTCCGACACAATGTTGGGGAGCGTGCCGACCAGGGGCAGGGTGACCGAGGGCATGGCCACCACCTCGGCAAAGGTCGGGTCGCGCATGCCTGCGGAGGCAATGCGGAGGCAGTCCGCCGCCGTCGACACCGACAAGGGGTTGTAGCCGCTGGCGTCGACGTAGCGGGAGGACGTGGCACCGAGCGAAGCGGCCATGGCGTTCATCTTGACGACGAAGGCCGGCTCGGTGCCGGCATCCCAGAGCGCCAGGCTGTAGGCGATGTCGTTGGCGGACTGGGTCAGCAGGGCCTCGAGCATCTGGCGCTCGCTGAGCACCTCTCCCACCCGGATGGCGATGGACGATTCGTCGTTGTGCAACTCACTGTCGTACTCGGCCACATCGGCCGCGGTGATGGTGATCATCGGCCCACTGGTCCCCGCAGGTACCGGGTGATCGTGCAGGACCACCACTGCGTTGGTCATCTTGGTCAACGAGGCGATGGGCACCGACGACTCCGGTCCCGACTGCTGGGCATAGTCGAGCGACGGCACGGCCACCGCCCCCTGGCCCTTGGCGGGCCACGGCAGCGATGGCAGCGAGCCGGTGACCGCCTGGGCCGAACTCAGCCCGGAGTGGGACATCGGTTGGGCCAGCGGGCGGTTGATGCGTCGGGCCGCCAGCCATCCCCCGCCCACCAGCAGCAGCACCAGGAGCACCACCAGGGACCAGGCGAGCCGGCGGTGGGCCCGCCGCCTGCGGGTCCGCTGCCTGCGGCTCGGCCGTGGCTGCTCCTCGGGGACGGCCGCCCCGGGGAGGACGCCGGGCGGGGCTGACCCGGGCGCGGTGATGTCGACGGCTGTGGGCACCGGGAGGGGCCTCGGTCCCCCACCGAGCAGAACGGTGGCGGCAGCTGCGGGCGCCTCGACCGGGGGCGGGGCGGCCTGCCCGGTGTCGGGTTGGGCCTCGGTGCCGACTCCTTCGAGGTTGCCGCCGCTCAGCGGGCGTCCAATTCCTCGGGGGTCATCAGCACCGCCCGCGCCTTGGAGCCCTCGGACGGCCCCACCACCCCACGGCGCTCCATGAGATCCATCAGTCGGCCGGCACGGGCGAAGCCGACCCGCAACTTCCTCTGCAGCATCGAGGTGGAGCCCAGCTGGGAGCGGACCACCAGCTCCATGGCCTGCACGAGCAGTTCGTCGTCGCCGTCGTCGCCACCGACCCGGGGCCCATCGGCCCCGACGACCTCTTCGATCCCTGCGACCACCTCCATCGGCCGTTGCCGCTTCCAGTGGGCGACAACGGCCCGGACCTCCTCCTCGCTCACCCAGGGCCCCTGCAGGCGCTGGGGGTTGGACGAGGATGCCGCCAGCAACAGCATGTCGCCCTTGCCGATCAATCGCTCCGCTCCCGGCTGGTCCAGTATCACCCGGCTGTCGGCCAAGGAGGAGACCGAGAACGCCATGCGGGAGGGGATGTTGGCCTTGATCACCCCGGTGATCACATCGACCGACGGTCGCTGCGTGGCGAGCACGAGATGGATGCCGACCGCTCGGGCCATCTGGGCGATACGGCACACCGACTCCTCGACATCGCGTGCCGCCACCATCATCAGATCGTTCAGCTCGTCGACGACGATGACGATGAACGGCAGGCGCTCGTAGCGCGCCTCGGGCTCGGCGTCGTCGCCGGGCTCTGACTCGGAATCGGCACCCGCCCCGCGCATCCGGAAGCGGTGGGCCTCCTCGAGTTCGGCAAGGCCTCCGTTGTCGAAGGCGCTGTTGTAGCCGGTGATGTCACGCATGCCGACCTCGGCCAGCAGGTCGTAGCGGCGTTCCATCTCGGTGACCGCCCAGCTCAGGGCATTGGCGGCCTTCTTCGGGTCCACGACGACCTGGG
This sequence comes from Acidimicrobiales bacterium, assembly GCA_036722795.1. Classification (GTDB taxonomy): domain Bacteria; phylum Actinomycetota; class Acidimicrobiia; order Acidimicrobiales; family RAAP-2; genus Bog-756. Next base: position 5,024 of record DAIMIK010000025.1, on the reverse strand, counting down.
TCAACAGATGGGGAAGGTCGTTGTACTGGCCCAGCTCCACCCGCTTGGGGTCGACCAGGATCAGGCGGACCTGATCGGGCGTGGCCCGGGTCAGGATCGACGCGAGCACCGAGTTGATGCACGAGGACTTGCCCGATCCGGTGGCACCGGACACCAGTACATGAGGCATCTCCGCCAGGTTGACCATGACCGCCCGGCCGGCGATGTCCCGGCCGAGGGCCACCTCGAGGGGATGCACCGCCTTGGCCGCCTCGGGGGATGCCAGGATGTCGCCCAGGGCGACCAGCTGCCGGCGCCGATTGGGCACTTCGACCCCGATGGCCGACTTTCCGGGGATGGGGGCGAGGATGCGGACGTCGGGGGACGCCATTGCGTAGGCGATGTCCTTGGACAGGGAGGTCACCCTGGCGACCTTCACCCCTGCCCCCAGCTCGAGCTCGTACCGGGTGACCGACGGCCCCACGGTCCGTGCCACCAGGCGCGTCTCCACCCCGTGGGCGGCCAGGGCGGCCACCAAGGCGACCCCGGCGGCGTCCACCTCGTGCTCGTCGACAGCCTGGGGCTTGGCCCGCTTCAACAGATTGGACGGCGGGAGGCGCCAATCGCCGATGGCCGGGCCCAGCTTCATCTCCAGCTGCTCGCCCTTGCCCGGCCGGGTGGCGGGCGCGGGAAGCAGGACCGGCTCGGCGGGCTCGGGTACCTCCACGACGGGATCGGCGACGACGGGATCGACCACCGGCACCGCGAGCACCGGCTGGGCTCCACCCCCCACCGCCACTGCCCGACCGAATGGATCGGTCGGGTGGCCGGTCTCTTCCGCAGCGTCCGCGCCGGTGCCGCCCGTCCGGCCACGAGCCGCCTCGACGGCCCACCGGGCCATCCGGGCGATCGCACCGGCGGCCGCCCGGATCGACACACCGGTGAACAGGACGAGGGCCACCACCACCAGTGCCACCAGCACGGTGGCCGCTCCGAATCCCCCGAGGGCGGCCCGCAAGGGATCGCCGATCACTGCGCCCACCCACCCGCCGGCGTCGGCCAGGCGCTCCGTCGACGCACCCAACAGCGGGGATCCCCCGGCCAGTCCGGCCAGTCCGGCGACGCCGAGGAGGGCCAGGGTGGCCCCGACCACGGCACGCGCCGGCTCGCGGGATGTGTGCTCCTCCTCGTCGCCACGCCCGATCAGCAGGCGCAGCCCGACCGCCACCGCCACCGGCGGCACCAGGAACCTCCCCCATCCCAGCAGGTCGCCGACGAACAGCCGGGCGTCGTGCCCTGCCGGGTTCAACGAGTCGGCGTAGAACGCGAGGGCGGCCAGGACGCCCACGGTGACCAGCACGACGCCCCACAGATCGGTGGAGTGGCCGGCCACGACGGCCCAGATCGACGCGAACAGTCCGGCCCGCCGCTGCGAACTCGGGCCCTTGGCCGCGTAGGGGCCGCCCCGCCCAGGTCGGCCCCGGTTCCGCTTTTGCGCTGTCGGGTTGCCCGAGCGCGATCGAGACGAGGCCCCAGGCCTGCCCTTCGACCGCGAGGCCCCGGATCGACCCGCCGGTCGCTTGGTGGCGGTCGTCACAGTGCGTAACAGGTTACCCGCTCTGCGTCAGCATCAGGGGGACACGGGCTAGACGGTGACGATCACCGGCACGATCATCGGGCGCTGGCGGGTGCGGTCACCCACCAGGCGGCCGAGGGCCTTGCGGGCCACCCGGTTGAGTGTCTCGTGATCGTGGCTGCCGTTGGAGAGCGCATGTTCCAACGCCTTGGTGACCTCGGCCCGAGCCTCGTCGAGCAACACCTCGGTGTCGTGGTCGTAGGCCCATCCACGGGTCACGATCTGGGGGGTTCCCACCACTTCGCCCCGCTTCAGGTCGACGGTGGCCACGGCCATGACCACGCCCTCCTCCGCCAGGACCATCCGGTCGCGCAGCACGCCGTGGCCGATGTCCCCCACCGAACTCCCGTCGACGAAGAGGTACCCGCCCGGCACCGTCCCGTCACGGTGCAGGCCGCTGCCGTCCAGGCGCACGGCATCCCCGTCCTCGCAGAGCAGCACCCGGTCGCCGGCGATCCCCATGGATTCGGCCAGGCGGATGTGGTTGGCCATGTGGCGGTATTCGCCGTGCACCGGGATGAAGAACTCCGGCCTGGTCACCGACATCAGCATGGCCAGCTCCCCCTGACGCGCATGGCCGCTCACGTGGACGGCCTCCACGCCCGAGTGGATGACCTCGACCCCCCTCCGGTGCAGGCTGTCGATGACGCGGCCCACCGACCATTCGTTGCCCGGGATGGGGTGGGCGCTGATCACCACGACGTCGTTCTCCTGGAGGTGGAAGAAGCGATTCTCGCCGGAGGCCAGGCGGGACAGTGCCGACATGGGCTCCCCCTGAGATCCGGTGGAGATCACGCAGACTCTTCCGGGATCGAGGTCGTCGATGTTCTCGATGTCGACCAGCGACTCGTCTGGGATCTCGAGCAGTCCGAGGCGCCTGGCCAGGACCACGTTCTTCTTCATGGAGAGACCGAGGGTGGCCACGGACCGACCCCCGGCGATGGCGGCATCGGCCACCTGTTGGACCCGGTGGATGTGGCTGGCGAAGCAGGTCACGATGAAGCGCCGGTCGGGACGGGCCAGGAAGACCTTTTCGAGGGTCGCCCCCACCGTCGACTCCGAGGGGGTGAAGCCGGGCTCCTCGGCATTGGTCGAATCGGCCAGGAGCAGGCGGATCCCCGGGTCGGATGCCAAGGCTCCCATCCGGGCCAGATCGGTCCGCCGGCCATCGACCGGGTGCAGGTCGATCTTGAAGTCGCCGGAGTGCAGGATGATGCCCTGGGGGGTGTGGAACGCCGTGGCGAAAGCGTGGGGGACCGAGTGGGTGACCGGGATGAACTCCACGTCGCAGGGCCCGATCCTCCTCCGTTCGCCGTCCCGGACGGGGATGAACTGCGCCCGATCTGCCATTCCTGCCTCGTCCACCCGGTTCCGGGCCAGGGCCAGGGTCAGCTCGGAGCCGTAGACCGGCACCGGGAAGTCACGCAGGAGGTAGGCGAGCCCCCCGGTGTGGTCCTCGTGCCCGTGGGTCAGGATGACCCCGTCGACCCGCTCGGCATTCTCGCGCAGGTAGGTGAAGTCGGGAAGCACCAGGTCGACACCGGGCATGTCCGGGTCCGGGAACATGATGCCGACGTCGAGGACGAGGATCCGACCGTTCACCTCGATGCAGGCGCAGTTGCGCCCGATCTCCCCCAGCCCGCCCAGGAAGACGATGCGCATGGCATCGTGCGACCCGGCGCCGCCGGCCCTGCTCGACCCCTTGGTCGGCGCCCGTCCCGAGGCCTTGGTCGGCGCGCCGGTCGACGCCTTGGCCGACGCGCTGCCCGACCGCTTTGTCGGCGCATTGGCCGACGCCTTGCCCGAGCCCTTGGGCGGCGCACCGTCCTTGGCGGAGCCGGAGCCCTTGCCGGGTTCGCTCTTGTGGCGTTCGTTCCTCACCGAAGCCTTCCTGTTCGTGCCCGCCCCACCCGGGCGCCCGCCGGACCGCCCGGTCCGTTCCGGGTCAGGCAACCGACTGGTGCGCCGGGTTCAACCGGCCCAACTTCGCGATGACCGCCCTGGCCTGGTCGTCCAGGGCCTTGGGGGCGGGTGCATTGGGCAGCCGGCACTGCCCCGCCGGCAGGCCGAGGGCCCGGCAGGCTGCCTTCGCCGGCACCGGATTGGGATACTCGTCCGTCGATTCGAAGCGGTAGGACTCGGCCAACTGCTGGTTCACTGTGGTGGCGCGGCCCACGTCACCGGAGCGGTGGGAGTCCACCAACTCGGCGAACAGGCCACCGGCCCAGTGGGAGGCGACGCTGATCACTCCGACTCCCCCGACGGACAGGAACGGCAGCGTCAGCGAATCGTCACCGGAGAAGACCTCGAACGCCGCCGGGCTCTCGGCCACCACGGTCGCCGCCGCCGCCACGTCGCCGGTGGAGTCCTTGACCGCCACGATGTTTCGAACCTCCCTTGCAAGCTCGACGGTCAGCGCCGGGCCGATCCGACGACCGGACCTCGCCGGGATGTCGTAGAGGACGACCGGCAGATCGGTGGCCTCCGCCACTGCCCGGAAGTGGGCCGAGAGGCCGGCCGCAGACGGCCGGTTGTAGTACGGCGTCACCACCAGGACACCGTCGGCGCCGCTCGCCTCGGCCTCCTTGGTCAGCATCACCGAGTGCGCCGTGTCGTTGGTGCCCGTCGACGCGATGACCGGTACGTCGACAGCTCCGATCACCGCCCGGAAGAGCTCGATCCTCTCGTCGTCGGTCAGGACCGGGCCCTCACCGGTCGTGCCGGCCACCACCAGTCCGTCGCTCCCGGAGGCGGCCAGGTGCCGGGCGACGGCCACGGCGCCGTCCAGGTCGAGCCCCCCATCGGAATCGAAGGGCGTGATCATGGCCGTGAGCACGGAACCGAAGCGGGGCAACTTCTCTCAGCCCCTCGTCGGGGACGGCTGATCCAAAGAGGACATCACAGTGACGCAGGCTACCAGCAGCCGCCGGCCTCACCGGGGGGACGGCAGGCCGACCCCGACGCCCCGCCCACGGCGCAATGGCGTCCCGAACCCCGATGTGCGGCGGATTCGGACCGGGTGGCGTTCAGTCCTTGTTGGGCACCGCGGCCATGGCCTCGTACTCCTCGGAGGTGTCCACCCACGACTCGAACTCGATCACGCCAAGCTCGGTGAACTTGGTCCGCAACCACCCGTCGGCGCCGTCGAGGAGGCCCAGCTTCTTGCAGTTCGGGACGATCTTGGAGAACAGGAGGGCTTGGAACTGCATGCGCTCGGGCGCCTGCTGCACCACCGGGACGATCGCCTTGGGATCGACGCCCATCCGGTCCCACACCTCTTGCTGGAGGAACCGGTCGCGCATCCTGACGGCCGCCTCGAAGGCGAACTCTTGGCGCTCACGCAGCTCGGCCGCCGACAGGGCTTGGTAGTACTCCTGCAGGCTGAGGACCCCGCAGGCGACGTGGCGGG
>DAIMIK010000024.1:0-28199 GCA_036722795.1 Acidimicrobiales bacterium | reverse complement strand
ATCGGGAGCTTCCTGGCCGGGTCGGTCCACTACGGTGCGGTGCGCCAGCAGAACCAGAAGCTCCAGGCCGAGATCGGCCAGCTGAAGCAGCAGATCGCTTCGCAGGCCGACACCGACCAGGCCATGAAGCAGCTTACCGCCCTGCTCAACCTGCCGTTCCTCACCAATCTGCAGACCGTTCCCGCCGAGGTGACCGACTACGGGACCAGCAACTTCGCCGCCACCATCGACATCAGTGTCGGTCGCGACGACGGGGTGCAGCTGAACATGCCCGTGGTCGGCGCCGGTGGCCTGGTCGGCCAGGTGGTCCAGGCCAATCACCACACGGCGACGGTGCGGCTGATCACGGACGGCCAGTCCTCGGTGGGGGTGCGGTACGGGCCGTCCTCGGGCTTGCTGGCGGTGCTCACCGGCGAGGGCTCGGGCAAGCCCCTCAGCGCCGACCTGGTGCCGTCCAACACACCGCTTACCAAAGGCGAGCAGTTCACGACCAGCGGGCTGCAGGGTGCCCTCTACCCGCCCGGGATCCCGGTGGCCTCGGTGGTGACCGCCCGGACGGGGGCCACGGCCTCGCAGGAGTCCGTGGTCCTGCAGCCCCTGGCCGACCTGGCCCATCTCCGCTATGTGTCGGTCGTCCTGTGGGGCCCGTCGTCGTGACCTCCGGTCGGCTCCGGGCCATGCGGCCTGCTCCCGCCGAGGGGGCACGGTGACGTCGAGGCACGTGGCCCGGGTCGGAGCGGTCGTGTTGGGCTTCGTGCTGGTGCAGCAGACTCTGATGCTCGACCTCCGCATCGGCGGGGTCCACCCGGACGTCATGATCCTCCTGCCCATTGTGGCCGGACTGGTCGGCGGCCCCGGTCGGGGGGCCACCATGGGCTTCGGGGCCGGGCTGGTGGCCGATCTCTTCCTGCCCACGCCCGTCGGCCTGTCCGCCCTGGTGGGATGCCTGATCGGCTTCGGGGTGGGGGTGTCCACCCTAGCGCTCGACCGATCGGCGTGGTGGCTGCCACCGGTGGCCGCCCTGGGTGGCAGTGCCCTCTATGAGGTGGTCTACGCGGGGTTGGGATCGTTGCTGGGACAGCCCCAGATGCTCCACGTGGACCTGCTCCGCATCGTGGTGGTGGTGTCGGTGGTGAACGCCGTCCTCGCCCTTCCTGCCCTGCGCCCGGTGTCATGGGCGCTGCCGGAGGCCTCGACCGAGGGGATGCCCACTTCCGCGGTCGCCTCGAGTGGGTTGCGGTGAAACCCACCGGGGGCCGCGTACGCCGCGGGCCCGATGCTTGGGATACTGGTGTGCCGTGAGCCGTTCCCTCCGTCACCCATTCCGCGGTTCGCGGCTGTTCGGCCATTCCGGGGCCGAGCGCAGGCCCAATCGCAAGAAGTCCAAGCAGCCCAAGCTGCGCCAGAGCCGGTTTTCGGTGGAGGCGATGCTCGACGCGCCGGACACCACCGAAGCCCGTACCGGGCTCCGGTTGCGGATCACCGGCCTGGTGGTGGTCGGGCTGTTCGCGCTGCTCGGACTGCGGTTGTGGACCTTGACGGTGCTGCAGGCGCCGGCGGCGGCCCAGGCCGTCACGGCCAATCAGATCCGCGCCGTCTCGGTCGCACCGACCCGTGGGCTGATCCTCGACCGCTACGGGAACCCGCTCGTGAACAACCTGCCCACCGAACAGATCACCTTGTCCCGGGTGACCGCCCAGCAGCATCCCGAGGTGGTGGGCCGGCTGGCGGCCCTGATCGGCCAGACCACGGCCCAGGTCGATGCCACTGTCGCCGATCCGAGGTACAGCCTCTACAAACCGGTGCCGGTCCTGTCGAACGCGCCGTTGTCCGACATCCTCTACGTCAGGGAGCACCAGGACGAGTTCCCCGGGGTCGCGTCCGTGGCGACCAGCCAGCGCAACTACCTCCAGCAGGAGCTGCCCGGCCCCGCGCAGACCGGCTACCCGGCAGCCCAGACGCTGGGCTACGTGGGGACGATCAACGCCGCAGAGCTCAAGTCGCGGGCATCCGAGGGCTACCAGGCCGGTGACGCCTTCGGCCAGTCGGGCCTCGAGTACCAGTACGAGACCGAACTGCGGGGCGCCCCGGGCCAGCAGCAGCTGGAGGTGAACCCGGAGGGCCAGGTGGTGGGCGCGCTGAAGACGACCCTGGCCACTCCGGGCGACAACATCGTCACCAACCTCGACACCAATCTCCAACAGGTTGCCGACAACGCCCTGGCCGCCCAGATCCTCAATCTCCGCAAGGTGCGCGATCCCCAGTGCAACAACAACACTGGGTGCTATCCGGCGGCCACCGGTGGCGCGGTGATCGTGATGAGCCCCCAGACCGGTGCGGTGTACGCCATGTCGTCCTACCCCACGTACAACCCGTCGATCTGGGTCGGGGGGATCACCACCGCCCAGTACGCGGCCCTCTCCGATCCGGCCAACAACGAGCCGCTGATCAACCGCGCCATCGCCGGCGTCTACACGCCGGGCTCCACCTTCAAGCTCAACACCGCCACTGCCGCGCTCGACGCGGGACTGTGGACCCCGAACGAGTTCTACGACGACTCGGGGACCTTCAAGGTGCCCGGTTGCCAGTACAACAGCACGACGTGCAATCTCCACAACAGCGAGGGCGACGGCGGCTTCGGCGCCATCGACATCACCACCGCTCTCACGGTCTCCAGCGACGACTTCTTCTACAACCTGGGTGCCCTCTTCTACGACCAGCGGTCCACCTACGGACAGACCCCCATCCAGGACCAGGCGGCGCAGTACAGCCTGGGCCAGTTGACCGGCATCGACCTCCCCGGCGAGGTGCAGGGCCGGGTGGACAGCCAAGCCGAGCGGCTGAAGCTGCATGCCATGAGCCCCACCGGCTTCCCCAACACCACCTGGTACACCGGCGACAACGTGCAGATGGCCTTCGGCCAGGGCGCCACGGCCATCACCCCGATCGAGCAAGCGGTCGCCTACTCGACCTTCGCCAACGGCGGCACCCGGTATGCGCCCCAGGTCGCCGCCGCCGTGGTCTCCCCATCGGGTCAGGTGGTCAAGCGATTCACCCCACAGGTCACCGGGCACGTGAATCTCCCCCCGGCGAACCACCAGGCCATGCTGGCCGGGTTCACCGGCGTGGTCCAGAACCCGAGGGGGACCGCGTACGGCACCTTCCAGGGCCTCAACTTCCCCGGTGGCCTCGCCGGCAAGACCGGCACCGCCGACACCGTCCCGGGCAAGGAGCCCACCGCCTGGTTCGTCGGGTTCGGCCCGACGGCCGACCCTCAGTACGTGGTGGTCTGCGTCATCGACCAGGCCGGCTTCGGCGCCTCTGCGGCAGCACCGGTGGTGCGGGACATCTACAGCTACCTCGCCACCCACCCGGTCAGCGCCGCGGGCATCCCCCCCGACCAGCAGATCGTCCAATCCACCGGCCCGGTCCCGTTGCCGACCACGGGCCCCGCCGCGCCCACGGCTCCCGCTGCGGCCTCGACCACCACGACCACGGCGGCGGGCACCACGTCCCCGGGCGCATCCAGAGGCTGAGCCCGGGAACGGGCCGGTCCCGATCCTCTCGTCGGCCCGCCTAGGATGACGGGGAGATGGAGTCCCTCTGGCCACAGGTCGAGCCGCTGTTGGCCCAGGTCACGAAGCCGGCACGGTATATCGGCGGGGAGCTGGGCGCCCAGGTGGCCGAGCATGCCCCGCAGGCGGTGGCGTGGCTGCTGGTCTACCCCGACACCTACGAGATCGGGCTGCCCAACCAGGGCCTGCAGATCCTCTACGAGATCCTCAACGAGCGTGATGACGCCGTCGCCGAGCGGTCGTACGCCCCGTGGGTGGATATGGAGGCGGCCATGCGTGCCGCCGGGGTGCCGCTCTTCTCGCTCGAGAACCACCTGCCGGCCCGAACCTTCGACGTCCTGGCCTTCAACCTGTCGGCCGAGCTCGTCTACACCAACGTCCTCAACCTGATCGACCTGGCCGGGGTGCCCCTCCGTGGTTCGGAACGCTCAGCGGGCGACCCGATCGTGATGGCCGGCGGTCACTGCGCGTTCAACCCCGAGCCCCTGTCCGACTTCGTGGATTGCTTCGTGCTGGGCGACGGGGAGGAAGTGGTCGGCGAGATCAACGAGGCCGTGGCGGAGCACCGCTCGAAGGGGCGGCGCCCGTCCGACCACCCGGCCGGGCACCGGTCGAGGGAGGCGTTGCTGCGTGCGCTGTCGCGGGTCCCCGGCGTCTACGTGCCGTCGTGCTACGAGGCCCACTACGGACCAGCGCCGGCAGAGTCCGGAGGGGGGGGATCGACGAACCCGGCGTCCGGTCCCCGGTCGGCTCGCCTGTCGGCCACCACTCCCCGGTTCGCCGACACCCCCGAGCGGGTGGAGAAGCGCACGATCGCCGACCTGGGCCAGTGGCCGTACCCGAGGCAGCAGCTGGTTCCCCTGATCGAGGTGGTGCACGACCGTCTGAACGTCGAGTTGTTCCGTGGGTGCACCCGGGGGTGCAGGTTCTGCCAGGCCGGGATGATCACCCGCCCGGTGCGCGAGCGGCCGGCCGAGCAGGTCCGCACCATGGTGAAGGCCGGCCTGGCCCGGACCGGCTACGACGACGTGGCCCTGACCTCGCTTTCCAGTGCCGACTACTCGGGCATCGAGGAAACGGTGACCTCGATCATCGACGACCCGTCCTGCTCGGGACAGGTGTCGGTCAGTCTTCCCAGCCTGCGGGTGGATGCCTTCACGGTGGGCACCGCCGCCCAGATCCAACGGGTGAGGCGGACCGGGCTGACCTTCGCCCCCGAGGGCGGTACCTGGCGGATGCGCCAGGTGATCAACAAGTTGATCAGCGAAGAGGACCTCTACGCCGCTGTCGACGCCGCCTTCAGCCAGGGGTGGAAGCGGGTCAAGCTCTACTTCCTGATCGGCCTGCCCACCGAGACCGACGAGGACACCCTGGGCATCGTGGAGCTGGCAAAGCAGTGCGTGGCCATCGGCCGCCGGTACCACAAAGGGGTCACGGTCACCGCCTCGGTCGGCGGCTTCGTCCCCAAGGTCCAGACCCCGTTCCAGTGGTTCGGGCAGAACACCATCGAGGAGCTGACCCGCAAGATCCACCTCCTGCGCGATGCCGCCCGCCCGGTGCGGGGCCTGACCATCCGGTGGCACGACCCCAAGGCCACCGCCGCCGAGGGCATCGTCAGCCGCGGCGACCGCCGGATGGGGGCGGTCATCGAGCAGGTGTGGCGCAACGGCGGGACCTTCCAGGAATGGTCCGAGCACTTCGATCTGCAGCTGTGGACGGATGCCCTGGCTGCGAACGAGTTGTCCCTCGAGGACGGCGTCTACCGGCACCGGACCGAGGGCGAGGTGCTGCCCTGGGACCACCTCTCGGCCGGCCTGCACCGCGACTTCCTGTGGCAGGACTGGCTCGATGCACTGGCCAACCACGGTCTGGAGGACTGTCGGTGGACCCCCTGCTACGACTGCGGGGCGTGCACCGGTTTCGGGGTCGAACACGTGGTGGCCTCGGCGGTGCCTCCGGCAGGCGGGAGCCAGGGTACCGGCCAGGATCTCTCGACCGGGGGCCAGGTACCGGTACGATTTCTCACGACGGTGCCGTCCGGCGCCGTTTCGGACCCCGGGCCGGAGGAGCATGCAGCCGTGCGGATCGGGGAGGGGAGAGGCTGAGATGCGCATTCGTTTCCGCTTCGCCAAACTCGGCAGGATCCGCTTCACCAGCCAACGGGACGTGGCCCGCATGTGGGAACGAGCACTCCGGCGGGCCGAGCTGCCGCTGGCCTACACCGAAGGGTTCTCCCCCCGGCCCCAGCTCAGCTTCGGCCTGGCCCTGCCCACCGGGTGCGAGTCGCTGGCCGAGTACGTCGACGTGGCCCTCGACGCGACCAGGGCGGCGGCGGGCATCGAGGCGGCGTCGCTTCCGGCCCTGCTCACTCCGCTGTTGCCCGAGGGCATCGACGTCGAAGTGGCAGTGCCGGTGGAGAAGGGCCCCGGCTCCCTCCAGCAGCTGGTCACGTCCTGCTCGTGGACCATGCGCTTCACCGGGGTCTCGAGGGAGGAGTTGCGTCACCAGGTGGAGTCCCTCCTTTCTGCGCCCACGGTTCCCATCGTGCGGGAGCGGAAGGGCCGCCAGGAGCACGACGACCTCCGGCCCTCGGTGCTGGCCCTGGCCGTCTCCGACGACCGGGCCGTGGTGGACGGTCGGCGGGACGACGCCGTCCGTTCGGTGGGGGTAGTGGCCGAGCTGGCAACCCAGCCCCGTGGGGTCCGCCCCATCGAGTTGGTGCGTGGATTGATCGCGGTCTCGGTGGGCTCTTCGTTTCACCCGTCGGAGGGGCAGGCCGCCGCCGGCGACAGGACGGTAGGAATCCCGGCGCTTGACCGGGCTTGTAGGACACAACAGTGGATCGAGCGCGACGGCATCCGCGAGGAGCCCCTCCAACGACGGGGGATCCCGGCGGAGACTCACCGCGCCATGCACGCCCTGGAGCGTGCGTCTTGAGCAGTCTTGGAAGGGAATTCGATGTCAGATACCACAGCCGGGCAGCCGGTGGGGGTCCCCGGGGAGCCAGGGTCGTCGACCGCGACGCCCCGACAGGCCCCGTCGCAGAAGAGCGCAGCGACCGGGGAGGGAACGGCCGGTAGCGGCCCGACCCCGGGCGGCGGGCAGGGACCCGGGGAACAGGGCAGCGGACCCGGCGGCCAGAGCCGCAGGCGCCGTGGATCGCGGGGCGGACGGGGCCGCGGCAGGTCGGGTGCCGGTGGGGCCCAGGGCCAGGCCCCCGGAGGGGAGGGGCCCGAGGGCGCGGCCGTCGCCGCCCCGGAGTCCCCGGTGCTTCCGGCAGCGGCGCCCACCGCGGCGGTGTCCCAGGCTGAAGCGCCCCGGGCTGAAGCGCCTCTCGCACCGGTCGGCCCGCTGCCGGTGGCCGCAGAGCGGCCCAAGATCGGCGACAGCCGCCCGGCCCGGCCCACGGTGGCGGGAGTGGGGGCGGAATCGACCGGCGCCAACGGAGGCGGCACGCGGACCCGCCAACGCCCGGCACCGGCCAACGGGAGTGCCCCCGCAGGCGGCGCAGGTGGTGGAGCCGGCGGAAGGGGGAGCGGCAGCACCAAGGGAGCTGCCGCCTCTCCGCCCAAGGGCGGGAGCGGTCCGGGACGGGCGGCCCCGGGTGGAACGCCGCGCCCCGAGGCAGGGGTCCGGGCCGAGGGCCGCCGCGGGGGCCGCGAACGCCGGGGCAAGGCCGTGGGCCGCTACATGATCTGCGTGCACGTGCGCCCCGAGATGACCCAGATCGCGCTGCTCGAAGGCCGCACGCTGGTCGAGCACTACATCTCGCGGGCCTCTGACGACGCCACCCAGATCGATGGCAACATCTACCGGGGGCGGGTCCAGAACGTCCTGCCGGGCATGGAGGCCGCCTTCATCGACATCGGCACGCCCAAGAACGCCGTGCTCTACCACGGTGACGTCCGCTACGACGTCGACGACATCGAGTCCGCCAACGCCTCGGGCCAACCGCGGATCGAGCAGCTGCTCCGAGCCGGGCAGACCATCCTGTGCCAGGTCACCAAGAACCCGATCGGCGCCAAGGGGGCGCGACTCACCCAAGAGGTCTCCCTTCCCGGTCGCTTCGTGGTCCTGGTCCCCAACAGCACCGCGTACGGCATCTCCAAGCGGCTCGAGGACGCCGAGCGCAAGCGGCTGCGCAGGATCGTCGATGCCATCCGTCCCCAAGGGCACGGGGTGATCGTGCGCACGGCTGCGGCGGGGGCCAGCGCCGAGGAGTTGGAGCACGACGTCCATCGCCTGGTGGAACAGTGGGAGGCCATCGCCGCCGACTCCCTCAAGGGACAGGGTCCCGCCCTGCTCTACCGGGAGCCGGCCATTGCCGTCCGGGTCATCCGCGAGGAGCTGAACCGTGAGTACCGGGGGGTGGTCATCGACGACCGGGCGCTCTTTGAGCAGGTCCGCGAGTACGTCGGAGCGGTGAACCCCGAGCTGGTCGACCGGGTGGAGTACTTCGACCCCGAGGTCGAGGCGATCCCGGTCTTCGAGCGGTACCACGTCCACGAACAGCTCCACAAGGCGCTCGATCACAAGGTCTACCTGCCCTCGGGTGGCTCCCTGGTCATCGATCGCACCGAGGCCCTCACCGTGATCGACGTCAACACCGGCAAGAACGTGGGGACCACCAACCTGGAGGAGACGGTCTACCGCAACAACCTGGAGGCGGCGGAGGAGGTGGCCCGCCAACTGCGGCTGCGGGACATCGGGGGGATCATCGTCATCGACTTCATCGACATGGAGATCCGGGAGAACCGCGACAAGGTGGGCAGCGCCCTGCGCGCCGCCCTGGCCAGGGACAAGACCCGCACCCAGGTCTTCGACATCTCGGAGCTCGGTCTGGTGGAGATGACCCGGAAGCGCGTGTCAGAGGGCCTCATCGAGTCGATGTCCACCACCTGCGAGGTCTGCCAGGGTCGTGGAATAGTCTTTGGCGACCCGGAGCTGTAGACTCTTGTCCCTATGTACGCCGTGATCAAGACCGGAGGCAAGCAGGAGCGAGTGGCCGAGGGCCAGGAGCTCCGCGTGGAACTGCTGGGCGAGGAGCCCGGCGCGGAGGTGACCTTCGAGCCCGTTCTCGTGGTCGACGGCGCCACCGTCCTGGCCACACCGGCCCAGCTGGCCGGCGCCTCGGTGACGGCCACGGTCAAGGGCGAGGAGCTCGGGCCGAAGATCCGGGGCTTCACGTACAAGAACAAGTCGAACCAGAGCACCCGGTGGGGCCACCGCCAGCGGTACTCGACCATCGCCATCACGGCAATCAGCGCCGCCGGCTGAGACGGCACGACCACCGGTCCGGCCCCCGCCGGACCCGTTGGTGGGCGCTGCTCCTGCGGTCGGCCCGCACGAGTCATACGCACCGGATTGCCAGAGCCCTCTGGCACGGGAGAGCACAAGGAGTAGTCGGAATGTCCAAGACCAAGGGTGGCGGCTCCACCCGCAACGGACGCGATTCGAACGCCCAGCGGCTGGGGGTGAAGGCCTTCGGCGGCACCACGGTGCGCGCCGGGGCCATCATCGTCCGTCAGCGGGGCACCAAGTTCCATCCCGGGCACAACGTGGGCCTCGGCGGCGACGACACGCTGTTCGCTCTGGCCGACGGCACGGTGCACTTCACCAGCCGCAAGGGGCGCAAGCTGGTCGACGTCGTCGCCGGCGGCTGAGCCACACCCCTTGCCCAGCCGGACCCTCGATTTCGAGGGATGCGTGAACTTTCGCGATCTCGGCGGGTACCGGACCGTCGACGGACGCCAGATCGGGTGGCGGCGCCTGTTCCGGGCCGACGGGCTCAACAAGCTGACCCCGTCCGATCGCCACCAGCTGGTGGGTCTGGGACTGGCCACGGTGATCGACCTGCGGACCGTCGACGAGGCGGAGCAGCGCGGCCGGTTCCCGGTCGACCTGGTGCCGGTTCACTACGTCGACCTTCCCCTGACCGACGTGCTCCCCTCCGCCGAGGAGCTCCCGGAGTGGCGGGAGGCCTCCTTTGTCGCGTCGCGTTACGGGCAGATGGTGGCGCAGGGTGGTGCGGTCCTGACCCGGGCCATCGAGGTCCTGGCCTCGGCCGACTCGCTTCCGGCGGTGGTCCACTGCAGCGCCGGGAAGGATCGGACCGGGGTGCTCTCCGCCCTGGTGCTCGCCTTCCTGGGTGTCCCCGACGAGACGATCGTCGAGGACTACGCGCTCAGCGCCCTGGCCATGGAGCGCCTCCTCGACCGATTGAAGGCGGAGTACCCCGACTCGGTCGAGGCGGTGGAGCAGTTCGCCCCGGCGATCCTCCACGTGGTGCCCGAGACGATGGAGGAGTTCCTCACCGCCCTCCGGTCGGAGTACGGCACCTATGCGGCACTGGCCGAGGCCCTCGGGGTGACCGAGGCGGTCGGTCGGCTGGACCAGACCGTCCTCGTGGAGGTCTGAGACTATTCCGTCGATTCTCGGGATCACGACGGTCGATCGGTAGGATCGACCCATGTCCGGCTTCGTCGACGAGGCACAGTTGCACGTGAAGGCCGGCGACGGGGGAGCGGGCGCGGTCGCGTTCCGCCGCGAGGCCCATGTGGACAAGGGGGGTCCCGACGGCGGCGATGGCGGCCGCGGGGGCAACGTCTGGCTGGTGGCCACGACCAACCAGTCGTCTCTGCTGGGCTTCCGTGACCATCCCCACCGACGGGGCGGCGACGGCGGCCACGGGGGCGGCAAGAAGAAGCACGGGGCACGGGGCGCCGACCTCGAGGTCCCCGTCCCGGTGGGTACCCGGGCCAGGCGCCACGACGGCACCGTCCTGGGCGACCTGGTCAATTCCGGGGACCGGTGGTTGGCCGGCGAGGGTGGACGCGGGGGCAGGGGCAATGCCAGCTTCCTCTCCAACAACCGGCGTGCCCCGGCCTTCGCCGAACAGGGCGAGAAGGGCCACGAGGAGTGGTACGAACTCGAACTGGCCCTGGTGGCCGACGTGGCCCTGGTCGGTTTCCCCAACGTGGGCAAGAGCACCCTCATCTCCCGCATCTCGGCGGCCAAGCCCAAGATCGCCGACTATCCGTTCACCACTCTGGAGCCCCACCTCGGGGTGGTCCGGGCCGACGACTCGGACTACACGGTGGCCGACATCCCCGGACTGGTGGAGGGCGCGGCCGAGGGGAAGGGCCTCGGGCACCGGTTCCTGCGCCACATCACCCGCTCTCGGGTACTGGTGGTGCTGGTCGAGCTCGACCCGGTCACCGGGGTTTCGCCGGCCGAACAGCACCGGGTCCTCCTGGACGAGCTGGGCCGGTACCAGCCGGACCTGCTCGACCGCCCGCGCCTGGTGGTCGGCTCCAAGGCCGACATGGTCGACACATCCGTGGACGCCTACGACGGCCTGATTCCGGACCTGGTGATCTCGGCGGTGACCGGGCAGGGCATCGGCACCCTGGTCGGCCGCCTGTCCTCCCTGGTGACCGAGGCCCGGTCGGGCGAGCCCGAGGCCGACGGGACCATCGTCATCCACCGGCCCCTGCCCGAGGGGTTCTCGGTCGACCGGATCGGCGACGGTGTCTTCCGGGTGGTGGGGAAGGTGGCCGAGCGGGCGGTGGCCCTCAACGACGTGACCTCGGACGAGGCCGCCGACTTCATCCAGGGCCGCCTGCGGCGCCTCGGCGTGGACCGGGCCCTGGCCCGAGCCGGGGCCAAGGACGGCGACCTGGTCGAGATCGCCGAGCTGTCCTTCGTCTGGTACCGCGACCAGCCCGAGTTCACCGGGAGCCCGAGCAGCAGGCGCCGCCGGCCGTGAGCTCGGGCTCGGCCGGTCCGAACGACCCGGCGGCGCGCACCCTGGTGGTGAAGATCGGCTCCTCGTCGGTCACCACCGCGTCGGGTCGTGTGGACACCGACGCCATCGACAAGCTGGCCGCCGAGGTGGCCGCGGCCCGCGACAGCGGAAGCCGGGTGGTGGTGGTCACCTCCGGAGCCATCGCCGCCGGCTGGACGAGTCTGGCCCCCGACCAGCCGCGCCCCTCCGACCTGGCCACACTCCAGGCGGTTGCCGCCGTGGGCCAGCACCGGTTGATGCGGGTGTGGAGCGACGCCCTCGAGCGCCACGGGCTCAGTGCGGGCCAGGTGTTGCTGGCCCCCCTCGACTTCGTGCACCGCAGTCAGTACCTCCATGCCCGCCAGACCCTGGGACGACTACTCGACCTTGGGGTGGTTCCGGTGGTCAACGAGAACGACGCGGTGGCCGACGAGGAGATCCGGTTCGGCGACAACGACCGGTTGGCGGCACTGGTGGCCCATCTGGTCGGGGCCGGCCTGCTCGTCCTGCTCACCGACACCGCCGGTCTGCTCACCGAGGATCCAGGCCGTGCCGGAGGAGGCTCGCTCATCGAAGAGGTGGTGGAGATCGACCACGAGCTCGAGCGCATCGCCGGCGGCCCGGGGTCGTCGGTCGGCAGCGGCGGCATGGCCTCGAAGCTGGCGGCGGCCAAGATCGCGGTCTGGTCGGGGATCGAAGCCGTCATCGCCGATGCGTCCCGCCCCGGCGTGCTGGCCGCGGTGGCCGGGTCGACCCCCGGCGTGGGGACCCGATTCCGGCCGCGGGAGCGGCAGCTCCCGGCCCGCAAGCTGTGGATCGCCTTCGCCATCGGCGCCTCGGGGACGATCGTGGTGGACGAGGGAGCGCGGCGTGCGCTGGTCGAACGCGGTCGGTCCCTGCTGTCGGCCGGGGTCGTCTCGACCCGGGGCGACTTCGGCGTCGACGACGCCGTGGAGATCGCCGATCCCCGTGGCACCGTCTTCGCCAAGGGCCTGGTCCGCCACCCCGCAGCAGTGGTGGCCCAGTGGGCCGGCCGCCGCTCGGAGGAGCTCCCCGAAGACCTCTCCCCCGAGGTGGTCCACCGCGACGACATGGTGGTGCTCGACACCTGAGCACCTGGCGCCCCGGCGGCCCGGGGCGGCGCCGACCGGCCCCGGGCCACGCGGCGATTCCGGGCCACTACGCTGGCACGGTGCCGACCAGCTCCCCTCCGTCACTCGTCGAGATCGGCCGGCGTGCCAAGGCGGCCAGCCGGCGCCTGGCCGGCACCTCCTCGGCTGCCCGCAACGAGGCCCTGCTCCGATCGGCCGACCTCCTCGAGCAGCGGTCCGGCGACATCCTCGATGCGAATGCCGCAGACGTGGTGCGGGCCCAGGAGGCCGGTACCGATGCCACCTCCCTCGACCGACTGCGCCTGAGCGGGAAGCGGGTGGCGGCCATGGCGGGCGGCCTGCGCAACGTGGCGGGCCTGCCCGACCCGGTGGGTGAGGTCGTCGACGGCTGGGTCCGCCCCAACGGCCTGCGGGTCGAGCGAGTCCGGGTGCCGCTCGGAGTGGTGGGGATCATCTACGAGAACCGGCCCAACGTCACCAGTGACGCCGCCGGGTTGTGCCTCAAGTCGGGCAACGCGGTGCTGCTTCGGGGGTCGTCGTCGGCCATCTCCTCCAATATCGCCATCGCCGGCGTGCTCCGCGACGGGCTGGCCAAGGCCGGACTGCCGGTCGGGGGCGTGGGACTGGTGGAGGACACCAGCCGCGCCTCCGCGGTGGCGTTCATGCGGATGGACGGATGCATCGACTGCCTGATCCCGCGCGGGGGACCCTCCCTGCTGGCCTCGGTCCTCGAGCACGCCACCGTCCCCTATGTGCTGGACGGGGCCGGCAACTGCCACGTCTACGTGGATGCCGCCGCGGATCTCTCGATGGCCGAGGCCGTGGTGGTCAATGCCAAGACCCAACGACCGGGCGTCTGCAACGCGGCGGAGACCCTCCTCGTACACCGCTCGGTGGCCGACGCGTTCCTGCCCCGAGTGTCGGCGGCACTGTCGGAGGTGACCCTGGTGGGCGATGCCGCCACCCGAACGGTGCTCCCCCACATCGGCGAGGCCACCGAGGAGGACTTCGCCACGGAGTTCCTGGGGATGAAGCTGTCGGTGGCGGTGGTCGACGATCTCGAGGGGGCCATCGACCACATCGCCCGGTTCGGCTCGGGGCACTCCGAGGCCATCATCACCGGCGACCTGGCCGCCGCCACCCGCTTCACCACCGAGGTGGACGCGGCTGCCGTGGTCGTCAACGCCTCCACCCGGTTCATCGACGGCGAGGAGCTGGGCCTGGGCGCGGAGATCGGCATCTCCACCCAGAAGCTCCACGCCCGGGGTCCGATGGGCCTGCGGGAGCTGACGTCGGTCAAGTTCGTCGTCTCGGGGAACGGGCAGGTGCGGTCATGAGCGGCGTGGTCGGACCCGACGGGGCCGGGCCGGGCCGCGAGGAGATCACCACCGGGTTCCCGGTGGCCGGTGCCCCCCGCTTCAACTCCATCGGCGAGGTGCGGAGCGGCCTGGCCGGTGTGAGCTATCTGGCCGACGAGGGGATCTCCGGCGTGGTGTTCCTGGCCGACCGCCTGGCCAAGCCGGTGCTGGTGGAGGGACCTGCCGGGACCGGCAAGACCGAACTGGCAAAGTCGGTGGCCCGGCTCACGGAGAGCCGGCTCATCCGCCTGCAGTGCTACGAGGGGCTCGACGAGTCCAAGGCCCTCTACGAGTGGAACTACAAGAAGCAGCTGCTCCGGATCCAGGCCGATTCGGGCCAGTCGTGGCAACAGCTCGAAGAGGACATCTTCTCCGAGGAGTTCCTGCTGACCAGGCCACTGCTCGAGGCCATCAAGTCGACCGAGCCGGTGGTACTGCTGATCGACGAGGTCGACCGGGTGGAGCTCGAGACCGAGGCGCTGCTCCTCGAGATCCTCTCCGAGTACCAGGTGTCGATCCCCGAGCTCGGCACGGTGCGGGCCTCACAGATCCCGCTGGTCTTCCTCACCTCCAACAACACCCGCGAGCTCTCCGAGGCCCTGAAGAGGCGGTGCCTCTACCTGCACATCGACTACCCCCAGCTCGACCGCGAGCGCGCCATCATAGAGACCCGGGTGCCGGGCATCAGCCAGGCGCTGGCCGACCAGGTGGCGCGCATCGTGCGGTCGATCCGCACGCTCGACCTGAAGAAGGCCCCCTCCGTATCGGAGACCCTCGACTGGGCGCGCACCCTGGTGGTGCTGGGCGTGGAGTCGATCGACGCCGAACAGGCCAAGGACACCCTCCACATCCTGTTGAAGTACCGGTCGGACATCGACCGGGCGGCCAAGGAGCTGGCCGGGGTGGAATCCCCGGACTGAGTTCGAGGGACGCCCGCCATGCTCAACCTCCTCACCGGCTTCGTGGCCGAGCTCCGGGCTGCGGGCATCCCGGTGTCCCTGACCGAGCACCTCGACGCCGCCGAGGCCCTGCGCCACGTCCCCCTGGAGGACCGCGAGGCCATCAAGTACACCCTCGGGGCCAGCCTGGTGAAGTCCTCCACCCACTGGCGGACCTACGAGACGGCCTTCGAGATCTACTTCTCCCTGCGGGGCCCCGACTACCGGATCGACGAGGATGGGGCCGGCGGCGAGGGGGGGGACGACGGCGAGGCCGCGTCGATCCCCGGGCAGGGCGACCGGCGCGGCCAGGGCCAGGGCCAGGGCCGGGGCAGTGGCGGAGGGCAGGAGGGCATGACCCCCGAGGAGCTGGCCGACCTGCTCTACAAGGCGCTGGTCGGCGCCAACAGCGCCATGGTGGCCGCCGTGGCCAGGCAGGCGGTGTCGCGGTATGCGGGCATGGAGGCCGGCCGGCCGGTGGGCGGGACCTACTACCTCTACCGGACCCTGCGGAACCTCGACCTCGACCGGATGCTCGAACGGCTGGTCGACCAGGCCCGTGCCGCCACCTCGTCGCTCAACGAGGTCACGCCGCCCAGTGATGGTGCGCTGCCGGCCACCCTCACGCCGCTGGAGGAGCGACTGCTCAGGGACGAGTACCAGTCCCGCATCGATCAGCTCCGCCAGGAGATCGAGAACGAGATCCGCCGCCGGCTGGTCGCCGACCGGGGGAGCGAGGCCCTGGCCAAGTCCCTGCGCAAGCCGCTGCCCGAGGACATCGACGTGATGCATGCCACCCGTGACGAGCTGGTCGCACTGCGCAAGTCGCTGCAGCCCCTGTCACGGAAGCTGGCGGTCCGGCTCGCCCGCAAACGGCGCCATGGCCGTAAGGGAGCGCTCGACTTCCGTTCGACCGTCCGCCACTCGCTGTCCACGGGCGGTGTCCCGGTCGATCCCAAGTTCCGTTACCCGCGGCCCTCCAAACCGGAGATCGTGGTTATCGCCGACATCTCGGGCTCGGTGGCCTCTTTCGCCCGCTTCACCCTCCACCTCGTCCACGCCATCAGCTCGCAGTTCTCCAAGGTGCGGAGCTTCGTGTTCATCGACGGGATCGACGAGGTGAGCCGGTTCTTCGACGGCGCCGACGATCCCTCCGAGGCGGTGCACCGGATCAACACCGAGGCGGACGTCATCTGGGTGGACGGCCACTCCGACTACGGCCACGCCTTCACCGTGTTCTGGGAGCGGTGGGGCGAGGAGATCACCCCGCGGACCAGCGTGTTGCTGCTGGGGGACGCCCGCAACAACTATCACGCCTCCCAGGCGTGGGTGGTCAAGGAGCTGCGCTCCCGGGCGCGCCACGTCTACTGGCTCAATCCCGAGCCTCGGGCCTACTGGAACTCGGGGGACTCGATCGTGGGCGAGTACGCCGTCCACTGTGACGACGTCGTCGAGGTCCGCACCCTCCGGCAGCTGGAGAGCTTCGTGGGGGAGCTGGCATGACCGGAGGGTCCGGTGGGTTCGACGGGCAGTCGGGGGCCGGAGGAGGGCCCTCGGGGGCCGGAGGAGGTGGCGGACCGTCCTCGGCCCCACCGGCCGGGATCCGCACGGTGCCGCCCCGGTCGCACACCGCGACCCGGATGGTGCTGGTCCGCCACGGCGAGGCGGTGTGCAACGTGTCCGGGGTGTGCGGCGGCCCCATCGGCTGTGAGGGGTTGACCGATCGGGGCAGGGGACAGGTGTGGGCGCTCCGCGACCGTCTGGCCGGGACCGGCGAGCTGGCCGGGGTCGCTGCCCTGTACGCAAGTGTGCTGCCCCGGGCCGTCGAGACCGCCGAGCTGTTGTCCCCGGCGTTGGCCGGCCCCCGGCTCCACGGGGACGGGGGTTCGGTGCCCGAGCTGGTCACCGAGTGCGGCTTGTGCGAGCTCCACCCCGGCAAGGCCGACGGGATGACCTGGGCCGAGTTCACCGTCGAGTTCGGGGACCTCGACTGGGGTGCCGACCCAGGCCGGGTGATCGCCCCGGGTGGCGAGAGTTGGACCGGGTTCGTCAACCGGGTGGCCGAGAGCCTCGACACCGTGGCGGCGCGCCATGCCGGCCAGCTGGTGGTGGTCGCCTGCCATGCCGGGGTGATCGAGGCGTCGATGCTGGCCAAGGTGCCGGTGGCCGGCGGGCTGGAAGGGGCCCGGCTCCAACTGCGGACCCATCATGCCTCGCTCACCACCTGGGAGATCGACGAGGGCCGGTGGCGCCTGCTCGGGTACAACGACGCCGCCCACCTGGCCGGCTCGTGAGCAGGTGGGTCGCCGCCTCCACCTCCCAGTCAGGTGCTGTTCAACAGGCGTAGTCGTTGTCGAACGTGCCGGAACCGTACTGCGTGATCCAGATGCCCCCGGACGGCAGGTTGTCCCCCTGGGCGGCGGCATAGGAGTAGCCGGTCGCGCAGTTCTGCTGGGGGTTGCCCGTGTACCACGCCAACCAGAGCGGCACCTGCGGCTGATAGGACCCCACGATGCCGGACCAGGTGAGCGGGCTGGTGTAGATCCCGACGTTGTTGACGCCCTCGTCCCGCAGGCCATCGAGGGACCCTTGCACGAATGCAGCATTGGCCGTGACGTCTGACGACCAGGACGGGTCCTTCTCGACGTCGAGCCACCAGGTTACGGCCGTGTTCACCCCGGCCTTCTGCGCCGCCCCGAAGGCGAACTGGGCGTCGTGGTACCCCGCACTGCATGCGGTGTTGCCGTTGCAGATGGCCACCGGCGTCGCCGGGTTCGAATCGTACGTCAGGTAGATGTATAGGTTGAGGCCGCCCCCCGCCCAGGCCGCCTCGGAAGCCATGCACGGGTTGATGTAGCCGCCCGACGCTCCGGTGACTTGCACCACCCCGATCTGGTAGGGGCCGGGGGGGTACGGCGCATTGCACTGGAAATTGGAGATGTCGTAGCCGGTGGCACCCGACGGGAAGGAGGGGTCCGCCGCAGACGCCCCGGAGCTGAGTCCGATGGTGATGCCCTGGACCGGTTGATTGAGGTGGGGGGGCGCCGACCCGTAGTACCCGGCACCCCCGAAGTTGAAGACGAGCCCGGCGGTGTCGGTGAACCAGTAGCCGTTGCCGGCCCTGTTGACTCCCATGGCCACGATGGGCCGGGACAGGTGCTCGCCCCCGGTCGATCCGAAGAACGGCGCATCACCGAAGGCGAACACGCCTCCGTCGCTGGCCACCAGCCAGTAGCCCCCTCCGTCCGGTGTGGCCGCCATGGACACCACCGGCTGCTGCAGCGTGAGGGCGCCGGTCGACCCGTGGAAGCCGGCGTCGCCGAATGCGAAGATGCCGCCGTCGCTGGCCACCAGCCAGTAGCCCCCGCCATCCGCGGTCGGGGCCATGCCGACCACCGGCTTGTTGAGGGTGAGGGCGCCGGTCGACCCGTGGAAGCCGGCGTCGCCGAAGGAGAAGATCCCACCGTCGGAGGCGACCAGCCAGTAGCCCTTGCCGTCGGGAGTGGCGGCCATCCCGACGGTGGGCTTGTTGAGGTGCTGCCCACCCATCGACCCGTAGAAGCCGGCGTCGCCGAAGGAGAAGATCCCACCGTCGGATGCGTCGAGCCAGTAGCCCCCGGCGTCGGGGGTGGCGGCCATGCCCACCACCGGCTCGTTCAGGTGCTGCCCACCCATCGACCCGTAATTGGGGAGGCCGCCGAAGGAGAAGACGCCACCGTCACTGGCCACCAACCAGTAGGTGGACACCAGGGGGGACGGAGTCGCCGATGGGACGGCCGCGGGTGTCGCGGCCCCGCCGGCGCCGGGCAACAGGAAGAGGGCCGCCAGGATGGCGGCCAGCGCCGCCAGGATTCCCCCTGCACGAGGTCCCCCGGTCGATCGCGTCGCCGTCGATCGCCTGGCATGCGGTGTTCGGTGGGGGGCATGGATCATCAGCGACAGGGTCTCCAGGGGGTTCGGACGGAGTCACCCCCACGGGGCCGGATGCGATGCGGTCGGAGTGAGCACCGCAATCGGACGTGCCAGGAGGTGACCACCCCATTGTGGTGGCCACCGGCGCCCGGGTCAATGACCCCCCGTTTCGTGGGGATCGACGGCGCCCGGGCGGTGCCGATCAGCTGCGCAGCAGTTCGGCCACGCCGAAGGCCAGGTCGAGGGCTTGTCGGCCGTTCAGCCGCGGATCGCAGGTGGTGGTGTAGCGCTGGTCGAGCTGTCCTTCCACGATCTCCTCGACGCCACCCAGGCACTCGGTGACGTCATCCCCGGTCAGCTCCACATGCACCCCTCCGGGCCAGGTGCCGACCTCCCGGTGGGAGCGGAAGAAGCCCTGCAGCTCGGCGATGATCTCGTCGAACCTCCGGGTCTTGCGGCCCCCGTCGGCGGTGAAGGTGTTGCCGTGCATCGGATCGCACACCCACACCACCGGATGGCCCTCGGAACGGACGGCGCGCAGAAGCGGGGGCAAGGTGGTGTCGATGGCGCCCGCCCCGAACCGGGTGATCAGGGTGAGCCGGCCCGGGGTCCGGCCCGGATTGAGGCGCTCGCACAGGGCGACGACGTCGTCGGCCGTGGCCGAGGGGCCGACCTTGGATCCCACCGGGTTGTGGATGCCCGAGAGGAACTCGCAGTGGGCCCCGTCGAGCTGGCGGGTCCGCTCACCCACCCAGAGCATGTGGGCCGAGCAGTCGTACCAGTCGCCGGTGAGTGAGTCCCGACGGGTCAGGGCCTCCTCGTAGTCGAGGATCAGCGCCTCGTGGCTGGTCCAGAAGTCCACCTGGTGCAGCGTGTCCTCCGACGTGAGGTTGATGCCGCAGGCCGCCATGAACCGCAGGGCGCGGTCGATCCCCTCGGCGATGTCCTCGAAACGCCGGCCTTCGGTCGAGGAGGCCACGAACTCCTGGTTCCAGGCGTGGATCTGGCTCAGGTCGGCGAACCCCCCCTTGGTGAAGGCCCGGAGCAGATTGAGGGTGGAGACCGACTGCTGGTAGGCGGCCACCAGCCGGGACGGGTCGGGGACCCGCGCACTGCGCTCGGGAAGGTCGTCGTTGACCATGTGGCCCCGGAAGGAGTCGAGCACCTGCCCTCCGACCACCTCGGTGGGGGAGCTGCGGGGCTTGGCGAACTGGCCCGCGATCCGGCCCAGTTTGACCACCGGCAGCCCGGCCCCGTAGGTCAGGACCACCGCCATCTGCAGGATGATCTTGAGCTTGTCGCGGATCCCGTCGGCGCTGAACTCGGTGAACGACTCGGCGCAGTCGCCGGCCTGGAGGACGAAGGCCTTGCCCTGGGCGGCCTCACCGAGTGCACGGGTCAGGTGCCGGGCCTCGCCTGCGAAGACCAGGGGCGGCAGCCCGGTCAGCCGCGCGTGGACGCGCTTGAGCTCGCCCTCGTCGGGCCAGCGGGGTTGCTGGGCCGCGGGCTTCGATCTCCAAGAGTCGGGTGTCCAGGCTGCGGCGGGGGGCGGGGTGGCCACGGCCAACAGCGTAAGGCCTCCGGCTCTAGGCTCGGGTCATGCCACGTTTCCGATTCGGAGTACAGCTGTCCCGGGCCGCCTCTGGCCCTGCCTGGCGCGACCTGGCCCGCACGATCGAGGGCCTCGGGTACTCGACCCTGTTCATCCCCGACCATTTCGAGGACCAGTTCGGCCCCCTGGTGGCGCTCACGGTGGCGGCCGAGGCGACCTCCATCCTCCGGGTGGGCTCCCTGGTCTTCGGCAACGACTACCGGCACCCGGTGGTCCTGGCCAAGGAGATCGCCACACTCGACCTCGTCTCGGAGGGCAGGGTCGAGTTCGGCCTGGGGGCCGGGTGGATGCGCACCGACTACGAGCAGGCGGGCATCGCCGAGGACGCCGCCGGGGTTCGGATCAGCCGCATGGCCGAGAGCCTGGCGGTGATGAAGTCGCTGTGGTCGGACGGCACGGCCACCTTCGAGGGAGAGCACTACCGGATCACCGGGGCCGTCGGCGCACCCGAGCCCCACCAGCGCCCCCATCCGCAGATCATCATCGGTGGCGGCGGGCGACGGGTGCTGGGCATCGCCGCCCGCGAGGCGGACATCGTCGGAGTGAACCCGAGCCTGGCCGCCGGGTACATCGGGCCCGAGGTCCTCGAGACCACCACTGCCGAGTACTACCACCAGCGGTTGGAGTGGATCAGGGAGGCCGCCGGTGACCGGTTCGACCGACTCGAGCTGCAGTGCCTGACCTTCCTGGTCCAGGTCGTCCCGGATCGGGACGATGCCATCGAACGACTGGCCGGCCTACTGTCGGTGACCCCCGAGCAGGTGGCCGCCTCGCCGATCGCCCTGGTCGGCACCACCGACCAGATCATCGAGACCCTCCGCCACCGTCGTGAGCTGTACGGCTTCTCCTACATTGTGGTGCACGAGGCGGAGATGGAAGCGTTCGCTCCGGTGGTGGCAGCGTTGTCCGGTACCTGAGGTGGCCAGGGAGGCCACCCGGATCGGCATCTTCGGCGGCACGTTCGATCCGATCCACACCGCCCATGTGGAAGTGGCCGAGGCGGTGCGCCGGGCCCTGGGGCTCGACCGCATGCTGTTGGTGGTGGCCAACGAGCCCTGGCAGAAGCAGGGCCGGCCGGTGACGCCGGCCGAGGACCGCTATGCGATGGTGGCGGCAGCAGTGGAGGGCCGGCCCGGACTGGAGCCGTGCCGGATGGAGATCGACCGGGGTGGGCCGTCCTACACGATCGACACGGTCGAGCAGCTGAAAGGCCTCGATCCGCAGGTGGCGCTGACCCTGGTGGTCGGCTCCGACGTCGTGGCCGAGCTCCCCACGTGGAAGGACGAGCCCGCACTGCGCCACCTGGTGACCCTGGCGGTGGTCGGCCGGCCGGGCGCCCCCAGGGTGGCCCCACCTTCCGGCTGGAATGCCGTCGACGTGCCGGTGGCACCCTTGGACGTCTCGAGCACCGAGCTCCGGAGGCGCATCGAGGCGGGGGAGTCGCTGGCGGGGCTGGTTCCCGACCCGGTCATCCGTTGCATCGCCCAACGAGGTCTGTACGCTACGGGGAGATGACTGTGCGGATGACGCCCACCGAGTCAGGCACCACCCCACGTCCCCCCGACCCGCATCCGCCCGTGCCGAGCGATGCACCACCCGAGGTGGCATGCGTCGGCTCGGCACCGACTGCCCGGCCGATCGGGACCGATCCGCCGGCGGGGCGGGCCGGGGGCGGGGGCACCGGCAGGTCCGAGCCTTCCCCTGGTCCCCCCCAGGCTGACAACCGTCGGGCCCTCCGCGAGAAGCGCCGGGAGCGGCGGCGGCTCTCGGTGCTGTGCGCCGTGGTGGTCGCCGTGTGCCTCGTCCTCACTATCCTGATCGTGGGCATGGCCCGCAACCGCCCCACGGGCCCCCAGGTTGTCGGGCCCGCGCTGGTGATCTCTCCGACCAACCAGCCCCACGTCGTCCCGCCTGACCCGCAGCCCCCCGAGACCCACGGCGCAGCAGCGCCAGAAGGAGCCGACCCTTGACATCGACCAGCGCCATGCCCATCGTCGAACACGATGACCCTGACGTCCCCGAAGAGAGCATCGTGGCGGCCCGCGCTGCCGACGCGAAGTCGGGGGCGGACACGGTCATCCTGGCGATGGGCGAGCTGCTGGGGGTCACCGACGCCTTCGTGATCACCAGCGGTCGCACGTCCCGCCAGGTCAGGGCCATCGTCGACGAGGTGGAGCTGCAGGTGAAGGGGCTGGGCGGCCGGTCGCCGCTTCGGGTGGAGGGGCTCTCCGACGCCCACTGGGTCCTGATGGACTACGGCGAGTTCCTGGTGCACGTCTTCCTGGACGAAGCCCGCGAGTTCTACGACCTCGAGCACCTCTGGCTCGACGCACCCCGGATCCCCTGGGTCGGGGTCGCCCCGTCCTGAGGGCGCCCATCGGTCACGGGAGCGGTGCCTGGGGCACGTAGGACGAACGATCCACCGGGCCGGGAACCTGTACCCCGTTGGCCGTGGGGATCTCGATCGGCTGGCCGGCGATCTGGAAGGTGACCCCGGTGACCCCGGGCTGCTGGGTGGCGGTGAACACGACCTGGGCAATGGCCAGTGTCTGGTCGGGGCCGACCACCTGAATCGGGTTGGTGGTGAAGTTGACGGTGGCGATGCCTCCGGTCACGGTGGCGACGACCTGGGTCCGGCTGCCGGTCAGGAAGCTCTGGAGCCCGTAGGCCGACTCCGCGGAGGTGGGCCCTTCGAGCAGAGCCCCCAGGATCTCGCTGAGGGTGGCAGGGATCTGGACGTCGCGGGACACCGACACCAGGTGCTGGCTGGGGGCGACCAGGAAGATGGGCTCGGAGACACCCACCTCGGGCGGAACGGCGGAGCTGATCGTGGTCGAAGGGGCCGGATTCAGGAGATGGAACGGCACATCCGCCTTGGCGATGACGGTGGGGCCCCCGCCGGTCGGGATCCCGCATGCCGCCGACACCACCAGCGCCAGCGTGGCCGCACCGGCAAGGAGTCGACCGCTCCGACTCCTCGGACGGGTCACGGGATCCCTGCCTCGGCGTCGACCGGGTGGAGGGGGAGCTCGACTACGAACCTCGACCCCTGCCCCGACGCATCCTCGATCCAGATCCGGCCGCCGTGGAGCCGGACGTGCTCGGCCACCAGGGACAGCCCGAGACCGGTGCCCTGGCTGGAGGCCCGTTGGCCGGCGCGGCTTCCACGGTAGAAGCGCTCGAACAGGTGCTGGCGCTCGAGCTGGGGGATCCCCGGTCCCCGGTCCACGACGATGACCCGGATGGTCCGAGGGGGATCGGCGCTGCCGACGCTCGGGTGGCGCTCGACGATGACCCGGCTGACACCTCCGGCGTAGAGCGAGGCGTTCTCGACCAGATTGGCCATGACCCGTTCGAACCTCCGCTTGTCGACCCGGAGCCGGAGGCCCTCCACGCCCTCCCCGATGTCCACTGGAAAGGCAACCGCAGATCGATGGCCGTCCCCACCGACGCGAGTGGACGCGGTCACGGACCGGCGGACCAGCTCCCCGGGGTCGACCTCGTCGAGCGAGAGCTCGGCGGAGCCGGCGTCGAATCTCGAGATCTCCAGGAGGTCGCCCACCATGCGCGTGAAGCGCTTCAGGTCCCCGTCGAGGAGATCGAGGGCGCTCCGCGCGCGCGGGCCCAGCTCGTCCCGGTGACCCTCGAGCACGCCCACGGTTGCCGAGAGCGTGGTGAGCGGAGAGCGGAGCTCGTGGCTCACATCCGAGGTGAAGCGGGCCTCCCGTTCGATGCGGTCCTGCAGGTTGGCGGTCATCCGGTTGAACGCGGAGGCCAGCTCCTGGAGGTCGACATCGTCGCCGACCTCCATCCGTGTATCGAGCTCGCCACCGGCGATGGCCACCGCGGCATCGGTGACGTCGGAGAGCGGGCGCAGTGCCCGAGAGCTGGCCCAACGTCCGAGGGCGGCCCCGGCCAGGGTGGTGACAAGGGCGGCTGCGGCCAGCGCAAAGGCCAGGGCCCGCAAGGTGCCGGCCAGCTCGTCCAGCGAGAACACCTCGAAGTAGGCAGCGTGCACCGCCGGGAGTGGCACGCCGATCACCAGTTGGGGGGTCCCGCCGAGTGAGAACAGCTGGGAGGCGGGCGTCCCGGTCAGCACGAGGGTGCGCTCCGGGAAGGGGATGGCGCTCTGACCCACCGAGATCGACGTCGCGTACCACTCGCCGCCCGCGTGCAGCACCGACCGTGATCCGGGCAGGGTGTCCACCGACGGGATCAACTGGTCGACATGAGTGCCGGGCGAGCGCAGCGCGTTCTGGATCAATGAGGCGTTGGCGAAGGCCTGGCGTTGCGAAGCGGTCTGACGCTCGTTGAGAAAGGTCTGGCGGGCGGTGAAGTATGTGATGCCGGCCATCATGGTGGAGAGGGCGAAGGCACCGATGGCAAATGCCGCGGTGACCCGGGCCCGGAGCCCCAGTCCGTGCGACAGCCGGGTGCGGCGGGCCCGTGCGGCGGGCGTCGGCGTCGAATCGCCGGAGGACCGGCCGGCGTCGCCGCCGGCGGTGGGCGTTCCCGTCGCGGCCGGGTGCTCCGCCTGGGCCACGGGTCAGACCGCCAGCTTGTAGCCCATGCCCCGGACGGTGAGGATGAAGCGGGGATTGGCCGGGTCAGGTTCGACTTTGGTGCGCAGCCGGCGTACGTGCACGTCGACAAGGCGCCCGTCGCCGAAGTAGTCGTAGCCCCACACCCGTTCGAGGAGGTGCTCGCGGCTGAGCACCTTGCCCGGGTGGTCGGCCAACTCACAGAGCAGCCGGAACTCCGTGCGGGTGCAGTGGACCTCCTGGCCGTTGCGGCGCACCACACCGGCGGCCCGCTCGATCTCCACATCGCCGAAGCTGAGTGTGGAGTCGCCCGCGTCGGCGGGGCGCGACCGCCGGAGGAGGGCGCGGATGCGGGCCGCCAGCTCCTTGGCCACGAACGGCTTGGTGACGTAGTCGTCGGCACCCGCCTCGAGGCCGGCGACGACGTCGTGGGTGTCGGAGCGGGCGGTCACCATGATGATGGGCACCGTGCTCTGGCGCCGCAGGGTCCGGCAGGTCTCGAATCCGTCGATCCCCGGGAGCATCAGGTCGATCAGCACCAGCTCGGCGGGCTCCTCGGTGAAACGGTTTGCCGCCTCCTCGCCGCTGGCCACGTCCTCGACGATGTAGCCCTCGTCCTCCAGGGCCAGGCGCATCGATGACCGGATCCGCTCGTCGTCCTCGACGATCAGGATGCGACTCATCGTCCGATCATGGCACGACCGACCCGCCCAGGGCGGCCAGGCCGGTCGTGGGGGATCAGGAGTTCAGCCAGATCTGGGTGGGCCAGACCGCCCCGGAGATGAACCCGTAGGCCTTGCCGCCGGCCGGCGTGGTCGGGTTGTCGAAGTTCTGCACCTTGGGCTGGGCCCCGAGCGACCACACGGTCCGGTCGGTCCAGATGTAGGGGATGTCGGCGCCCATCAGCTTGTTCACCTGCTGGTAGGCGGCAACCCGCTCGGACTGGCTGGGGGATTGGCGCCCCTGCAGCAGAGCCGTCTGCATGGCCGGGTCGGTGTTGCGGGCCATGTTGATCGAGAACCCCGGCGTATCGGCGTTGGTCGGGCTCCAGAAGATGTAGTTCATGTCCGGGTTGACCGCGCCGAATTGGCGCCAGACCTGGGCCTGGAACTTGCCGAGCAGTGCGGTGTTGATGATCTGGGCCTGTTCGATCGGGTTGAGGGTCACCGTCATGCCGACCGTCTGCAACTGCTGCTGCAGGTACTCGGCGATCTGGGTGGTGCTCGGGTCGGGCACGTGGTTGATGGTCACCGCCACCGGCTGGCCGGTCTCCTGTTGGACCTGCTGCACCAGCTGCTTGGCCTTGGTCGGGTCGTAGGCGGGGTAGCCGTTACTCGACACGTAGTACGGCGAGCCGCTCACGAAGGGCCCGTTGGAGGTCGGGCTGATCCCCTTGTCGATGACCTGGGCGTACTGGGCGGAGCTGACGGCCATGGCTGTCGCCTGGCGGACCTTCAGGTTGTCGAAGGGCGGCTGGGAGAGATTGAGGAGCAGGCAGTTCATGTCCGGCTCGCCGGCCACGTGGACCGAGTCGTCGACGTAGCCCAGTGAGGTGTCGGCACGCAGCGGCTCGGTGACCACGTGGGACGACGAGTGGATGATGTCGACCGACCCCGAGGTCAGGCTGCTCAGCAGCTGGTCGGAATCGGGGATGGGCTTGAACGTGACGCTGTCCAGATAGGGATACCCGGACCGCCAGTAATGGGGGTTCTTGGTGGCGGTGAAGTGGTCGTTCGGGGTCCACGCCTGGAAGACGAACGGGCCCGTGCCGATCGGGTTGGTCTGGCTGCCCGAATTGAGCCATGTCGGCTCGGCGATGAAGGCGAACTGCCCACCGATGCCGCCGGTCAGGTAAATGTCGAAGGGCACCCAGGGCGACTTCATGGTGATGGTCACCACCAGGGGGCTGGTGACGGTGACGGTGTCGATGGTGGTGACGGCCGGACCGGTCAGCGCCGACGCTTTGTGGGCCGCGAAGTTGGCGGCAACGGCGGCGGCGTCGCACGGCGTTCCGTTGTGGAAGACCAGGTTGGGACGCATGGTGATGGTCCACACCGTGTAGGCGCTGTTCGGGGTGATCGACTGGGCCAGGTAGGGCTGGGGGGAACCGCTGGCGTCCAGGATGGCCAGCGGGTCGAACACCGTGCGCGCGTAGAGGATGCCCGTGGTGTCGAAGGTACCCTGGGTGGTGCTGAACCCCTTCTCCTCGGCCTCGACGCCGAAGATGAGCTGCCCACCCAGCTTCGGCGTGGCGGTAGAGATCCCGTCGGGGTGGGTTGCCGTGCCCGAGGTCGTGGAGCTCGAGCTCGAGCCCGAACTGCAGGCGGCAAGCAGGCCACCAGAGGTTCCGATGACGGCGATGCCGGCCCCGGTGGCGGCCCCCCGGGCCAGAAACGAGCGCCGGTCGATTCGATCGGACATCTTCCCCCTTAGGACAGCTACGGACGAAGTCCGCCGCCGGTCTCTCGCATGGAACACTGCTGCCGGCGCTTCTCCCCCTGCAGCCAGATCGGCCGCCGACGGGGTGACGTTAGCCTTCCGACCTTCACCGCGGGGGTTTGGTCGTCGCTGCCGCCGGAACCGGTGCGGTCCCGCCCCGGCAGTGCCGAGCGGATCGGCAGGGGGTGATCAGGAGCTGAGCCAGATCTGGGTGGGCCAGACCGCCCCAGTGACGAACCCGTACGCCCGCTGCCCCGAGGGGGTGGTCGGGTTGTCGAAGTTCTGCACCTTGGGCTGGGCACCGCACGACCACACCGTGCGGCCCGTCCAGATGTAGGGGATGTCCGAACCCATCAACTTGTTCACCTGCTGGTAGGCGGTGTTCCGATCGGCCTGGGCGGGGGACCGGCGGCCCTGGAGCAGGGCGGTCTCCATGGCCGGGTCGTTGTTGCGGGCCATGTTGATGGAGAACCCCGGATTGATGGTGGTCGGGCTCCAGAAGATGTAGTTCAAGTCGGGGTCGATGGCCCCGAACTGCCGCCAGACCTGGGCCTGGAACTTGCCGAGCAGGGCGGTGTTGATCTGCTGGTCCTGTTGGACGGGATGGAGGGTGACCTTCATCCCCACCACCACCAGCTGCTGCTGCAGGTACTCGGCGATGATCGTCGTGCCGGCGTCGGGCGTGTGCTCGATGCCCACCGCCACCGGCTGGCCCGTCTCCTGTTGCACCTGTTGCACCAGTTGCCTGGCCTTGGCCGGGTTCGGCGCCGGGTAGCCGTTTTCGGTGAGGTAGTAGGGCGAACCACTGACGAACGGGCCGTTGGAGGTCGGGTCGATCCCCTTGTTGATGACTTTGGTGTATTGGGCGGAGCTGATGGCCATGGCTGCCGCCTGGCGGATCTTGAGGTTGTCGAAGGGCGGCTGGG
>DAIMIK010000023.1:11853-28337 GCA_036722795.1 Acidimicrobiales bacterium | reverse complement strand
CGGGTGGACCCGGCCATCATCGACGGGGCCCGGAGGGTTCGGATCGCCAACGGCAGCGGGACGGCGACCTCCGAGGTGAATGCCCTCCTCAAGCAGTTCAAGGAGATGCAGAAGATGATGAAGGGCTTGGGCAAGGGGGGCATGTCCGGAGCCATGGGGGGCCTCGGCGGGCTGTTCGGGCGCGGCCCGAAGATGTCACCCCAGGCGATGGCCGAGCTGGCCGAGGTGAGCGGGGGGGGCGACCTTGCCTCCCTGACCGGAGCGGGAGGAGGCCCCGGTGCCCTTGACGGTGGGTCGTTCGCCACCTCGGGGGCACAGGGAGGATCCCGCGGCGGCTCGAAGGCGAAGGGCAAGGGCGGCAAGAAGGGCAAGGGCGGCGGCCGGGTCACGCCGAAGGCCCGATGACCGGCGCCGAGGACCGACCAGGGGGAGGATTCTGGCCGGATCACGACCCAAAGCCCCATGAACGAGCCCGTTTGCACGTCGACCCCCGCATTGGTGGGAGACTGTCGGGCGCTATCGACACAATGCAGAGGAGTACACCGTGGCAGTAAAGCTCCGCCTCGTGCGGATCGGTAAGAAGAAGCAGCCGACCTATCGGCTGGTGGCGGCGGACAGTCGCTCGCCCCGCAACGGACGATTCATCGAGATCGTGGGCACGTACGCCCCACGAGGGAAGTCGTTGGCCGAGCCCGATGCCGTGGTCGAGATCGACAACGCCAAGGCGGTCAAGTGGCTGGCCCAGGGAGCCCAACCGACCGAGCGGGTCGAGAAGCTGCTGAAGCGGTCCGGCGCGCTCGAGGAGTTCGAGACGGCCAAGGCAGCCAAGTGACCGACGACCTGACCCTCGACCCCGTTGAGGATGGCAACGTGATCGACGAGGTCGACGATCACGACGACGATGCCGGCAACCGGGTCTCGGGCGGGACGCCGTTGGCCGTGGTGACCTATCTGGTCACCTCGATCACCTCCGACCCCGATGCAGTGGTCATCAACACTGAGGAGCGGGGGGACTCGGTGCGGTTCCGCATCCACGTCGCCCCGGACGACATGGGTCGTGTCATCGGTCGCCGGGGCCGGGTGGCCCAGGCCATCCGGACGGTGGTCGCCGCCGCCGGCGCACGAGACGGGGTCCAGACCAGCGTCGACATCGTCGACGACTGAGTCGCGCACCTTGGCAACCACCCCGGCCCGCTCCGACGGTGGTGGCACCGGGGAGCGACCCCCGTCCCCCGGTCGGACGGGGCGGAACGGCGATGGGCCCCCCCTGCTCCTGGTGGGGCGGGTGGTCAAGCCCCACGGGCTGAGGGGTGACGTGATCGTGGCGCTGTCGACCAACCGCGAAGAGCGGGTGGCCGCCGGGTCGGTCCTCCGCGACGTAGCGGGCACGCAGTACCGGGTGGTCCGCTCGTCGCCCCACCTGGGACGGTTCATCGTGACCTTCGACGCGGTGGCCGGCATCGACGCCGCCGACCGGTTGCGGGGAACCGAACTGTTCGCACCACCGCTGGACGATCCGGACCAGCTCTGGGTCCACGAGTTGATCGGGTCCCGGGTCGAGGACGCCACCGGTCGGCCCCTGGGGACCGTCGAGGGGGTCGAGGCCAATCCGGCCAGCGACCTCCTGGTGCTCACAGGAGGGGCATTGATCCCACTCCGCTTCGTGGTGGAAACGGAGCCCGGAGTGCGGATCACGGTGAACATCCCCGACGGCCTGCTCGAGCTCGGTTGAGCCCTCCGATGCCCACGCGGATCGACGTGTTCACGCTCTTCCCCGACGTCATCGACCACTACGGTGACGCCTCAATCCTCGGACGCGCCCGCGCCCGCGGGCAGTTGGACCTGCGCGTCCACGATGTGCGGGATGCGGCCCACGATGCGCACCGTTCGGTGGACGACGCCCCGTTCGGGGGAGGGGCCGGAATGGTGCTGGCCCCCGAACCGGTCTTCGAATCGGTGGAGTCGGTGGCCGCATCACCCGGCGGACTGCCCCGGCCGCTGATCCTGCTGTCCCCGTCGGGCCGACGGTTCGACCAGCGGGTCGCCCGCGAGCTGGCAGGGTCGTTGGAGGGGTTCTCGCTGCTGTGCGGGCGCTACGAGGGGGTGGACCAGAGGGTGGCCGATCACCTGGTCGACGACGAGCTGTCGGTGGGGGACTTCGTGCTCGCCGGCGGCGAGCTGGCTGCCCTCGTGGTGGTCGAGGCCGTGACCCGCCTGCTCCCCGGCGTGCTCGGGAACGACCGGTCGGCGGAGGACGAGAGCTTCTCGGCCGGCCTGCTCGAGTATCCCCAGTACACCCGCCCGGCCGAGTTCCGGGGGTGGGAGGTGCCCGAGCTGCTCCGCTCCGGGGACCACGGCCGGGTCGACCAGTGGCGTCACGTCCAGGCGCTGGTCCGGACCCTCGAGCGGCGCCCCGATCTGATGGCGGCACGGGGTGGGCTCACCGACGAGGAGGTCGAACTCCTGGTGGAGCACGGTGAGGTGCGCCACCTGCGCGATCACGGCTACGATTGGTGAGCCTCGTTGGCACCGGCGTCACCGGTGTTCGCATCGAAGGCCCGTGATGCACAGGACTCGCCGGTGAGGACTGTCGGGCGGGCACCCGGCGGGGGAGAGTTCGAACAATCTGCGGAGAGACGCGTCCCATGAACCCGACCGACATCATCGACCGCGACAGCCTGCGTGAGGACATCCCCGATTTCCGACCGGGCGACACCGTCAAGGTCCACGTTCGCGTGGTGGAGGGCACCCGTGAGCGGGTGCAGGTCTTCCAGGGCGCAGTGGTGCGGCGCCAGGGCACCGGAGTGCGCGAGACCTTCACGGTGCGCAAGGTGAGCTTCGGGGTGGGCGTGGAGCGCACCTTCCCGGTGCACTCCCCGGTGATCGCCCTGACCGAAGTCGTCTCGTTGGGCGACGTCCGTCGGGCCAAGCTGTACTACCTGCGTGAGCGCCACGGCAAGGCTGCGAAGATCAAGGAGCGGCGGTCTGCTCGCGCCTGACCGGGATGGTCGGCTGCCCGCGTCCGCCGTGCTGATCATCGCCACCCCGGGAGGGCACGGCGTCGCCACACCCACCGTGCCCGCGGGCGGCCCCCTCCTGTGGTACACCCGGTCATGAGCGAGGAGGATCTCGAGCGGTACGAGTCGGAGATCGAGCTGGCCCTGGTCCATGAGTACCGGGCGGTCGTCCCCCTGTTTGCCTACGTGGTGGAGACGGAGCGGCGCTTCTATCTGGCCAACAAGGTCGACGTCACGGTGCGCTCCGACACCTCGCCGGCCTGTGTCGAGGTCAATCTCCAGGACGCGTGGGTCTGGGACATGTACCGCCCTGCCCGTTTCGTCCCCTCGGTGCGGATCCTGACATTCCGCGACGTGAACATCGAGCGGCTCCCCGAGAAGGATCTTTGAGCGGAGGCGCCGCCGGGCGCTCCCCGGCCGACGGGGGGGACCGTCCGGATCCACGCCGGGTCCTCGGTGCCGAAGGCGAGGAGTCGGCGGCGCAGTGGTACGAGGAGCAGGGGTACGAGGTCCTCGAGCGCAACTGGCGCCGGCGGGAGGGCGAGGTGGACCTGATCGTGCGCCGAGGGAAGACGGTGGCCTTCTGCGAGGTCAAGACCCGTTCGAGCGACCGGTTCGGAACGGGGGCGGAGTCGGTGCTCGAGGCCAAGCAGCGCCGGATCCGCCGGCTGGCGTCCCGGTGGCTGTCCGAGCTGACCCCGGCATCGGGCAGGGCCCGGGTCGAGGTCCGGTTCGACGTGGTCTCGATCACCGCCGGCCGCGTCGAGGTCATCGAGGACGCGTTCTGATCCCGGGCCACCCGGGGCCAACGCTTCCGGTGGGGCTCCGCGTCGAGGAGGTCCACCGGCCGACGCCCTAGGCTCCGGGAATGCCCAACGAGCTCGAGACCCTCATCGTGGAGCGCGACGACGGCGTGGTCACGGTCACCATGAACCGCCCGGCGCGCAAGAACGCAGCCAACGGAACGATGTGGCGCGAACTGATGGCGACCTTCGAGGACGTGGCCGCCGATCGCCACGATCGGGTGATGGTCCTCACCGGTGCGGGGGGCGCGTTCTGCTCCGGCGCCGACCTCGGCGATCCGTCCGACGTCGCAGGACGCCCGGGGGATCCCTACCTGGCCCAGCTGCGGGCGCTCGCCGACGTGGCCCTGCGGCTGCACCGGTTCCCCAAGCCGACCATCGCCAAAGTGGGCGGGGTGGCGGCCGGTGCCGGAATGAGCATGGCCCTCGGGTGCGATCTGGTGGTCGCCTCCGACACGGCGAGGTTCTCGCAGATCTTCTCCAAGCGGGGGTTGTCGGTGGACTTCGGTGCATCGTGGCTCCTTCCCCGGTTCATCGGCCTGCACCGCGCCAAGGAGCTCGCCTTCTTCGCGGACATCATCGATGCC
The DNA here is from genome assembly GCA_036722795.1 of Acidimicrobiales bacterium. Classification (GTDB taxonomy): domain Bacteria; phylum Actinomycetota; class Acidimicrobiia; order Acidimicrobiales; family RAAP-2; genus Bog-756. Next base: position 23,930 of record DAIMIK010000023.1, on the reverse strand, counting down.
GGGCAGGCAGCCGAGTTCGGCCTGGTCAACCGTGTTGTGCCGGCAGCCGAGTTGGATGCGTTCGTCGACGACTGGGCGAGGCGCCTGGCAGAGGGCCCCCCATTGGCGCTGTCCATGACCAAGACCATGCTCAACAATTCCTTCAACATCTCGATGGACCAGGCCCTGGAGGAGGAGTCGCGGTCACAGGCGGTGAATTTCGGCACGGCCGACACCGCGGAGGCCATCGCCGCGTTCGTCCAGAAGCGCCGGCCACACTTCGAAGGGCACTGACACCGCGTCCACCGGGCGACGGCCGTCCGGTGTGACACCCCGGCCGTAGGGTGCCCACGGTGCCTCGAGCGGCCGCACGCACCCCAGAGGAGCGGCCCTCCCCGTCAGCGTCCGACGGAGTGCCCGAGCCCGAGCCCGGCGATCCCCGCCCGGACCGTGCCGATCGGAGGCACCGTCATCGCCGCCATTCCATCCGTCATCCTGGTCGGGGTCGACGCCACCGAGGTGTCCGTCGAGGTCCACGTGTCCAACGGGCTCCCCGGGTTCACCGTCGTGGGACTGCCTGATGCCGCGGTGCGCGAATCGCATGACCGGGTCCGTGCCGCCCTGCTGTCCAGCGGGCTGCAGCGGTCTCTCGGGCGGGTGACCGTCAACCTCGCCCCGCCAAGGTTTCGGTTCGGCAAGGTGACCCACACCAGATCGCATTTTCTTTATCTCCCGGCAAGGTGTTCCTGAACACATCTGGGATAGTTTTCTCACCGTTCAGCAATGGAAGAAACGCACGGATTGACCTAGTCGCTGTGGCCAACCTGAACGCTGCCAACCGAACCGTCAGCATTGAGCGTGGTGGCGACCGGGACAAGGATGCTGGTGGGGATACGTATTACGAAGCTGTGGTCTGTCAGGGTACCTGTGGAGGAGCGCACCCGAAAGCGTGGCGCACCCCAGGGAGGGGCGCAGGCCACGCCACCTTCGGTCAGCCGTTGATGTACTCCATGCCTTTGAGAATTGCAGGCATCGCCGCATCAAGATCGAGTACGACCTTCGACTCAAGTTCCAGGAACTCGCCCAGCGCGAGACTGGTTTCAAGCTCGAAGGCGCTGGCGGCGTCGGGATCGACGGCTTTGACCACTGTCATGCCGCCCGACCCGTCGCTGGCGATGTACCAGCAGACCCTCTCCACACTGGTGCTCTCGGCCGTCGACGCCTCGATCTTTCCCCATGTCTGCATCATTCGTTGTGACTGATCGGGTGAGAGCGGCCGAGCCTTCCAAGTCGTGCAAACGAGCATGACATCCCCCTTTTGTTTGACGATGCTCGAAGATTACAACGAGTGGTGAGACCGTGCTCATGGGAATCGAAGTGCCCTCGAACGCCGAGTCAGGGACCACTTCGATCTCCACGCCATTCGGGAAATCGAACGGCGGTTACTCCGCGTCAGCGACCCTCTTGATCGCTTCAAGGGTCACCGGAATCCCCTGCCGGGCCGCCTCGGTGCGACTAGCGACTTGGGTGGGGGCCTCGTCTCCGAACCGCTCCTCAAACATCGCGATTCCAGCCGGGAGGAACTCCCATGTTTCCGTGACCTCGGTGCCTTTAGCGACGGGAGCAAAGGTGTAGCTCCAACGGACCCGATTCCCCCCGACAACGAAGGCGAACTCTCGCCCGCGTTCTGCCGCCACCACTTGGGATCGGGTCTCCCAGGTCCGCTCGGGTGTCGCATTTCGACCTGTGAACCATGCGCCAACGTGGGGGCCGTCGCCCCCGTCCCACCAGCACGCTCTGCATACGGGGCTCCATTCGCCCATCCGGGTCACGTCGGAGACCATGTCGTAGATGAAATCTGCTGGACGGTCGATGACTACGGAATCTGAGAACGTGAGCTTTGACACCCATGCATTATCGCGGCAGTGAGCAGGTATCCCCAAGCGCCGGCTGCGGGACTAGGGGGGCCCGGCCAGACCGTCAGCACCGCTGAAGGCGATCCGCCTTGGCTGGTGCAGGTTCCAGCGCTGTCCCATAGAAAGGTGACAGGCCACTCCGAAACCGGCAATATGCGCTCGTCGGGGGTCGGGAGCTGCGATGGTGCATGATGGGCCGACGATGACAAAGAGCCCTGACCGTGCTGTGCTCCTCGATCCTGACGCTGGGCGGCATCTCTGGACCATGGGGATGCTCATGACGGTAAAGGCTTCGGCTGACGAAACAGGAGGCATCTGCTCGGCTATGGAGGTGACCTTCCCGCCGAATGTCGGTCCCCCGATGCACATCCATCGACGTGAGGCTGAACTGAACTATGTCCTCCGAGGTGCCATGAAGTTCCGCTGCGGAGAGGACGAGTTGGATTGCGAGGTGGGAGGGTTCGTGTTTCTCCCAAAGGATATGCCGCACGCCTTCAAGTCCGGACCCGACGGAGCGACCATGCTCGCCATCGCCCTCCCCGGTGGCATTGAAGGCCTGTACGAGAAGGTCGGAGAGGTTGCATCGGAGCCGGTACTTCCTACGGCCCCGCCCAACATTCCCGGTTGGCTGGAACACGCAGCTTCCTTCGGCGTCGAAGTCACAGGGCCGCCGCTGGCCTAACTGCTGCCTGGACGTTCGCAATGTGCCGATACCGCCCGGTTCCGGTGCGGCAGGAGACCCCGAACAATGGGTCAGTGAGGCACCCGTGTCCTCAGTCGGTACGCCTGTGCATGCGGGGAGCCGGGTAGAACTCCGTGTCGACGACTTGGTCAACCACAAAACCCATGTGCTCGTAGAATGCCATGGCATGCGGGTTGGCGGTCACTTCTAACGTTTCGAAACTCTGCTCACGCACAAGTGACGCAATGTCGACGACCAAAGCCCGTCCTACGCCGCGCCTCATCCACGGCGGGTCGACGAATAGGTCTTCAAGCTCGGCCACGTTGCCGGAGATCAGATACGAGGCGAACCCGACAATGGATCCGCTCGAATCCACGGCGACCCTTGTCCGCTGCTCTCGGACGCCATCATCGGCGAGCACCATTGACTCAGGGTGAGTGACCAGATGTTCTCGATCATTCTCATTGAAGAGTGATGCCCGCCGGAAAACCCCTTGAAGCCCTTCCATGTCCGACCTGACGGCATTGCGAATGGTCAGGAACATTGCTCCATTGTGGCGGCGCCCAAGGGGCGTCGCCAAGGGTGTACGGCCATTGGCGTGCGGAAGGTATCCGAGAAGGTTGTGCCCATGCCTACGCCGGGTGGTGAGATAGGCCGCTGGTCCCGGGCCGGTGCGCTGAGAGATGCCACCACCATGGTCTGGTCGGGACGTCAACCGCAGCGGTGGTTTGCCAAACCAGCCCACCTCACCGAAGGCCAACGTGCGCGTCGATGCGGGTCAACTCCAGTACCTGTCAGCTCTACCCGACCGGCTGTGCCCAGTGCCTTTCGGTCGACCAGAGCAGGCCGAGACGGGCAACGGGGTCAGGCTCAAGGTATACAGGGCGGCTGCCTGGCGAGATGCTGGCTTCGGAAGCTTCAGTAGATTGGACATCCTGGCCATGTGCGCCGGTCCACGCCCTCACCTGGGGAGAGTGCTGACCGGGCTGGGCGGAGGAGGAAACCGATGACGAGCACGGACCTGCTGGTGGACACATTTGAGAGAATTCGCGACGCCGTGCATCCAGCAGTCAACGGCCTGTCGGCCGATGAGCTGGCGTTTCGTCCCGATCCGGAGTCCAACTCGATCGCCTGGCTGGTGTGGCACCTGACCCGCATTCAAGACAGTCATGTTGCCGGGCTCACTGATAGCGAACAGGTGTGGATGGCAAACGGATGGGCCGAGCGGTTTTCGCTTCCCTTCGATGCGTCGGACACCGGCTACGGCCACGGCCCGGACATGGTGGCCGCGGTCACTGCCGACGCCTCCTCCCTGCTCGGCTACTTCGAGGACGTCCACGCCGGGACGCTCGAGTACGTGCGATCCCTTTCAGAGTCCGACCTCACCCGGGTAGTGGACCCAGGCTGGGACCCACCGGTGACGATGAGCGTCCGCCTCGTAAGCGTGGTCGCCGACGACCTCCAGCACGTGGGCCAAGCGGCGTACGTCCGGGGACTCCTGCAGCGGCGCTGAACGCACCGCGGCAGGTCTGATTGTCCTTCGCCCGCTCCACCCACTCCGGTCAGCCCGGCCGCAAGCGCCTTGGAGGCCGGACGGAGGCAGACACCGGGCACCTACATTCGGGAGGACCCGGCACAGCACCGGATCTCCGCCCAGTGCGGGCAGTCGCCCGTCTCTGAAAGGTTGTGCGCACGCACGATGACACTCCTGCGACTCGACACTCCGGCGGGACGCTGGGTCGTTGGGGCCACGGTGCTCGGATCAAGCATGGCGGCCATCGACGCCACGGTGGTGGGCATCGCCCTGCCGACCATCGGACGGGAGTTCCACGCGTCACTCGGGACGCTGCAGTGGGTGGTCACCGGCTACACCCTCTCGCTGGCGGCACTCCTGCTGCTCGGCGGCTCGCTCGGGGACCAGTACGGCCGGCGCCGAGTGTTCTCGATCGGCGTGGTGTGGTTCACCCTCGCCTCGGCGGCATGCGCCCTGGCCCCAGACGCCACCGTGCTCATCGCCACCCGGGTCCTCCAGGGCGCCGGCGCCGCGCTTCTCACCCCCGGCAGTCTGGCCATCATCCAGTCGTCGTTCGATCCCGACGACCGGGGCCGGGCAATCGGCTCGTGGTCCGGGCTAGGCGGGGTGGCGACAGCCGCGGGCCCGTTGCTCGGCGGCTACCTGATCGCGGCGGCCTCGTGGAGGTGGATCTTCCTCATCAACGTTCCCGTCGGGGGGATCGTGCTCCTGCTGTCGGCCCGGCACATATCCGAGTCGAGCGATCCGACGGCGACGCGCGGCGTCGACGCCCTCGGCGCCGGCCTGGCCGTAGTTGCCCTGGCAGGGATCACCTTCGGCCTCATCGAGGGCCCTACTCTGGGCTGGTCCAGCGCTGCTGTGGTGGCCATGCTGGCCCTCGGCCTTGTCGGCTCCGTCGTCTTCGTGCTCGTCGAACGGTCGTCGGACGCCCCCATGCTCCCCTTGGAGGTTTTCCAGGTCCGCCAGTTCACGGTCACCAATGTCGTGACGTTCGTCGTCTACGGCGCGCTCGGTGGCACCCTCTTTCTCCTTCCCGTGCAGCTGCAGGTGGTCGACGGCTACTCCCCGCTCGAGTCGGGCGTGGCGCTCCTGCCGCTCACGCTGGTGATGCTCCTCCTCTCCGCCCGATCGGGCCGCCTGGCCGGCCGGATCGGGCCGCGGCTGCAGATGGGTGTGGGCCCCATGGTGGTGGGTGGCGGTCTCGCCTTGCTGGCGCGCACCGCCAGCGACTCCTCGTACGTGACCGGTGTGCTGCCCGCCGTGCTCGTCTTCGGTCTCGGGCTGGCAATCACGGTTGCGCCGCTGACGGCGACCGCCCTCGGGGCCGTGCCCGACGAGCACTCCGGGTTGGCCTCGGCGGTGAACAACTCGGTGGCCCGTGTGGGAGGACTGATCGCTGTGGCTGTGCTGCCCGCGATGGCCGGCATCTCCGGGACGAGCTACCTTCACCCCTCCGAGTTCTCGACCGGGTTCCGGTCGGCTGTGCTGATCTCCGGCTCCCTGTGCGCGGTCGGCGGGGTCGTCGCCGCGCTCTGGATCCGTAATCCGGTCGACGGGCCCGCCGGGAGACCGCCGAGGCCCGGCACCCGGGAGCCCGTAGCGTGTCTCCACTGCGCACTGGATGCGGCCCCGCTGGCCGCCGACAGCTGACCAGCTCACCCGCGGACGCCGGCAGGGCGGTCCGCGGCGCCAAGCACTCGGTCACCGGAGACGGGCATTCGCCAAAGTCGCCCGCCCGGTGTCCCTGTCATGTGGAATTCGGCATAGCCCCACAACGCCATCGGTTGGGCGGGCACGTCAGCAGGGTGCTACTCGACCTGGCGTCGAAGTAGACAGCCGGGTAGTGCTCCGGGCCGTCTGCCGTGATTTCAGTTCCGAATGTGATGCCTGTGATGTCGACACCCCCCAGCCCCTCGATCGTGTCTGCAACCCGACGCAGGAGTGGCGGGACATGCCGTACGCGCTCGGGGCCATCCCCGCTCGACGGTGAGAAGTGCTGGATCGTCCTGAACCCTGGTAGCTGCTTTCGCTCATAGCCTCAGCCTGCTACCCCGGCGCATGGGTTCCCCCGATCGCCGGATAGATGTGGCTGTACGGCACATCGGTGATACCGCATCGGCGCTGCCGACGCGCGTTGTGGGACGGGGGTTCTGCTCGGGCTCGGGTGCCCACACGCGTGCGGGAGCGGCAGGTGTGTGTTCCGTGGAGGTCCCCTTCCGCCACGCCATCTCCCGGTTGATGCGCTGCTCAGACTACTGGCAGTCGACGTCAGGCCCAGTGCCGTGCATACTGAGTTCTGAAGAACCGGCTGACCGGTGTCGCCGTGGGTCGAACCGCTCGATCTTGTCGGCCGGCCGCAGACGACGGGGGAGAGCGATGCCGACCAACAAGCAGATCATCCAGGGCGCGTACGAGGCCTTCGCCGAGGGAGACGTGCCCAAGGTACTCGCAGCGATGGACGACAAGATCGAGTGGACCGAGGCAGAGGGTTTCCCGCTCCACGGCACATACGTGGGGCCGCAAGCGGTCGTCGACGGCGTGTTCATGCGACTCGGTGAGATCGGCGACGGCTTTACCGTTACCCCCACCCGATTCGTCGCCGAAGGCGATACTGTCGTCGCGCTCGGCACCTACACGTGGAAACAGCACTCGACGGGCAAGCCCGCCGAGGTGCAGATGGCGCACGTCTGGACACTCCGTGACGGCAAGGTCATCTCGATGGAGCAGCACGTGGACACACTCAAGGTGCAGGAGCGTTCCGGCTGAGCGGAGTCACGACTCGCTTGCCGGGGAGCGGGACCCAGCTCCGAATGCCCGGCCTGGAGCAGTTCCGCCACGAGAGCAGCCGCACAGATCGACGGTGTTGCCGTATCCCAGAACGTTCGCCCCGTCTCACGTCGCCGGAGGCATCCTCAACGGTGGGGTGGGGCAGTCCCCAGGGAATCAGATTGTTGGAATGAGAGCCCGTGGGTGCCGCAAATCTCATTCGGACTGGTCAGGCGACCAGTCGGTACTCGTTGGTCAGACAGATGACGGAGTCGCGTCGTCGTGGCTGCGCAGCCACTTCCCGCGTACCGAGCCAACCCGACATGGCGCAGCGAAATCTCAGACACCCCTATACTTGATCGGTCGACACTGGGATGATTGCAGCCATGTCGAGCGCAGAGAGCGAGGCCATCGAGAGCGTCGTGGAGTTGCTGTCAGCTCTCGCGCAGGCCCGCAGGGCCATGCGGGAGACCGAGCGAGACATCCGCTCAGCCTTGAACAAGGTCGCCCGAGGTGAAGATGTGGCCTCAGCACTCATCGATGTGCACCCGGGAGAGAGCCGTCAGAAGATCAACGACTCACTGGTACATCTCGATCACCGTCGTAAGGAAATGCGCCTGAAGGTCTTCGCACTTGCGATCGAAAGAGGGATGACAATCGATGAATTGAGCGGGGTTTGGGGATTCTCGCCGCAGATTGCGTCTCGAATCGCCAAAGAGGCCCGGGGCGAGGACGACTAGGCACCCCTCCGCCGGACTGCCTACGTCCGGTGTGACACCCCAGCCGTAGGGTGCCCACGGTGCCTCGAGCGGCCGCACGCACCCCAGAGGAGCGGCCCTCCCCGTCAGCGTCCGACGGAGTGCCCGAGCCCGAGCCCGGCGATCCCCGCCCGGACCGTGCCGATCGGAGGCACCGTGATCGCCGCCATTCCATCCGCCGTCCTGGTCGGGGTCGACGCCACCCAGGTGTCCGTCGAGGTCCACGTGTCCAACGGGCTCCCCGGGTTCACCGTGGTGGGACTGCCCGATGCCGCGGTGCGCGAGTCGCGTGACCGGGTCCGTGCCGCCCTGCTGTCCAGCGGGCTGCCGTGGCCGCTCCGGCGGGTGACCGTCAACCTCGCCCCGTCGGGGATGCGCAAGGGGGGCGCGGGCCTCGACCTGCCCATCGCCGTCGGGGTGCTGGTTGCCTCGGGCGCGCTCCCTCCGCGGTCAGTGGAGGGCATGGCCTTCGTGGGGGAACTGGGGCTCGACGGCTCGTTGCGGGGAGTGCCGGGGACGGTGGTGCTGGCCGAGGCCCTCCGCCGGCACCGACTGGTGGTACCCGAGGCGAGCGCCCGCGAGGCATCGCTGGCGGGGGAGTGCGACATCCGCGTGTCGGCCACCCTCGCCGGCCTGGTCGACCGGCTGTCGGGCCGCCGACCCTGGGTCGCGTCGGGCACCACCTTCGGTCGATCGGTCCGTGCCGCACCGGGGCCTCCCGGGCGCCTGCACGCCGCCGACCTGGCCGACGTCCGAGGGCAGCGGCTGGCGCGTCGGGCACTCGAGGTGGCTGCGGCCGGCGGGCACCATCTCCTGCTGGTCGGTCCGCCGGGCTCGGGGAAGACGATGCTGGCCAACCGGTTGGCCGGCCTGCTCCCCGGCCTCGAGCGGCCCACGGCGCTGGAGGCCACCCGGATCCATTCGGTCGCCGGCCTCCCGCTGCCCCAGGGGGGACTGATCGAAGAGCCACCGTTCCGTGCCCCCCACCACGGTGTGTCGCCGGTGGCGATGATCGGCGGCGGGACCACCTGGATGCGCCCGGGCGAGATCAGCCTGGCCCATGGCGGGGTCCTCTTCCTCGACGAACTGGGTGAGTTCCCGGCGGTGGTCCTCGACGCGCTCCGCCAACCGCTCGAGGAGGGTCAGGTACGGGTCAGCCGGGCCCGGGGGTCGACGAGTTTCCCGGCCCGGTTCATCCTGGTGGGGGCGATGAACCCCTGCCCGTGCGGGGAGGGGGGTGCCCCCGGGGCCTGCCGCTGCAGCGGTGCGGCACGGGAGCGCTACGCCCGGCGGCTCTCGGCCCCGTTCCTCGATCGCTTCGACATCACCATCCGGGTCGACCGCCCACTGGCCCACGAACTGTTCGGCCGGCCGTCGGCGGAGGGCTCGGCGACCGTGGCAGCCCGGGTGGCCGGGGCCCGGGCGCGGGCCGCCGAGCGTGGGGTCCACGTCAATGCCGATCTGGCCGGCCCGCGCCTTACCGACGACGCTCCCCTGAGCAGGGGGGCCGCCGCCATCGTCGAGCGCCAGATCCGGTCGGGCGCACTCAGCGCCCGAGGGCTGCACCGCGTGCATCGACTGTCCCGTACCATTGCCGACCTCGACGGTGCCGGCGAGGTCATCGGTGAGCCCCACGTCCGTGAGGCCCTGTTGCTCCGTGGCCAACGCCATCTGCTCACCGGGCGTGGACCCCGATGAGCGACCTCGCCGAGGCCGAGTCCCACGCCGGTGCACTGGCGGGCCTGCCCGGGATGACTCCGGTGCGCCTGGCCAAGCTGTTGGACGGCTTCGGCCCGGCGCTGGCCTGGCAGTCGGTGAAGGCGGGCACCCACCCGGCCGACCCCCGTCGGAAGTTCGCCGTACCGGCGAGGAGGACCGATGTCGACGACGTCGGCCGGCGCTATGCCGGAGCGGACGTGAGGATCTTGCTGCCCGGTGGGGCCGGGTATCCGTCGATGCTGGCCGGCGACCCGGGCGCACCGGCCGTCCTCTTCGCCAGCGGAGACCCGGCCGTGGTGGAAAGGCGGGCCCGGGTGGCGATCGTGGGGACCCGCTCGGCCACCCACTACGGACGCCAGGTCGCCTCGGAGCTGGCCGCCGGGTTGGCGGAGCACGGGGTGGTGGTCGTGTCCGGCCTGGCCCGGGGCATCGACGGTGCGGCCCACGCCGGAGCCCTGTGTGGGGGGTCCGATGCCACCGGGCCCCCGGTGGCCGTGGTGGGAACCGGGCTGGATGTCGTCTATCCGCCCTCGAACCGCGAGCTGTGGGCACGGGTGGCCGGTCGCGGGGTGGTCTTCTCCGAGTCGGCGTTGGGGACCCAGCCACACCCGGGGGTGTTTCCGGCCCGCAACCGGATCATCGCCGCACTGTCCGATGTGGTGGTCGTGGTCGAGAGTCACCACGGCGGGGGGTCGCTGTACACCGCGGAGGCCGCAGCCCGCCGGGGCATCCCCGTGTGCGCCGTCCCCGGCTCCGTCCACAGTCGGGCCTCCGCGGGGACGAACGGCCTCCTGGTCGACGGGTGCGTCCCGGTCCGCGATGCGACCGACGTGCTGGTGGCGGTCTCCCTGGCCCGTGCCGGGCAGGACGCCTGTGCCGGTGCGCCCCCGTCCCCCGAGGTCCCACCGTTCCCCCGGGCGCACCGGTCCGGCTCGGATCGGGCCCCGGCCGGGCAGCGCGCCTCGGAGGGCGTCGGGAGAGGCACGTCGGCGTCGATGACGCCCTCCCAGCGGACGGTGTGGGAGTCGGTCGATGACACGCCCACCGCCTTCGAGACGATCCTCATCCGCACCGACCTGTCCATCGCCGCTGCGGCCGAGGCCTGTGGGCAGCTGGTCGAGAGCGGTGCGCTTCGCTCCGGGGCGGGCTGGTGGTCGAGGCGGTAGGGGATGCCCGGCCCGTCTCAGGTCGCCGGGAAGCCCCCCTGCTGCCAACCGATGGCCGACGACGACACCGGTCCGGCGGTGGGTGTAGAGGCGAGGGCCGGTGCGGTGCAACTGGCCAGCCCGGTTTGCGCCCCGTACCATGCGGGCGAGCCCGGTGAGCGCCACACCAACCAGCAGGTGCCGTCCGAGGCACGGTCGGCCATGGTGATGCTCCCGCTCCCGTCGGTGACGATGGCGACGCTGACGGTCGACGCATTGGCGGAGGTCCCGGACACGAAGGTGAGGGAGGGTTCGGACGCAGCCAGCGTGGAGAGGTCGAGAGAGCCGTACCCGCCCTGGCTCGCTGCTGCCGAGTCGGCCGCGGTCAGGCCGGTCGATAGTGCCTGTTGGGCCTGGAGGCCGTTTGCCGCGGCCACGCCGGGGGCGTTGTTGATGCTGGTGTTCGAGCTGCTCCCCGACTTCAGCACCGAGCCGAGGAGGAGGGCGCTCAGGATGGCGACTCCGAGCAGGCTGAGGACAGTGGCCACCATCGAGAAGCCGAGATCATCGGCGCGTGAGTCACTGCGCGCGCCCATTCGGTGTTGCATCGTCCCCTCCGGGTCGACGGTCCGCTACCTGCAGAAGATGCTAGTGCAGAGTGTGGTCGAACGGCTACCCATGGTGGTCGAGGCGAGCCCGGTACCCTTGTGCACGTGAACGGGAGCGCCTCTCCGGGCCAGCCGGCGGTGACCCGGTTGGGGCTATGGGTCGACAGCTTCGCCGCTGTCCCGGTCGGGGGCGGTCTGCTCGAACGTGCGGCTGCGGTGGCAGGGGCCGCCGAACGTGCCGGCTTCGACGCGGTGTTCGTCGGCGAAGTGCCGGGAAGGTCGACCCGCGGTCTCCCGCCGGATTCCGGCGGGAGACCGGTCCCCGACGGCGACGCCTACGAGGCGTACTCGCTCCTCGGGGCCCTGGCGGCCCGCAGCCGGTCCCTCCGCCTGGGGGCGGTTCCGCCCGGAGGGGAACGGCGTGCCCCCGCGATGCTGGCCAAGATCGTCACCGCTGTCGATGTCATCTCCCACGGCCGGGCCGTGCTGACCCTCGGGTGGGGCGCGGGGCCCGGCGGGCAGGAGGCAGACCGGCTGGGCGAACGGCTGCAGGTGTGCCGCGCTGTCCTCGAGGACGAAACACCCCGCTTCACCGGACGGTTCTACGAGGTCGACGGTGCCCTGAACCGCCCGGCCCCGGTACAGCCCGGTGGGGTGCCGATCGTTGTCTTCGCCGGACCGGGGGTCCCGGTGCACCCGGACCTGCTCCGGGCGGCCGGCCACTTTGCGGACGCCGTGGTCGTGGAGGGGGGAGCGGCGAACGTCGTCGAGGTGGTTGCCCTCGTCGGGGAGGCGGCAGGATCCGTGGGTCGTGCCCCGGGCTCGGTGCAGGTGATCTGGAAGGGCCGACCGGACCGGCCGGCCGACGAGGTGTCGGCTCGCCTGGCGGCCGGCGCCGGGGAGGTACACGCGGCCAATCCGGCCGCGACCAGGCCGCCGCCCTCCACGACCGCCCCGACGAGGAAGCCGC